>CP020815.1:1396424-1750349 GCA_002243705.1 Anoxybacillus flavithermus
TACTTGCCCGATGATTTAATCGGAGTGCAATATTATCAACCGAAACAAAACGGCGAAGAAAAGCAACTCGCTTCCGTCTATGAGCGGCTCAATGAACGAAAAAAGCAGTAACGTTCCTCTGTTTCGTATTTTTATGTTATAATGGCTTGTGTTTCTTTTGACAGTGAATGAGGGGATGATTCGTTTGAAAATATCTACAAAAGGTCGATACGGTTTAACGATTATGATTGAGTTGGCGAAACGATATGGAGAGGGACCGATTTCATTAAAATCGATCGCTCAAACGAATAATTTGTCGGAGCACTATTTAGAACAACTCATTTCCCCATTGCGAAACGCTGGTTTGGTGAAAAGCGTTCGCGGAGCGTATGGCGGTTACATTTTAGCAGATGAACCATCAAAAATTACTGCGGGCGATGTTATTCGTGTGTTGGAAGGGCCGCTTCAAGTCGTTGAAGAACTAGAAGATGAAGAACCAGCGAAACGTGAATTATGGATGCGCATTCGCGATGCGGTAAAAGAAGTGTTAGATAGCACAACGCTTGAAGACTTAGCAAGCCATACCGACGACCACGGTGATGCATATATGTTTTATATCTAGGAAAGGAGAATGTATTTGGAGCGCATTTATTTAGACCACGCAGCAACGTCTCCTGTTCATCCGCAAGTTGTGGAGGCAATGGTACCTTACATGACAACATATTTTGGCAACCCATCAAGCATTCATTCATTCGGTCGTGAAACGCGACGTGCCCTTGATGAAGCGAGGGAGACCATTGCTAAAACGATTGGGGCAAAAGCGAACGAAATCATTTTTACAAGCGGTGGAACAGAGGCGGATAATTTAGCGATCATTGGTGTGGCAATGGCGAATCGCGAGAGAGGACGACACATCATTACAACGTCTGTCGAACATCATGCTGTATTAAAAACATGCAAATATTTACAGAAACAAGGGTTTGATGTGACATACTTACCTGTGGATGAGCATGGCATCATTTCTGTTGAACAGCTAAAAAGCGCTTTGCGCGACGATACGGTTCTTGTCTCTATCATGTTTGGCAACAACGAAACAGGTGTGTTGCAACCAATTCATGATATTGGTCAATTGCTTCGTGACCACGATGTGTATTTTCATACAGATGCAGTACAAGCGTATGGTCTCGTTCCGATTGATGTGCACGAACTCGGCATCGATTCACTTTCCGTATCTAGCCATAAAATTAACGGACCAAAAGGAGTCGGCTTTTTATATGTGCGTGAAGGGGTTCGTCTGACGCCACACATATACGGCGGAGAACAAGAAAGAAAACGACGTGCAGGGACAGAAAACGTACCCGGTATTGTCGGATTGCAAAAAGCAGCTGAACTCGCACAACAAACGATGTCTGAAAAACGAGCGTTATATGAACAGTTTCAACGTATCATGTTGACGACATTTGAACGAGAAGGCATTGATTACGCGGTGAACGGTCATGAAACAAATCGTTTGCCACATGTATTAAATGTGGCGTTTTTCGGAACAAATGTAGAAGCATTGCTTGTCAATTTAGATTTAGCGGGCATTGCCGCCTCAAGCGGCTCGGCGTGTACGGCTGGCTCCATTGATCCGTCACATGTGTTAGTGGCGATGTACGGAAATGAATCGGATCGCATTCGTTCTTCTGTTCGTTTTAGCTTTGGATATGGAAATACGTTGGAACAAGTCGAACGAGCAGCATATGATATTGCCAAAATTGTAAAACGGCTAACAAAAGCGTGAAAGGAGGGAAAATAATGGCGAGAGTTGTTGTTGGAATGTCTGGTGGGGTCGACTCATCTGTTGCCGCCCTTTTATTAAAACAACAAGGGTACGATGTCATCGGCATTTTTATGAAAAACTGGGACGACACCGACGAAAACGGGGTATGTACCGCAACGGAAGATTACGAAGATGTTGTGCGTGTGTGCAACCAAATTGGTATTCCGTATTATGCGGTCAACTTCGAAAAGCAATACTGGGAAAAAGTATTTACGTACTTTTTAGACGAATATAAAGCAGGGCGTACGCCAAATCCAGATGTGATGTGCAATAAAGAAATTAAGTTTAAAGCATTTTTAGAACATGCGATGGCGCTCGGAGCGGACTATTTAGCGACAGGACATTATGCCCGCGTTGCCTATCGCGATGGAGAATACCAATTGTTGCGCGGGTTAGATGCAAATAAAGATCAAACGTATTTTTTAAATCAGCTCGGACAAGCCCAATTATCGAAAGTGTTGTTTCCAATCGGCGAATTACAAAAGTCCAAAGTGCGTGAAATCGCCAAAGAAGCGGGACTTGCGACAGCAGGAAAAAAAGATAGTACCGGCATTTGTTTTATCGGTGAACGCAATTTTAAACAGTTTTTAAGCAATTATTTACCTGCACAGCCGGGCGAGATGCAAACGCTCGATGGAGAAGTAAAAGGTACGCACGATGGCTTAATGTACTATACGATCGGACAACGCCACGGACTTGGTATTGGTGGTAGCGGAGAGCCTTGGTTCGTTGTTGGGAAAAATTTAAAAGACAACATTTTATACGTTGCACAAGGATTTGATAACGAATTGCTTTATTCTGATGCAATTATTGCAACGAACGTCAATTGGGTCAGCGATCGAAAACCGAATGAACCGATTGCTTGTACAGCGAAATTCCGTTATCGTCAACCAGATGTACCGGTGACAGTAGAAATGATTGATGAAACGACGGCACGCGTATCATTTAGCCAACGCGTACGCGCAGTTACGCCGGGGCAAGCGGTCGTTTTCTACAACGGTGAACAATGTCTCGGTGGCGGAACGATCGATCAAGTCTTTCGCAACGGTGAAAGATTGACATACGTTGGCTAACCTTCAACTCAACAGACGAGTTGAAGGCTTTTTTGTTATAATATGCATATGAGGTGATGGCGATGGATTACAACGCACAAGGCATTCAATATATGCAGCAAGGACAATATGAAGAAGCGGTTAAATGTTTTCATGAAGCGATTGAACGACAACCGAACGATCCTGTTGGCTACATTAATTTTGGAAACGTATTAGCAGCTGTCGGTGAAGAAGAAAAAGCGATTCGCTTTTTCCATAAAGCACTTGAACTTGATGAAAAAGCAGCGACCGCTTATTACGGACTCGGATCCATTTATTACAATCGCCAACAATTTGAACGAGCGAAAGAACAATTTGAACGGGCGATTCGAGTCGGATTAGCAGATGGCGATGTGTTTTTTATGCTTGGCATGTCGCTTATGTACTTAGAGCAACCACGTTTAGCGCTACCATATTTTCAGCGGGCAGTAGAATTAAACGAGCGCGATGTCGAAGCGACATTTCAGCTCGGGCTTTGTTTTGCACAACTACAGTTCGTGGATGAGGCGATGACATATTTTGAACGGACGATTCATTTAAACGATCAACATGCAGATGCGTATTACAATTTAGGTGTCGCATATGCATACAAAGACGATCCGAAAACGGCATATGAGATGTTTGAAAAGGCGCTGGCTATTCAACCGGATCATTTGTTAGCAGGTCATGGGAAAAAGCTGATGGAACGCGCATTGCAATAACAAAGGGGGAGATGGCGTTGCAACAACAGTTAGACTTAGACGGACGATCGTTTATTAAAGGCGTCCATGTCGGTACCATTTTTCATAACGAAGACAATTTATATTCAGTTATTCGTGTACGCGTGGAAGAAACAAATGAAGCGCATATAGAAAAAGACGTTGTTGTGACAGGCTATTTCCCTTTGCTCGGTGAGTATGATACGTATACGTTTTTCGGCGCATTTAAAGAACATCCGCGCTTTGGAAAACAATATGTTGTTGATCATTTTCGAAAAGAGTTTCCTGAAACGAAAGAAGGAGTGATTCAATATTTATCGGGCGGCATGTTTAAAGGAATCGGGAAAAAAACAGCAGCCGCGATCGTAGAAACGTTAGGTGAGCGAGCGATTTCAAAAATATTAGAAGATCCCGATGTGCTTGCGAACGTACCGAAGCTAACAAAAGCAAAAGCAAAGCAGTTGTATGAGACGTTGCGCGAACATGAAGGATTAGAACAAATTATGATTGCTTTATCGCAATTTGGGTTTGGACCTCAATTATCGATGAAAATTTATCAAGTGTACAAAGATGAAACGTTACAAATCATTCGCACAAATCCATATCAACTTGTCGAAGACGTTGAAGGAATTGGATTTGGTCGCGCTGATGATCTCGGCTTACAGCTCGGTATTTCGGGCAATCATCCGGATCGCATTCGGGCAGGTTGTTTATACGTCATGGAGCAACATTGCATGCAAGAAGGACATGTGTATATGACGTATGAACAGCTCCTTACAGAAGTGAAACAATTATTAGAGGCGAAACGGCAAGAAGCCGTTGAAGTTGCTTGCATTTCCCGCGAAATGATCCATTTATCTGAAGAAGGAAAGCTAATTGTGGAAGAAGATCGTTTTTACATCCCTTCCTTGTATTTTGCAGAAAAAGGTATCGTGTCAAACGTGAAGCGGCTGCTTGAGCAAAAGGGCATGACTACGTTTTCTGAAGCGGAATTTTTACTGGCGCTCGGTGAATGGGAAGAAGAAGCAAACATTCAATATTCGCAAAAACAAAAAGAGGCGATTCAACAAGCCCTTTGTTCCCCGTTGTTTATTTTAACAGGCGGACCAGGGACAGGAAAAACGACGGTCATTAACGGCATTGTTCATTTGTTCGCTAAATTGCATGGGCTGTCGCTTGATCCGACGAGCTATGATACGGACGAGCCTTTTCCGATTTTACTTGCTGCTCCAACCGGACGTGCAGCGAAGCGCATGACGGAATCGACAGGTTTGCCGGCAATGACGATTCATCGTTTGCTCGGCTGGAGTGGTGACGGGTTTCAACGCGGGGAAGACGAACCGATTAACGGAAAGTTGTTAATTGTCGATGAAATGTCCATGGTCGATACGTGGCTAGCGAATCAGTTATTAAAGTCTGTTCCATCATCCATGCAAGTCATTTTCGTTGGCGATGAAGATCAATTGCCGTCCGTCGGACCAGGACAAGTGCTGAAAGACTTGCTTCGCGCAAACGTCATTCCGACCGTTCGCTTGACAGACATTTATCGTCAGGCAGAAGGTTCGTCGATCATTTCCCTTGCTCATGCGATTAAAGATGGAAACATCCCTCACGATTTGACGTTTCCACAAAAAGACCGCTCATTTATTCGTTGCACGGGCGGACAAGTCGTTGACGTCGTAAAAAAAGTAGCTGAAAACGCAAAACAAAAAGGATATCGCGCAAAAGACGTTCAAGTGCTCGCGCCGATGTATCGTGGTCATGCAGGAATTGATCGATTAAACGAAACGTTGCAACAGCTATTTAATCCAAAACAGGATAATAAACGAGAGCTTACGTTTGGTGATGTTGTTTATCGCGTAGGCGATAAAGTGTTGCAGCTAGTCAATCAGCCGGATGAAAATGTGTTTAATGGGGACATCGGTGAGATCGTTGCAATTTTTTATGCCAACGAAAACGTAGAAAAACAAGATCTCGTTGTCGTTTCGTTTGATGGAAACGAAGTGACATACCCAAAACAAGAATTGAATCAAATTACGCACGCCTACTGTTGTTCGATTCATAAATCGCAAGGAAGCGAATTTCCGATCGTCATTTTGCCTGTTGTAAAAAGTTATTATCGCATGTTAAGGCGCAATTTATTGTACACAGCTATTACGCGCAGTAAGCAATATTTAATTTTATGCGGTGAAGAAGAAGCGTTCCAGCTTGGGGTCATGCGAACAGATGACGGAACGAGACAAACGACATTGTACGAAAAATTAACAAATCAGGCGTGTTGATTAACCAGTAATATCCATAAAAAACATAGAAAAAAGAGCACCTTTCCTGTAGAATGTAAGTAACAACACAAACAAACCTAGGAGGTGCTCTCTATGCACAAGCATACCACACTCCCAAATTTGATGCAAAAAATTGTTTCTGATGAAGATCTCCAGTCGATTACCGAAGCCGTTGGCTACCATGACACTTCGCGGACGTTTACGGTGCGCACGTTGGTTGATTTTTTTCTGCTGGCGGCACTTCACGAATGGAAAAGTTTCCGTCATGGTGCCGATGTGGCGAAAATGTACGGATTGCCGACGTTTCATTACTCGACGGTTTCTAAGAAAGCGAAAGAAGTTCCGTACGAGGTGATGAAGCGCTTATTTGCTTTGGTTGTTTCTAAGTGCAATCGCCAAACCCGCCGTTCGCTTCGCTTTCCAAAAGCATTGCGTATAGTAGACTCCACGACCGTCACCGTGGGGAAAAACCGCCTGACATGGGCACCCTATCATGGGGAACGATCCGGAGTGAAAATGCACGTCGCGTATTCCCCTGAGCAACAAATGCCGAGCGACATCGTAGAAACCGTAGGGTTGCGCCACGATGGACCGGTGGGAGAGCGGCTCACAGACGTACAAACGGTTCTTGTCGAAGATCGAGCGTACTTTAAAATTGAACGCCTCGATCGGTTTGTCGAACAGAAGCAACCGTTTGTGATTCGGATGAAAGACAATGTCGAGATCCATCAAAAAAAGAGCCTAAAGCGCCTTTCTTCCTCCTCTTCTTCTATTGTGGCGGATTTTACTTGCCGGTTAGGAACGAAACAATGTCGCTCCAAAAAGCGCCATCGCGTCGTGATCTTTCAGGATGCGAACGAGCATGAAATCCATGTGGTCACGAACGTCTTAGAGGCATCGGCGGAAAAGATTGCCGAGATGTATCAAGAACGTTGGACAGTGGAAGTGTTTTTCCGATGGATCAAGCAATATCTAAACGTTCCGACCTTATTTGGCACCAACGAGCATGCGGTATACAACCAACTTTTTGCGGCATTTATCGCTTATGTGTTACTGAGATGGCTATATCATCGAACGGAAAAACGGACAACCTCGTCCCTTACCTTTCTTTCGTTTGTCCGTCGTTTTTTCTCTGGGCAACTTCCTCTCGAATGGAAATCCGAGATGGCAGCTGTCTTATTTGAGTATGCCCGAATATATGGGAGGAGTATGCCTAATTTTGGATAATCAACAGCCGTGTTAACAAATACTATTTCGCACGAGCAACAGCTGCTTCCGATGGAAGATGCAAACATCGGAATGGAAGGTGTTACCCCGTATGACTTTATGGAAAATGACGTAACATAATGACGGACACACATATTGGCACGCTCCTTCTTTCCGTGACGTATGTTTACGTAAAAAAATGACAAAGATAGAAGAAAAAATAAAGAGGAGTGTGTCCTTTATGTTAAAGTGTCCGAATTGTCAAAGTAAAGATTTAGGAAAAATCGGCGTTAATCAGTATTATTGCTGGAATTGCTTTATTGAGCTAACCGTTCAAAAAGGAATGATTTATACGCATCAAGTCGAAGAAGACGGAACGCTTAGCTCGCTTGACGATTTGTTTAGCGAACACGAACGAACTTTGTTTTCGTAATGAAAGGAGAATGACGATGAATCGAACAATCGCTTCTTTAATTGCGATCGGTGCAGGAGTAGCAGCATACCAATTAGCGCAACGAAACGGTGGCATGAACATGCGCAACGTGCGAAAAGTTGGCAAACAAATGTTGCGCCCATTTATGTAACGAAAAAACGGCAATCTCATTTGAGGTTGCCGTTTTTTTGTATAACATTCCCTTTGTATTCTAACACTATAACAAGGAGGGATGGTCTTGGAACATTCACATCTGCATTTTTTCGTTCGTTTAACGAAGTTGCTGTTCATTTTAGTTTGCTTATATTTTATTGTAAAGCTTAAGTCGGTATGGCTGCCGTTTTTACATGTATTTATTAAAATTATGACCCCTTTTCTCATCGCCGCATTCATTACATACTTATTGCATCCTGTTGTTGAATACGTTCATAAGCGAGGCATGCCGAGAGCGCTTGCTATTCTTTCCATTTATACTTTATTTTTTGGCGGGATCGGTTTTGCTGTTTATAAAGGGATACCGTTATTTATCGCCCAGCTAGAAGATTTAAATAAAAGCTTACCGATGTTTGTTCGCACGTATGAACAATGGACGAATTATATTCATGAAGAAACGGCCACATGGCCTTATGATGTTCATCAACGTATCGAGGCGATGATGACTGAAGTAGAATCATTTATTAGCGAGGCGGTTACAGGTGCGATTATTGGAGTGAAACAACTCATTAATCGAATCATCGTCTTTTTTATTATTCCTTTCATTGCGTTTTACATGTTAAAAGATGTGGAGCTTATTAAAAAAGCAGCATGGGAATGGACTCCGAAAAAATGGCGCTATAAAGGTATGCAATTTTTACACGACGTGGATCAAACGCTCGGTGGATATATTCGTGGACAATTGTTCGTCTGTTTCTTGATCGGAACGGTTGCTGCGCTTTCGTTTTGGCTTATTGATATGAAATATCCGCTTTTGCTTGGCATAATCGTCGGGGTTACAAATGTCATCCCGTATTTCGGACCAATTATTGGCGCCATTCCAGCGGCGATTATTGCTGCAACCGTATCAGTAAACAAATTACTTCTTACTGTCGGAATCGTCTTTTTATTGCAGTTTATTGAAGGAAACATTTTATCCCCGCTTATTGTAGGGAAAAGCTTACATTTACATCCGCTTATGATTATGTTTTCCTTATTTGTTGGTGGAGAAATCGGTGGCATCATCGGTTTAATTGTTGCTGTTCCGATCGTTGCAATTGCCAAGGCGACATTTATGCACATTCGCTCGTTGAAAACAAATTGACAAAAAAAAGGGGCTTGTCTATAATTTTCACAAGAGTAATACATACAAAAACGATGACGGATCGAGTATGTTACAGCCCATCTTAAAGCGCTTTCGGCGCACAGAGAGGAATTTCCGTGGCTGAAAGAAATTCCAGATGAAGAGTAACAGAACGCTAATCCTGAGTGCAGGCAAACCCTGCCGACGAAGCCACGTTACGGCGGTTGAGGTGATGGACGTTTTGTCCATAAACAGGGTGGTACCGCGAGCAAGCTCTCGTCCCTGAGCAGGGATGGGAGTTTTTTATATTTTTAAGGGAGGAAGGAAACGTGAAAAAGCTAACATCTGCTCAAGTACGTCAAATGTTTTTAGACTTTTTTAAAGAAAAAGGTCATGCCGTTGAGCCGAGCGCATCGCTTATTCCAATTGACGACCCGTCATTGTTATGGATTAATAGCGGTGTTGCTACGTTGAAAAAATATTTTGATGGTCGCGTCATTCCCGATAATCCGCGCATTTGTAACGCGCAAAAATCCATTCGTACAAATGACATTGAAAACGTCGGAAAAACGGCACGCCACCATACGTTTTTTGAAATGCTCGGAAACTTTTCGATTGGAGATTACTTTAAACGAGAAGCGATTCATTGGGCATGGGAGTTTTTAACGAGCGAAAAATGGATCGGTTTTGATCCGAATCGTCTTTCTGTGACAATTCATCCAGAAGATGAAGAAGCGTTCGACATTTGGCATAACGAGATTGGATTGCCAGAAGAACGCATTATTCGATTGGAAGGGAACTTCTGGGATATCGGGGAAGGTCCGAGCGGTCCGAACACAGAAATTTTCTACGACCGCGGGGAACAATTTGGCAACGACCCGAACGATCCAGAATTATATCCGGGTGGAGAAAACGAACGTTATTTAGAAGTATGGAACCTCGTCTTTTCCCAATTTAACCATAACCCTGACGGTACATATACACCGCTTCCGAAGAAAAACATTGATACGGGCATGGGATTAGAGCGGATGTGCTCGATTTTACAAGACGTTCCGACAAACTTTGATACCGATTTATTTATGCCAATCATTCGTGCAACTGAACAAATTTCAGGGGAAACATATCGCACGGATGCCGAAAAAGACGTGGCATTTAAAGTCATTGCCGACCATATTCGTACGGTCACGTTTGCGATTGGCGACGGGGCGCTGCCATCGAACGAAGGACGCGGTTACGTGTTGCGTCGTTTATTGCGCCGTGCCGTTCGCTATGCGAAACAATTAAACATTCAACGTCCATTTATGTATGAGCTCGTTCCGGTTGTCGGTGAAATTATGGTCGACTATTATCCGGAAGTGAAAGAAAAAGCATCGTTCATTCAAAAAGTAATTAAAAATGAAGAAGAGCGCTTCCATGAAACGTTAAATGAAGGACTTGCAATTTTAGCAAGCGTCATTGAAAAAGAAAAACAACGTGGTAGCGATACAATTAGTGGCGAAGATGTATTCCGTTTGTACGACACATACGGCTTTCCGGTGGAATTAACGGAAGAGTATGCGGAAGAAGAAGGAATGAAAGTCGACCATGCTGGTTTTGAGCGTGAAATGGAGCGCCAGCGCGAACGAGCACGTGCTGCACGTCAAGATGTTGATTCGATGCAAGTCCAAGGTGGCGTATTAGGCGACATTAAAGTAGAAAGTACGTTTGTCGGCTATGACCAGCTTTCTATTTCTTCTGTTGTCGAAGTAATCGTAAAAGACGGGCAACTTGTCAACGAGGTGAGCGAAGGACAAGAAGCGCAAGTGATTTTACGTGAAACGCCGTTTTATGCAGAAAGCGGTGGACAAATCGCTGACCGCGGTTGGATTGAAGGGGAAACAGGAAAAGCGTATGTAAAAGATGTCCAAAAAGCACCGAACGGTCAACATTTACATCACATCGTCGTCGAACAAGGGGTTATTCAAACAAACGGCACATATATCGCACATGTCGATGAAGCAGCGCGCGTCGACATCGTGAAAAACCATACAGCGACGCATTTGTTGCATCAAGCGTTAAAAGATGTACTTGGTGTGCATGTGAACCAAGCTGGTTCGCTTGTTGCTCCTGACCGTTTACGCTTTGACTTTACGCATTTCGGTCAAGTAAAGCAAGAAGAGCTCGAGCAAATTGAAGCGATCGTTAACGAGCAAATTTGGCGCAATCTCCCTGTTGCGATTGAGTATAAACCGCTTGATGAAGCGAAGGCGATGGGAGCGATGGCGCTATTTGGTGAAAAATATGGTGACATCGTGCGCGTCGTGCAAGTAGGCGACTATAGCTTAGAGCTTTGCGGTGGTTGCCATGTAACAAATACGGCAGAAATCGGTTTGTTTAAAATTGTTTCTGAATCGGGCATTGGGGCAGGTACACGTCGGATTGAAGCAGTTACAGGAAAAGCTGCGTATCGTTTAATGAATGATCAAATTGCATTATTAAAAGAAGTAGCGGAGAAATTAAAAACGAATCCGAAAGATGTGTTAACGCGCATCGATACGCTCATGAACGATATGCGCGAATTGCAACGTGAGAATGAATCGCTTGCTGCTCGTTTAAGCCATATGGAAGCAGAAAATTTAGTGAACCAAGTAAAAGAAGTAAACGGTGTTCCACTTGTCACAAGTAAAGTGAACAACGCCGATATGAACAGCTTACGTGCGATGGTCGATGATTTAAAACAAAAATTAGGTTCAGCGATCATTGTGCTTGCTTCTGTACAACAAAATAAAGTAAACTTAATTGCTGGTGTCACAAACGACTTAATCGACCGCGGTTATCACGCTGGAAAACTCATTAAAGAAGTGGCGACGCGTTGTGGCGGCGGTGGCGGTGGCCGAGCGGATATGGCACAAGCTGGCGGAAAAGATGCGAATAAAGTAGATGAAGCACTTAAATTTGTCGAACAGTGGGTAAAATCTGTTTAATAAACGGTGGAAATCGTGTACAATGGATGTAAGGATGGATATGCCAGATTTCGTGGAACGTGAGAGTGGGGTGCAAAAAAACGGTGAGTTCGTTTGATAACACAATGCAATTTAACTTCTCGGAAGAACCGATGGACGTCGATGTTCGGGAAGTATTGCTTGCCGTATACGACGCATTACAGGAAAAAGGGTATAACCCGATTAACCAAATTGTCGGCTACTTATTGTCTGGTGATCCAGCTTACATCCCTCGTCATAAAGATGCCAGAAACATGATTCGCAAAGTCGATCGCGACGAATTAATTGAAGAATTAGTGAAATTCTATTTACGAACACATCGTGAGGAATAGACACATGCGCATTTTAGGATTAGACTTTGGAACGAAAACGCTTGGCGTTGCCGTAAGCGACGAATTAGGATGGACCGCTCAAGGCATCGAGACGATTCGCATCGATGAAGAACATGGTGAATATGGTTTTGACCGTTTGCGGCAATTGATCGAGCAATATGCGGTCGAAGAAATCGTTGTCGGGTTTCCGAAAAATATGAATGGCACAATTGGACCGCGCGGCGAGGCGACACAACGCTTTGCCGAACAAGTGAAACAAACGTTTTCACTTCCTGTCGTCTTGTGGGATGAAAGACTGTCCACCATGGCGGCAGAACGAATGTTAATCGCTGCGGACGTTAGTCGAAAAAAACGCAAAAAAGTGATCGACAAAATGGCTGCGGTGATGATTTTACAATCTTATTTGGACCATAAACAATTGAGGTGAACATGATGGAACACGGTGAAAAACACATTACAGTCGTTGACGAAGACGGCAACGAACAACTTTGCGAAGTACTATTTACATTTGAATCTGAAGAGTTCGGAAAATCTTACGTCTTGTACTACCCAATCGGTGCAGAAGAAGATGACAACGAAGAAATTGAAATTCATGCATCTTCTTTTATCCCAGGAGAAGATGGGCAGGCAGGAGAATTGCAGCCGATCGAAACAGAAGAAGAATGGGATATGATTGAAGAAATGCTAAACACATTTCTCGGTGAAGAGGAAGAAGAATAAGAGGCTGACTGCGCGTCAGCTTCTTTTTTATTTATGTCATGTTGTTCTTTGTAGTATAATGTCAAAAGTGAGGGGAGGATGACGTATGTTACAAGAACATGAAGCGAAGACGGTGCGAAAAATTGTCTTATATATTACTGCACCTTTGTTATTGTTGATAATTGCCGCATGTATCGGCTTATTTGTATATATTCGTTCTGCCTTGCAACCAGTTGATCCGAACGACAAAACGCCGATTCAAGTTGAAATTCCGATTGGTTCATCTGTATCGACAATTGGGCAAACGTTAGAGAAGCACGGTGTCGTGAAAGATGCTACGATTTTTCGCTACTATGTGAAATTTAAAAACCATGCGGATTTTCAAGCGGGCAATTATACGTTTACAAAAGCGATGACGTTAGAGCAAATCGTACAACAATTAAAAACAGGTAAAATTGTGAAAGAAGCGAAATTAAAAATCACGATTCCAGAAGGAAAACAACTGACACAAATTGCGACAATTATTTCCCAAAAAACAGGCTATTCGACCGAAGAGATTATGGGAAAACTAACAAACCGTTCGTATATCGAGGAGTTAGTGAAAAAATATCCTTCTGTTTTGACGTCCGACATTTTCAATAAAAACATTCGTTATGCATTAGAAGGCTATTTATTCCCAGCGACATATTCGTTTACAGAAGAAAAACCTTCGCTTGAAGAAATGATTGAAACCATGGTCGCGAAAACGGAAGAAGTATTAGCAAAATATACAGAAGACATGGAAGCGCGTGGCTTGACCGTTCATCAATTACTAACGATGGCATCACTTATTGAAGAAGAAGCAACGGAAAAGGCGGATCGTGAGAAAATCGCAAGCGTGTTTTACAATCGATTAGAAAAAGGTATGCCATTACAAACAGACCCAACTGTTTTATATGCGCTCGGAAAACATAAACAACGTGTATATTATAAAGATTTAGAAGTGAATTCCCCGTATAATACGTACATGTATACAGGGCTTCCACCGGGACCCATTGCAAATGCCGGCGAGATGTCGATCCATGCTGCGCTTCATCCAGCGGAGACGGACTATTTTTACTTTTTAGCGACGCCAGCGGGAGATGTCATTTTTACAAAAACACTTGACGAACATAATCGTGAAAAGGCAAAATATATCGGAAAGCAATAAAACGTTCGCTTTTTGTTTTGATTTATGGTAGTATATATAAAGTTATGGATCGTGATGAAACAAGAGTTCAATTCGTTTGAACTCTTGTTTTTGCGAGGAGGACAGTTCGTTGGTAAATGAGGAAATGATTCATTATTTAGAACGATTACTACCAAAAAAGAAGAAGCGATCGTAGCGATGGAACAATATGCGCATGAACATCATGTGCCGATTATGGATGCGCTCGGCATCGAAACGATGTTGCACATTTTAAAACTTGTTCAACCGACGCGCATTTTAGAAATTGGCACCGCGATCGGATACTCAGCTATACGCATGGCAAAAGCGTTGCCAAATGCGCACATTGTCACGATTGAACGAGATGAAAAGCGCTATAAACAAGCGCTCGTTTATGCAGAACAAACGAATACAAAAGCGCAAATGACGTTATTGTTTGGCGATGCGCTTCATATAAGCGATGAAGTAAAAAAACATGCTCCGTTTGATGTATTGTTTATTGACGCGGCAAAAGGACAATATCGCCGCTTTTTTGAGTTGTACGAGCCGCTATTAAGCGAGCGAGGAATTATTATAACGGATAACGTACTATTCAAAGGGCTTGTAGCAACAAACGAACCGATTGAACAAAAACGCATTCGTCAGCTTATCAAAAAAATTCAAGCATATAACGAATGGCTGATGGCGCATCCGCGCTATGAGACAGTCATCATTCCGATCGGTGACGGAATGGCGATATCGAGAAAACGAGGTGAATAGAATGAAAAAACCAGAATTGCTTGTTACGCCAACGAGCGTGGCGCATATTGAACAACTCGCACAAGCAGGAGCGAATGCCGTCATCATTGGTGAACAACGGTACGGCTTGCGTTTAGCAGGTGAGTTTTCACGTCAAGATGTGATCGATGCGATGCAAGTCGCTCGAAAAAACGATGTACGTGTATATGTGGCAATGAACGCACTTTTTCATAATGACAAAGTTGATGAACTGAGCGACTATGTCCGCTTTTTAGCAGAGCAACAAGTCGATGCGATCGTGTTTGGCGATCCAGCTGTCTTAATGACGGTACGGGAAGTAGCACCGCATATGAAACTTCATTGGAATACAGAAACGACAGCGACAAACTGGTACGCTTGCAACTATTGGGGACGAAAAGGAGCAAAACGTGCCGTTCTTGCTCGCGAGTTGAATATGGAAGAAATCATTGATATTAAAAATCATGCGGAAGTGGAAATTGAAGTGCAAGTACATGGAATGACATGCATGTTCCAATCGAAACGTTCCCTCATCGGTAACTATTTCGAATATCAAGGCAAGTTTATGGAAATTCAACAAATGAAATACGCAAAAGGGCTCTTTTTGTACGACAAAGAACGCGACAACAAATATCCGATTTTCGAAGATGAAAACGGTACGCACATTATGAGCCCTAATGATATTTGCATTATTGATGAACTTGAAGACATGATTGACGCCGAAATCGATAGCTTTAAAATTGACGGCGTCCTTCATGAGCCCGATTATATTACAGAAGTAACGAAATTATATCGTCGCGCCATTGATTTATGTGCAGAAAATCGCGAGCAATACGAAGAGGAAAAAGGTGAACTGCTTGCGCGCATTGAAGCGATTCAGCCGACACATCGCCCGTTAGACACCGGCTTTTTCTTTAAAGAAACGGTATATTAAACGAAAAGGAGGGAGCCTTCATGAGCATATCACAAATGATCAATGGCAAGCGCGTCATTGTGAAAAAACCAGAGTTGCTTGCGCCCGCTGGCAACTTAGAGAAGTTGAAAGTAGCTGTACATTATGGAGCAGACGCGGTCTTTATCGGCGGACAAGAGTACGGTCTTCGCTCAAATGCCGACAACTTTACGCTCGAAGAAATGGCGGAAGGTGTGCAATTTGCGAAAAAATATGGCGCGAAAATTTACGTGACGACAAACATTTACGCTCACAATGAAAACATTCCGGGGCTTGAAGATTATTTGCGCGGTTTAGAGCGTGTTGGCGTGCATGGCATTATCGTCGCTGATCCGCTCATTATTGAAACCGCACGTCGCGTTGCACCGAAATTAGAAGTGCATTTAAGTACCCAACAGTCGCTTACAAACTGGAAAGCGGTGCAATTTTGGAAAGAAGAAGGGCTTGAGCGTGTTGTTTTAGCACGCGAAACGAGCGCGGAAGAAATTCGCGAAATTAAAGAAAAAGTCGATATTGAAATCGAAACATTTATTCACGGTGCAATGTGTATTGCATATTCTGGTCGCTGTGTATTAAGCAACCATATGACGGCGCGCGATTCTAACCGTGGGGGCTGTTGTCAGTCGTGTCGCTGGGATTACGATTTGTACAAGCTTGAAGGCGATCAAGCGGTCGCATTATTTGACAAAGAAGACGATCCGTTTGCGATGAGCCCGAAAGATTTAAACTTAATTCAATCGATTCCAAAAATGATTGAGCTCGGTATTGATAGTTTAAAAATCGAAGGACGCATGAAGTCCATTCACTACGTTGCAACTGTCGTTAGCGTGTATCGCAAAGTCATTGATGCGTACTGCGCTGACCCTGACAATTTCGTCATTCGTAAAGAGTGGCTAGATGAGCTTGATAAATGTGCGAATCGTGACACCGCGCCAGCCTTTTTTGAAGGTGTTCCAGGCTATAAAGAGCAAATGTTTGGCGTTCATAGCAAAAAAACGACGTACGATTTCGTCGGACTTGTGCTTGACTATGATAAAGAAACGGGCATCGTGACGTTGCAACAACGCAACTTCTTTAAGCCAGGCGATGAAGTCGAATTTTTCGGACCTGAAATTGAAAACTTTACACAAGTCATTGAAAACATTTGGGATGAAGAAGGGAACGAGCTCGATGCGGCTCGTCATCCGCTCCAAATTGTTCGTTTTAAAGTCGATCGAGAAGTTTTCCCATACAACATGATGAGAAAGGGGCACTAACATGAGGAAGAAACCGGTTGTCATCGGAGTCGCAGGCGGCTCTGGTTCGGGGAAAACGACCGTTACAAAAGCGATTTATGAACATTTTCAAGGACATTCCATTTTAATGCTTGAACAAGATTTTTATTATAAAGATCAAAGTCATTTACCGTTTGAAGAACGATTAAAAACAAATTACGATCATCCGCTCGCTTTTGACAATGATTTGCTTATTGAACATATTCATAAATTGTTGAATTATGAGCCGATTGATAAACCTGTATACGACTACACGCTTCATACGCGTTCAAATGAAGTCATTCGCGTCGAGCCGAAAGATGTCATCATTTTAGAAGGTATTCTTGTATTAGAAGACGAACGATTGCGCAACTTAATGGATATTAAAGTGTACGTTGATACAGATGCTGACATTCGCATCATTCGTCGCCTATTGCGCGACATTAAAGAGCGTGGACGCACGCTTGAATCAGTCATCGAGCAATATGTAAACGTCGTGCGTCCAATGCACAATCAATTTATTGAACCGACGAAACGGTATGCCGACATTATCATCCCAGAAGGCGGCCATAATCACGTTGCTATCGATTTAATGGTTACAAAAATTCAAACGATTCTTGAACAAAATTCTATTTTGTAATACCATAGCATAGATAATATGTAAACTTTTTGTCTTTTGTACGAACTGCTCGTTCGTACATTTTCCATACATAAATAAAAAGGAGTGAATGACATGTCAATGGAAAAGGAATACCCAATGACGAAAGCTGGGAAGGAGAAACTCGAGCAAGAACTTGAATATTTAAAAACAGTCAAGCGAAAAGAAGTCGTTGAGCGCATTCAAATTGCGCGCAGCTTTGGGGATTTATCGGAAAACTCGGAGTACGATGCGGCAAAAGATGAGCAAGCGTTCGTGGAGTCACGCATTCAAATGCTCGAAAATATGATTCGCAATGCGAAAATTATCGAAGAAGATTTAGAAAGCACAGACATCGTATCGCTTGGAAGAACAGTCACATTTGTCGAACTTCCGGATGGCGAAGAAGAATCGTATACGATCGTCGGTAGTGCAGAAGCAGATCCGTTCGAAGGGAAAATTTCAAACGACTCTCCAATTGCCAAATCGCTTATCGGTCGTCGCGTTGGTGAAGAAGTAACCGTTCATACACCTGGCGGCGACATGGTTGTCAAAATCATTGCAGTCAAATAGGTTTTAAAATACATCACCTCGTCGACAATGAAGACGAGGTGTTTTTTATGGTAAAAAAACGAATGGTCATTATATTAACGATAATTCAACTAGCCATATTCGGTTTGATCGGTCGACTCGTTCAATTACAACTTGTGAGCACCGAGTCGTTTCACGGGATAAACTTAATTGAAGCGAGCGTCGCTCAGCGCACCGAACAGCTCGTGATCGACGATGGACGCGGCGTATTCGTCGATCGAAACGGTGACCCGCTTACATATGAATATATCCCAACGCTCGTTTTATTTCCTTTTTTAAAAAAAATGGATTGGCCAATCGATGAAATTGCTGCGATCGTTTCCGTGCCAAAAGAAACAATGAAACGACAGCTAGAAGAAGCAAAAGGTCCGATCATTTTACATGATGGTCAACAGCCGATTCAACTACAATCGTGGCAAATGGAACGGATTAATGATTTGCGCATCCCAGGTGTGATTGCCGTTCATAAACAGTACGAACTCAAACAAAAATATGCGCAACACGTCATCGGTTTACTTGGAGAAAATGAAAAGGTGTTAAAAGAACGTTATGCGGATCGAAACTTATCTCCAAAAACAAAAATAGGGGTGTCTGGCTTACAAAGTTCATTTGATGAATTTTTAATTCCTGACGAGGAGACGAAGCTACTGTATCACGTAGACGCCCGTGGTGAGCCGTTGTTTGGCATGGATGTGAAATATACAGAGCAGGCGAATCCGTTTTATCCGATTACGGTACAAACGACGATTGATCGTACTCTGCAACAACGTGTTGAGCAAATCGTTGCACAACATGGAATGGAAAAAGGGGCTGTCGTTTTGCTTGATGTCGAAACGAATGATGTTGTTGTGTTAGCGAGCGCTCCCACCATTGATGAACGAGATCCGTACAAAGATGGAGCGATGGAAAATAAGGCGCTTCTTCCTCAAGTGCCGGGATCTGTTTTTAAAATTGTCGTTGCAGCTGCTGCGCTTGAACATGGACTCATTCACGGACAGACGTTTAACTGTGATCAAAAAATTAACGGTGAGCAAGAAGAAAAAAAGAAAGGGATGCGCACGTTTGAAGATAGCTTTGCGATTAGTTGCAATCGAACGTTTGGAGAGCTAGGAAAACAGCTCATTGCGATAGACGAAAATATGTTTGATGTATATGCTCGAAAGCTCGGTTTGCTTCCGCGCGTAGGTTGGGAAGGAGATGTATATCATTTTCAATCGTTTCGCCCGCTTCGTGAAGAGAAAAAAGGGAACATTTGGGGAGATGAACGGGATAAACATATTCCGCTTGCTGTTGCTCAAACGTCAATCGGTCAAAAGGATGTCCGCGTCTCACCGCTGGCGGTGGCAAATATGATGGCAACGATTGCTCGCGGCGGTGAGGCAAAACAAGTGCGCATCACTAAAAAAATGATGTATAAAAACGGCACAACGTTTTTCGCATTTGACGAGAAGCGGCTAACAACCGATTCATTGCAGAAAGAGACAATCGACAAACTACAAGAGCTATTGCAACTCGTTGTGACGCATCCGGAAGGGACTGGCCGTTCGTTTCAATCATTGCCATATGCCGTCGCAGGAAAATCAGGAACAGCGCAAACAGGAAAAAAAGACGTAGTGAACAAATGGTTTGCAGGTTATTTTCCAGCTGACCGTCCAAAATATGCACTCGTTGTGGTACAATTAGAGACAACGTCATCTGCCTCAGTCACGAATGCCATTTTTGCTGACATCGTTCGCGCAACATATGAGTTGGAACAGAAAGGAAGGTATGAAGAGTGAGCAGCCGTTTTGCGAAACGTTCAAAACAAAGAAAAGTAAATCGCTTATTAAATACGTTCATTGCGATTGTGTTTGCGCTTATTTTATTTTTCGGATGGAAATGGTTGTTCGCCAACGACCGACCGACAAAAGAAACGAATGCTTCGCCACAACCGGTTGAAGTGGAGACAAATGAGCCGCCAAACGATGAGCAACCATCTGAAACGGAAACAGAAACAAATGAGCAACAATCGAACGACAACGTTGAAGAAACGGTTGTCGATGATCCAAACTCAAACGTTATTCGTGAAATTGTGAACCCGTCATGGCAACCGATCGGCACAACACAATCAGAGCCACACGTGACAACATACGAGAAAAACTCTGTTGATTGGAAAGAAATGATTGATGCGATTAGCTACGCGACAGGCATTTCATCTTCTGATCTGATCGTTTGGTTTATCGGAAATGGTGGTAGCCCGAATCACGCTGTTGCTACCGTTTCCAAAAAAGATAAAACAGAACATTATAAAGTGTTTATCGAATGGGTGACAAATGAAGGGTGGAAGCCAACAAAAGTGCAGCAATTAAAAGAAATAGAGCGCCGTCCGTGACGCTCTATTTTTTTGCTTTAAAATGCACCATGGCACTATAAAGACGTTGCCCGTTTTCGAGCAGTTGCATTTGATAGGAAACATGATGTACTTCCAGCATAATCGCTTTGTTATGTTCAATTTGGTCATTAATTTTTTTCTCTAACGTCGCTAAGTCCGTCGCTTCGAAAAATTCTACTTTATCTTGAATAAGATCAAACGTAATCATCGTCTTCCTCCTCTCTACACGTAGTTTAACACATTTCCATTGAACATCTAAAAAAAATGTGGTAGATTGAGAACAGTAGTACATTTAATTCATACTATACTTATAGGAATTATTATATTTAATGGAGTGTGACATCATGGGACGTGAGTTTTTAGACATCTTTGAGAATTGGGCACAATCGTACGATTCGTCAGTATACGGGCACGATGAACAATATCGCGACGTATTTGACGGATATGAGACGATTTTAAATACAGTTGTTGAAAAAAGCGGCAACGTTGTTCTAGAGTTTGGTGTTGGGACAGGAAATTTAACGAAAAAACTAATTGAAGCGAATAAAACCGTATATGGCATTGAACCGTCTGCACCGATGCGTGAACTCGCCAAAGAAAAACTCGGTCATGTGACGATTGAAGACGGGGACTTTTTACAGTTTCCTTTGCCAAATGAACCGATCGATACGATCGTGAGCACATATGCTTTTCACCATTTAACAGATCAAGAAAAAGAAGAAGCGATCGGCAAATATAGCACACTTCTTCGTAAAGGTGGTAAAATAGTGTTTGCGGATACAGCGTTTATTAACCGCGAAGCGTACGAGGCGATGATTGCAGAAGCGAAACAAAAAGGATTTGTCGATTTAGCGGAAGACTTACAGCGCGAATATTACACGACAATTCCTGCCTTAGAGCATATGTTTACAACGCACGGTTTTACCGTCACATTTACGCCAATGAATCGTTTCGTCTGGTTGATGGAAGCTGTCAAACAATAAGCGAAAGAGGTTGAAACGATGAACATAGCAATCATTGGAGCGATGGAAGAAGAAGTGGCGATTTTGCGCGAAAAAATTGCTAATCGAACGGAAACGACGGTAGCAAATTGTTCTTTCTATAGCGGCACGTTAGACGGAGCGAACGTCGTCTTATTAAAATCAGGCATTGGAAAAGTAAACGCAGCGATGTCAACAACGATTTTGCTTGAACGTTTTGCGCCAGATGTCGTTATTAATACAGGTTCAGCTGGCGGTTTTGCACCATCATTAAACGTTGGAGACATCGTCATTTCGACGGAAGTTGTTCATCATGATGTGGATGTTACCGCATTTGGTTACGCATATGGCCAAGTGCCAGGCATGCCAGCACGCTACGCCGCAGATGAACGATTAATACGAGCAGCCGAAACGAGCGCAGCGCACATTCGCGACATTCAAGTCGCAAAAGGATTAATCGCGACAGGCGATTCATTTATGCACGATCCAGCGCGCGTCGATTTTGTACGCACGCAATTCCCTGACTTATATGCAGTTGAAATGGAAGCTGCTGCGATTGCGCAAGTATGTCATCAATTTAACGTCCCGTTTGTCGTCATTCGCGCATTATCAGACATCGCAGGTAAAGAGTCGAACGTATCGTTTGAACAATTTTTACAAAAAGCAGCTCTTCACTCATCTGAACTTGTGCAATTGATGGTGAATGAATTAAATAAATAGGGAGAGGCATCCTCTCCTTCTTTTCATCTTTTGGGAGGTCAAAACATGAAAGTAGCGAAAAACGTGCATGAATTGATCGGCCATACGCCAATCGTTGAAATTACGCAATTTCCGCTTCCAAAAGGCGTGCGCCTATTTGCGAAACTCGAATATTTAAACCCGGGGGGAAGCGTCAAAGATCGTCTAGGACAAGAATTGTTAAACGACGCGCTAGCGACAGGAAAGTTAAAAGAAGGTGGAACGATTATCGAGCCGACGGCAGGCAATACAGGGATCGGTCTTGCGCTTGCTGCAATCGGGAAAAACATTCGCGTCATTTTTTGTGTGCCAGAAAAATTTAGCATCGAAAAACAACAACTGATGCGCGCACTCGGCGCAACGATCATCAATACACCAACGCACGAAGGAATGCAAGGAGCGATTCGCAAAGCGAAAGAGCTCGCTGCAGAAATTCCAAACTCCTATTGCCCGCAACAGTTTGAAAATCCAGCGAACCCACGTACGTACTATAAAACGCTCGGACCAGAAATTTGGGAGCAGTTAGACGGAAAAATTGATGTATTTGTTGCAGGAGCTGGGTCGGGCGGCACGTTTATGGGCACGGCACAATTTTTAAAAGAAAAAAATGCGCAAATTAAAACGGTCATTGTTGAACCAGAAGGATCCATTTTAAACGGCGGAAAACCAGGCCCGCATCGCACCGAAGGGATCGGCATGGAATTTGTACCGCCATATATGGATACAAGCTACTTTGATGCCATCCATACGATTTTAGATGATGATGCGTTTCGTCGCGTCAAAGAGCTTGCGCAAAAAGAAGGATTGCTTGTCGGCAGCTCATCAGGCGCTGCATTTCATGCCGCTTTACTCGAAGCAGAACAGGCGAAGGAAGGAACGAACATCGTCGTTGTGTTTCCAGATAGTAGCGAACGGTATTTAAGTAAAAACATTTACGAAGGCGGGATGTAACGTGAGAAGAAAAACGAAATTGATTCATGGTGGCATTGCTGGAGATGAGCATACAGGAGCGGTATCAGTTCCTATTTATCAAGTGAGCACGTATAAACAGGAAGCGGTCGGTGTGCATAAAGGATACGAATATTCACGTACCGGCAATCCAACGCGGCATGCACTAGAGGAGCTTATTAAAGATGTGGAAGAAGGATATGCTGGCTTTGCGTTTAGTTCGGGGATGGCGGCGATCACAGCGGTTATGATGTTGTTCAATAGCGGCGATCACGTCATTTTAACTGACGATGTATACGGTGGCACATACCGCGTCATGACGAAAGTGTTGAACCGTCTTGGCATCGCATCGACATTTGTCGATACGAGCAACCTAGCAAATATTGAAGCGCATATTCAACCAAATACGAAAGCGATTTATCTTGAAACGCCGACGAATCCGCTTTTAAAAATTACAGATATCCAAGAGGCAGCAGCGATTGCAAAACGTCACGGACTACTAACGATCGTCGATAACACGTTTAGCACACCATATTGGCAAACGCCAATTGCGCTTGGTGCACATATCGTCATTCATAGCGCAACAAAATATTTAGGCGGTCATAGCGACGTTGTCGCAGGGCTTGTCGTCGTTAATAGCGAACAACTTGCGACCGACTTGCATTTCATCCAAAACTCGACAGGTGGCATTCTCGGTCCGCAAGATTCATGGTTATTAATGCGTGGCATGAAAACACTCGGCATTCGCATGGAAGAACATGAGGATAATACACGAAAAATTGTTGAATTTTTAACGAATCATCCAGCTGTTACACGCGTGTATTATCCTGGGCTTCCGTCACACCCAAATCATGACGTAGCGAAAAAACAAATGCGCGGCTTTGGCGGCATGGTGTCATTTGACGTTGGCAGCGCCGAAAAAGCAGAACAAGTGCTCACGCGCGTCCGCTACTTTACGCTAGCGGAAAGTTTAGGAGCGGTCGAAAGTTTAATTTCCCTCCCTGCAAAAATGACGCACGCCTCCATTCCGAAAGAGCGTCGTGCTGAACTCGGCATTACGGACGGACTTATTCGCATTTCTGTTGGCTTAGAAGATGCGGATGATTTAATTGAAGATTTAGCACAAGCGTTGGCATAAATTACATCGCCCCCTTTTTTCTTTTCTATGATACATTGAAAGAAGGAAGGGGGACGGTTATGTTGGATGAACAAAAGCAACATTGGTTAGGAAAAGCGCGTGACTATAAAGCATACAGTCTCGTTTTATTTGCGCTTAGTGCGTTTTTATATATCGGAACGCTCATTCCGAGCGCCATCGACGAAGCAAAGCGTCCACTTGCGCTCGGAGCAGTGTTTATTCTCATGCTTGCGTCTATTTTTTTCTCTCACCGTTCACACATATACGCACGAAAAATAGAAGAAGAAGCATAAACCCCATTTTCGAACGAACTAAAAACGTGTAAAATAAAAGAAAACAGGCAAAAGGGGGAATGCATGATGATGTGGATGATTACAGGCCTAGTCATTACAGCTGTCATCGGTTTTGTTATTATCGCGGAAGTGAACGCTGAAGCATAAAACAGTCTCCAAATCGGAGGCTGTTTTTATACAACAACTACTTGTGAATACATTCACAACTGTCGTCGACCTCCAATCTTGCAAAAATCCTAGGGGATCGACGACAATTTGTTTTTTGCAAGTTTTTCAGACGTATCAAGGCATCAAGGACATTGACAGAATTTTCGGATGTATGTATAATGACGTTGTATAGCTTTTCCATATGTTGATCTATCAGCACTTTTTGGGGTTTGTATCGTACCTATGAGGAATTGAAACTCAATTCGTTCGTTGTAGTAGTCTTCAGCGTCATAACCGGTTTGTATCGTACCTATGAGGAATTGAAACAATGCAAGCGTCGTACTCGTTTCTCGGATCTTGACAGTTTGTATCGTACCTATGAGGAATTGAAACAAATCACGCATTTGGACGGTTCGATTGAAGTTGTTGGTTCGTATCGTACCTATGAGGAATTGAAACTATGCAAACACGCACAGGAGAATTTACGTATTCAAAAGTGTTCGTATCGTACCTATGAGGAATTGAAACATCTCTTTTTTTTGGCATGGTTTAACATCTCCTTTGTTTTGTCTGTATCGTACCTATAAGGATTAAAAAAAGCTGTTCCGAGCAACACTTCGGAACAGCTTTTTTATTGTTATGATTTCCAAAGCCCTTTCTTTTGTAAACGTGCTTTTCGTTCAGCCTCAAGAAAGCGTTGTTGATATTTGACATTTGGTTGAATCGTCATCACGCGTGCGTATCCGTCTTTGACGAGCGTTTCGTTGTAAAGCTCTTTTCCAACCCAAACGTACGCTAGGAATCGGCCGTATTTATCTTTTACCCCGACATCAAATTCGAGTGTGACAGTTTTGTTAGTTAATCGTTTTTTCGTATAGTTAGACGCTTCTTTCCCATATTTCTCGACTGGTTTTTGAGGATGTACGGTTTCTGGTGTATTAACCCCGATGAAACGAACTCGTGATGTTGCACCGTTAGAGAAGCGTACATCGATCGTGTCGCCATCTACTACACGAATGACTTTTACGATATGTTTTGAATTTACACGAATAGAAGGAACAACTGTTTCTTTACTTTTTTGGCGAATAATATTACCGTTTTTATCATGATAATGATACTCTCCCGTTTTCAGCCCCCATTTTTCACAATTTGTTCGACAAGTATGCCCGCCGTTTTCGTCTGTTTTTCCGGGATGGGCGTATGCAGAAGAAGTAAAGAGAATAGTGAAAGCGATGAGAAAAGAAAATATGGCTCTAAACAAAATGAACTTCCTCCTTTGTCCTCTATATTTTTTGCTCCCTTTCCTATTATTTTTATATTTAAATATTATGTCAAGAAAATGAAGAAAATAGATGAATATTTGGGAGCTTCTGATTCCAAATTTATTAATATAATGATTAAATATGTCATGTTTTAAATTATGAAAATTTATTTAAATTTAGTTTTATTCGACAAAAAATGACAACATTTTCTTTTCTTTTTCGATAAAATGGGGAAAAAGGAGGTGTATTATGAGGATCATTTGTTCGTTTGAAGTAAAAAAAATACCCCTTCATTACCGAATGATGATTGTTTCAATTCTTAAAGAAAGTATACGGGCATCAAGTGAGGAGTATTACGAGCGGTTATATGCGCAAGAAAATGCAACAAAACCTTTCGTTTTCTCGCCATTTTTAAAAAATTTCCGCTTCAAAGGTGATGAAATTGAGTTAGATGAACTACGCGTTATTATTAGTTCTCCTGATTATGAATTTTTGCTTCATGTATATAACGGTTTGCAAAGTAAAAAAAGGTTTGAATATAAAGGATACGAGTTGATTCGGGGAAAAACAGTAATGGGAGATGAAAAAAAGATTACATCATCTACGGTTGTTTTCCGAACGCTCTCGCCTTTGTTAGTAGAAGATGAAAATAAATCGCCAATCGCACCAGATGACAAAAATTATGAAAAACATATCAATTATTTAGCCGATACGATTTTATATGAATACCGTGGCACCGGATTATGCAGGCCGTTGACGATACGACCTATTCGATTTAAAAAGATGGTCATCAAAGAATCTAATCACCAATTTACTGAAAAGTATGGGGAAGAACAACATTTATATTTTACCGCTTATCATGGTCTTTTTAAGGTAAGCGGAGATCCTGCTGATTTACAGTTAATTTATCAGCTCGGTTTGTCCAAACGGCGTAATCAAGGATTTGGAATGCTTGAAGTAGAGGAGGTGAAGGGATGAAGGTTAAATTGCACATGGGTGAATGGATGATCAACATGGGGCTTGTTGGATTATATCGTGTGTTTGAATATGGGCGAAAAAACGGAATCATTAGCGATGAATACAAAGATAGTGTGACGGTCAAGCCATGGGGAATTGAACTTGATACTGATGTACTTCCGCAATTGCCGAAAGCATATTTTTTGTATTTGTTAGAGGAGTATAGTGTTGCTAGAAGGGAATGTGAAAGATTAGATAGTTACATAGAACAAGTGAAAAAGGAAGAGAACTTTAAAAATGTCGTATCAAGTATTAAGAAATCTATCAACGATACAGGAAAAAAAGTGCTTAAATATTTTCCATATCCTAGTCTCGAAGACGTACTTGAGAAGTTGAAAGATGTAAAAAAGGCTGAACACGTAAGTCAACTTATAGGGTATATAAATGAATTTAAAACCATTATTAATGACCAAAAAGTCAACGAAAAATTGACGCTCAATTACTTTAAACCAGCTATACTGCGCTCATTTTTTGGACAAGTATCTTTTTTGAACGTTGCAAAAAACAACTTGGATTTCGATGGACATATCGAGGAATTTTATAAAAGTTATATCGTTCCTGTTCTTAATGACTTAATCTTTGAACAAGCAATAGAAACTAGTCGTTCTTCAGAAGAAATGAATGCTTTTTTAGAAACACATAACGACTATCAGCCATTTAAACAATTGAAAAGGGAAGTGAGGAAGAAAACGATAGAAGAGATAAGGGAATATGTCAGAACGAACATCAATAAATGTTTGCTTTTTAATGAGCGTGTTGCCTTTTACAACTTCGAAGAAATGGTATTTTCCCCAATCGGTGTTGCGAAAGACAATGCGTTTAACTTTAGTTGGCATTTTGATAGTCAGCAACCTAAACCATTGTCTTCATTAGCTAAACTTGTGCTTTTATTCGCACCGATTGGCTCGACCATTTATTACAAAAGCGAAGGAATAAATGAACAAACGGAACGACGATTGTATGCAGGTTTTGTTCAAACGGACGCTACTTTTGCAGAAATTTTACAGAAAAACAATCATTTTAGTCAGTTAAAGAAAAAAAGAGAGCCTTTCAACAAAATCGTCAGTCAACTTGTTCAAAGTGTAAAAAAAGAATCGGAGTATACAGTCGATCATTTGTTTTTCTTAGAATTCTTTTCGGACTACGACAGTAAAAAAACACACCTACATTATTATCATCTGCCTATGTATTTAGCCCATTATTTCAAACAACATGCTGATAAGCTCGATTATATAAAACCATATGACTATCGGGAGCAGTTCGTGCAATACGTGCTGCGTGGTGCAGATCCAGTTTATGTTATCTATAACTACTTGCGCGATTGCATCAAAAATGAAAGAAGTACGATTGGTCCGTACATTGCTGTGCAGGAACGGCATCGAATTTTGCAGTTTAAAAAGGGAGTGAGAGATATGTCCACGACAGATAAAAGAGTAAGCGCCTTGTTTATGCAAGGTCGGGAAATTCGCGAGGCGATTATCCGTTCAAGCAGTTCGGAGAAAAAAGTAACAAGCATCGCTTATCGTTTATTAAACGCTGCAAAAGCCGGAAATAGAAAAAACTTTATGGACACGCTTTTGCGTATTTACATGTCGGCAGATCGCCCGATTTCACCAATTTTTCTAAACGCGCTACATGAACGGGATCTTGATTTTGCGACAGTGGCGAATGCGTTTATTGCTGGATTACTAGCAAATCAATATAAAGAAGAACAGGAGGAAGTTCAAGCATGAAAAAAGCGTTAACGATGACCGTCATTTTTCAAGCAAACTCATTAAACTACGGAGAAGGAATTGCAAATATTTCAGAGCTGAAAAAATTTCATCGTGGCGATGGTGAAGTATATACGTATGCGTCACGCCAAAGCATTCGTTACGATATTGTTCGCCTTGGAAATGAGCTGTTTGGATGGAATTTAGATACGGTTGACAAAGCGAGCGGAGTTGTTCAATTTAAAAAAGATGTGACGATCAACGACTCTGTTGAAATGGACTTATTTGGATATTTGAAAACGGATAAAAATTCACAAAAGCGCCCAGCTGTTGTTCGTCTAAGCCATGCGATCTCGCTTGAGCCGTACAAGAGTGATTTAGAATTTTTAAACAACATGGGGCTGGCAAGTCGGATTGGACAAGATGCTAATTTGGCAAATATTGAGCAACACCATAGCTTTTACACATACACGCTTACCATTGACTTAAACCGTGTCGGTGTAGATGGGGAGATTGAACTCCCAAATGAAGAAAAAGCGAATCGTGTACTCCAGCTACTTGAAGTTTTAAAAGTGCTAAACCGCAACATTCGCGGACGACAAGAAAATTTGGCTCCGCTTTTTGTCATCGGTGGAATGTATCATGTCGCTAACCCGTTTTTCCTTGGACGCGTTCAACTAAGTACGACAGCAAATGGATGGGCTGTACAAACAAAGCCGATTAAAGAAACAATGGAACAAACATTTGCTGGGGAAGCAATCGGCAAAGATACACGAATTGGAATATTGAGCGACGTGTTTGCAAATGAAGGAGAGTTTTATGATTTATTTAACGAGCAAGTGATGACTGTCGAACCATTTTTCCGATATGTCTCAAAACAAATCCAATCTTATTACGGTGTTTAAGTATGAAGGCGTTACGATTAAAACTATTTCAAGAAACAGCGTGCTACAAAAAGCCGTTTGCTTCCAAAGTGGCAGAAACGTATCCACTCCCGCCTTATTCAACCGTAAAAGGAATGATTCATGCTCTGCTGAATGCCGATCAATTCATTCCGATGCGATTGAGTGTGCAAGGAACGTATGAAGAAAAGCTTCTTGATTATCAACGATATTATTTTTTCAAAAAGAAAGAACTATCAAGTTTCCCTCTTGTGCTAGATGGGTTGGCGCGAATGGAATTTTCTTACGATAAAAATGAAATTACAACGATGCCAATGTACACGCATTTGTTGCACAACGTTCACCTATTAATTCATATCGAAGCAGAGCAGCACATATTAAAGCAAATCATTCACGCCATTGAATATAGTATGACTCATTACAGCCTTGGGCGTTGGGAAGATTTAGTGCGGATTGATGAGTATAAACTCGTGGACGTTCAAGAGCTTAAGGAAGAGAAAACTTTACAATGGAACGCTTATATTCCTAGTAATCTTCTTGATCGAGAGACAAAAAGTATCCCTTATCAGCTCAACTGGAAATATGAAATTGTTAATGGGATTCGGCAGTGGGAAAAAATTAACGTTGGGTATGTACAAAAAGAAATCGAGGCTCCAGAAGGAGTATGGATTGATGAAGACGGGGAACTAGTTTTTTATCATCTGTAGGAGGGGCAATGATGGTTTTTTATGCAAAATCGGAGGGAAAAGAGACGATTCGTGAACATACGGATCGTCTCCTTTATAATTTAAATTTGTTAAAAAATTCTTACAGTAACAAATTCATGTTAATGGATGGAAAAATGTGGAAGTTATTAGAAATCGCCGTCCAATATCATGACGTTGGCAAAGCGAACACGGTGTTTCAAAATAAAATCCGACAGGCAATTCGTGAATCTATGTTAGAGACGGATATTGAAACAGATGTACCTCACAATTATTTATCCGTAGGATGTATCCCGCTAAAACAACTAGACCTCACGAAAGAAGAAGAGCGGCTGCTTATTCACGCGGTTGGTTATCATCATGAGCGAGAGCAACTTCCAGAGAAAGAAAAGGTTCGTCATGTTTTAGAAAACGATATAAAAAAGCAGTTACCGCAACTAAGTGAACACATGCGTTTACCAATGACAGAAAAATTTTCATATCGATTCGTTGACCGATTATTAAAGCGGTATACGTATCATGACGGAGAAGAGTTTTGGAAATATGTCATGATTAAAGGGTTGTTGCATCGTTTAGACCATGCAGCGTCTGCGCATATTGATGTTGAAAGCGATGTGGAAAAGTCGATCTACATAAACGTAAATGAATATATGAAAAAACAAGGATTTCATAAAAACGATTTGCAACAATTTGCTGAACAACATCATGATAAGCACGTCATTGCCATTGCACAAACGGGAATGGGGAAAACAGAAGCGGCATTGTTATGGATTCAACATGATAAAGCGTTTTTCACGTTACCACTTCGAGTAAGCATTAATGCGATATACGACAGAATAAAAGAGAAAATGGGCTACGATGCCGTTGGATTGCTTCACTCAACAAGTGTGCATTATTTAGTAGACAAAGAGGAAAATTGGGAAGAATTAAAGCAACAGTCTGAGCACTATGCAAAGAAACTATTGCTTACAACAATCGACCAAATTTTAAAGTTTCCTTTTTACTATAAAGGTTTTGAAAAAGAGTTAGCTGCGATGGCAAATGCGAAAGTGGTTATTGATGAAATACAGGCATATGAACCACGCATTGCAGCGATGTTGATTAAATCGCTCGAAATGATTCATCGTGTAGGTGGAAAATTTATGATTATGACTGCCACACTCCCGACTTTATATTTAGAAGAGCTAAAACAGCGAAACGTGATTAACGACGACCAGATTGCGATCGAGGAGTTCATTGACACAAGTGTCAATCGCCATCGAATTCGCCTGCGTTCTGAGGGGATAGAAGAAGCGATTGGAGAAGTTTTAGAATTGGGCGAAACATCACAAGTACTCGTCATCGTCAATACTGTTCGTCAGGCAATGAGTCTTTACGATAAATTTTTAGATTGTGATACACAAGTCCCTATCTACTTACTTCATTCACAGTTTACACAAGAAGATCGTCAGTTATTGGAAAAACACATTAAACAATTCAATGAAGATAATGAACGAGGAATTTGGATTACGACGCAACTTGTCGAGGCAAGTATTGACATTGATTTTGATTATTTATTTACAGAAATGTCAACGTTAGATAGCTTATTTCAACGTTTTGGACGTTGTTACCGTAAAAGAGAGTTAGAACATGACAATTGCAATATTCATATTTTCACTGAAAATATTTCTGGTATTCCGCGAGTATATAACGAACATCTTGTAAATGAGAGCATTCGGCTGTTAGAGCCATACGATCACCAAATTGTTGACGAACGTGCCAAGGTAGAAATGGTAAAGCAACTATATGATCGAAAACAATTAAAGGGCACATCATTTTTGAAAGAGTTTGAAGATGCCTTATATATGTTTGATAATCTTGATCCATATGGAATGGATAAACGAAAAGCACAACAAAAGCTGCGTGATATTCAAAACATCCAGATCATTACGCGGCAAATGTATGATCAGATTGAGCATCTATTCGAGAGATATAAAGAAGAAAAAGAATGGAAAAAACGCTTGAAATTACGGATGGAAATCGAAAAGAAAACGGTTAGCGTTCAGCGATATATAGCAGAAAAATATGTGTCGGAACGTTTGCCAAAGCCATTTGATCACATATATATTGCCGAAGTTGAATACGACTTTAATCGAGAACGGTTGAAAGGGAAGGGAATTTTATTGGACAAACCTTCATCCAATCAACATTAAGAGGGTGCTTATTCATGGTTAGCGGTGTGCAAATGCAGTATTACAAAGTATGCAAGCGAAAGTTGTGGTTGTTTTCAAAAGGAATTGCGATGGAAGATGAACATGAGCGGGTTATAGAAGGGAAGATTTTACACGAACGAGCTTATCCACGTTTGGAAGATAGGGAAATTTTAGTCGATGATGCATTTAAGTTAGATGCTTTGGATGGAGAGTACATTCGTGAAGTTAAACTTTCAAGCAAAATGTCAGAGGCAGATCGGTTTCAAATGCTGTATTACCTATATGAGTTGAAGAAGCGAGGCGTTCAGAAGAAGGGGTTAATTAGCTATACGAAAGAGCGGAAAACGGAAGAAATAGAACTAACGGAAAAAGATGAGGTGGCAATTGAAAAGGCGATAAAGGAAATTTATGCAATCGTTCACTCCGCTTCCCCACCGAAGCTAAAAAAACTACCTTATTGTACAAAATGCGCATATTATGAGTTTTGTTTTGCGCTGGAAGGTGATGATTAATGTTAAGGGATCACTACATTTTTTCTAACGGTAGGCTAAAAAGAAAAGACAATACGCTATACTTTTTTGATGAAGAAGAAAATAAAAAAAGTCTTCCTGTTCATCAAACGGACAATTTATATGTATTTGGAGAAATAGATTTAAACTCATCGCTATTAAATTTATTAAGCCAGCACGATGTCCATCTTCATGTATTTAATTATTATGGCTTTTATGCAGGAACGTTTTGTCCGCGGAATAAAAAAGTTTCAGGGTTTACAGTAGTGCAACAAAGCGCTCATTATCTTGACTTGGAAAAACGGTTATACATGGCAAAGGCATTTTTGCAAAGCGCGGTTCATCATATGTTACGGAATATTCGCCGGTATAAAGAAAAAACAGAACAATATGTACAAGTTATCGAAGAGGAAGCAAAAAAGATGGATAGTGCCACGACAGTTCAAGAGCTAATGGGAATCGAAGGGCGCATTCGTCAACATTATTATCAGTCATTTAATGCGATTTTGAAGCAAGATTTTATCTTTGAAAAGCGAACGAAACAACCACCGCAGGATCCGCTAAATGCGCTTATTTCGTTTGGAAATTCACTTTGTTATACGGCCGTTTTGTCGGAAATTTATAAAACACAATTAGACCCAACGATTAGTTTTTTACACGAGCCGTCAACGAAAAGGTTTTCTTTATGTCTAGATTTAGCCGAGATTTTCAAGCCATTGATCGTCGACGTAGTGATTATTTCTTGCATTAACAACCGCATTATTACTCAGAAGCATTTTGACTTTTTAGATGGGATGGTTTTGCTAAATGAAGAAGGTAAAAAGCGTTTTATTAAAGAGTGGGATGAGAAGCTATCAACAACCGTACAACATCGAAAACTGAAGCGAAAAGTAAGCTATCGGTATTTTATTCGCCTGGAATGTTATAAGCTAATTAAGCATTTTATTGGCGATGAACCTTATAAACCGTTGAAGGCATGGTGGTAATATGTTCGTAATTATTACGTACGATGTGGGAGAAAAACGTGTAAATAAAGTGTGCAAAAAATTAAGGGAATACTTAACATGGACACAAAACTCTGTGTTCGAGGGGGAAATCACAAAAAGTTTGCTAATGAAATGCCTAAATGAAATCGATCAAATCATTGATGAAGATGAGGATTCCATTTATATTTATGAAGTAGCTAATCCAAAGAACATTAAGAAACAAGTATTTGGACAAGAAAAAAACTTTGATGAACTCTTTCTTTAACAGTTGCAGTGAACCTCTAATGTAAAAAAATAGGTTAAAATGCTTGATATATCAACGAAAAATGCGGTATTTTTGAAGAAGAAGAAAAACACAACTGGCACTTTACTGCAAAATGCAGAAGATTGTCATATCAACGCTTTCCAAAAATCGTTGATATGACAGCACTTTTTGCTTTTGGATTTTAGGGGGGTTTTATCTGAACGTAGTGGGATGTAAAGCTGTTTTCTTTGGAGCAGGGCATTCTGATTGGAATTTGTTTTATCTGAACGTAGTGGGATGTAAAGGTCTGCATATGATGCGGCATTAGCTTCTGGTTCGAATTGTTTTATCTGAACGTAGTGGGATGTAAAGGCTGTTCTCCTTCTCTCAATATGAGGTGATTTTATGACCGTTTTATCTGAACGTAGTGGGATGTAAAGTTTTTAGTTAATCAAAAATACCGAATGTTCCGACGATAGTTTTATCTGAACGTAGTGGGATGTAAAGCCCAAGCCGTCCCAATCCATCGTTGAGTAGTAGCTCAGTTTTATCTGAACGTAGTGGGATGTAAAGTTTCAATGTCATCATGGTTTGTGCATACAAACTCTTTAAGTTTTATCTGAACGTAGTGGGATGTAAAGACAGCAAATATAGAAGGGGAAACATTCGAGATCGCGTTTTATCTGAACGTAGTGGGATGTAAAGGTAATTAATTCCGTCATCACACTTGCCGCTCCGTAAAGTTTTATCTGAACGTAGTGGGATGTAAAGGCTTTAAAAGGGACAGAAAAACAGGTGAAATGGGCAAATGTTTTATCTGAACGTAGTGGGATGTAAAGTATATAGTCGCAAAACAATGTATTGCTGCATAATCTTGGTTTTATCTGAACGTAGTGGGATGTAAAGACGCACAAAAAAAAGCGAGGGATTCGCTCCCTCACTTCAGTTTTATCTGAACGTAGTGGGATGTAAAGCGCACACACAAAAAAAGCGAGAGATTCGCTCCCTCGTTTTATCTGAACGTAGTGGGATGTAAAGTTTCATGTGAAAAGGTTGGATGAAGAATGAACGCAGAGTTTTATCTGAACGTAGTGGGATGTAAAGCTTTATTTTTATAAATTCTACCTCTTACATAGTCCGTTTTATCTGAACGTAGTGGGATGTAAAGTCGCAATAAATTCGGAATTTGTCGTTTTTGTTTAAGTTTTATCTGAACGTAGTGGGATGTAAAGTCGGTCCAAACTCGTCTAACACTTTGGCTTTTAATGTTTTATCTGAACGTAGTGGGATGTAAAGACGTCAATACCCTTTTTTGCATGTTTACACGAATATGAAGTTTTATCTGAACGTAGTGGGATGTAAAGTGTGTCGCTTGAAATCAACGGCAAACCGTACTCGCTAGTTTTATCTGAACGTAGTGGGATGTAAAGTTCAATTTTTTAATTGAATTATCAACTTCTTGACTAAAGTTTTATCTGAACGTAGTGGGATGTAAAGAAGAAATAGCAATTAAAAACGTAGATTATGAGCGGGAGGTTTTATCTGAACGTAGTGGGATGTAAAGATAATATAGTCTGGTATGTATCCTAATATTTGCGGCAGTTTTATCTGAACGTAGTGGGATGTAAAGCCCAGCCATGCCTCGCTACTCTATACTTGTATTTACGTTTTATCTGAACGTAGTGGGATGTAAAGAAGAAATAGCAATTAAAAACGTAGATTATGAGCGGGAGGTTTTATCTGAACGTAGTGGGATGTAAAGCTCTATGAGCTTTTTACGTCTGTCATGCTTATTGGTGGTTTTATCTGAACGTAGTGGGATGTAAAGTTGCACGTTTTGTACACATTTTTCCGCTAATTAGGTTTTATCTGAACGTAGTGGGATGTAAAGTTATATCGCTTCATTATGAACACCTTTTTTTCTTGGTTTTATCTGAACGTAGTGGGATGTAAAGCTATCTGTGATAGTCGGGCGTGTTTAGCTAACTCGCGTTTTATCTGAACGTAGTGGGATGTAAAGTGGCAAAGCGGACACTCGACGTCGACGTATTCGTCGTTTTATCTGAACGTAGTGGGATGTAAAGGCGTCTAAAATATCGTCTATGTGTATGACTTTGTTTTCGTTTTATCTGAACGTAGTGGGATGTAAAGTGGCAAAGCGGACACTCGACGTCGACGTATTCGTCAAGTTTTATCTGAACGTAGTGGGATGTAAAGTTAGTAGATATGAATTTATTGGCTATGCTTGCTGGGTTTTATCTGAACGTAGTGGGATGTAAAGTTGTCATTTTCCATCTACTCCCTTTCAGTATTGTTAGTTTTATCTGAACGTAGTGGGATGTAAAGAACTTCCTTTCATCATCTAATTATGCAGCAGGGAGGGTTTTATCTGAACGTAGTGGGATGTAAAGTTTCTACATCTTCATTTTCAGTTTGCTCATTTTGAACGTTTTATCTGAACGTAGTGGGATGTAAAGATAATATAGTCTGGTATGTATCCTAATATTTGCGGCAGTTTTATCTGAACGTAGTGGGATGTAAAGCGAACAACGGATCGTTAGAACTTAAAATCATTCGCAAGTTTTATCTGAACGTAGTGGGATGTAAAGTCGCTATTTTTCGACTGGAGCGAGGAATTCAAAAAAGTTTTATCTGAACGTAGTGGGATGTAAAGAAAACTTCTAAAATTGTTCTTTTAGAACCTTCAAGAATGTTTTATCTGAACGTAGTGGGATGTAAAGATGTTATAGAAGAATCAGAAAAACGTTTCCCAAATTCGCGTTTTATCTGAACGTAGTGGGATGTAAAGGCCCAATGGCGTATTGAAAAAGGCTACACGCAACATTTGTTTTATCTGAACGTAGTGGGATGTAAAGTTGTATATCCCGATTAACCACACGACAGTCGACAATGTTTTATCTGAACGTAGTGGGATGTAAAGGAAACAGGCGGTTTGAACGATCCTTCCGATTTGTTGTTTTATCTGAACGTAGTGGGATGTAAAGTTCATTATTTTGTTGTCAATGAACTAATTATTTGATTAGTTTTATCTGAACGTAGTGGGATGTAAAGGCTTTAAAAGGGACAGAAAAACAGGTGAAATGGGCAAAGTTTTATCTGAACGTAGTGGGATGTAAAGATTATCGCTTAAACAGTTTTAAAAAAATGGGAAGTTGAGTTTTATCTGAACGTAGTGGGATGTAAAGTATTCTGAAAAAATTGATTTTTCGAGATTTTCGAAGTTTTATCTGAACGTAGTGGGATGTAAAGTGTATAAAATATTCGCTGCACGAATAGCGTCTGAACCAGTTTTATCTGAACGTAGTGGGATGTAAAGTGCTGTCCGCTTCGCCTGCGCCTTTCTTATATTGAGTTTTATCTGAACGTAGTGGGATGTAAAGTTGCTGATGATTATTACGACTGCTGGTGTGAACTTGAAGTTTTATCTGAACGTAGTGGGATGTAAAGAGGAATTGGAATTGGATTTTGAAGCAAAGGAATCAGACAGTTTTATCTGAACGTAGTGGGATGTAAAGCAGCAAAGAATGGCAACGGGTAAGGCAGGCAGCGTTGATGTTTTATCTGAACGTAGTGGGATGTAAAGTTGACACATTTAAAATGAGTGCAGATGCAGATAGTGTTTTATCTGAACGTAGTGGGATGTAAAGGATGAAAAAAGTCATGGATATGCTTGCGACCATGCAGTGTTTTATCTGAACGTAGTGGGATAAAGCCTCCCTCTTTTCACCTGTTTTTCACCATCGACTTGTACGCTTAAGGTATAGGGTACATGATGTGTGAAAGGTAGGGGAGTATATGTTGAAGAAAAACATTGTAAAAATCATATTAGACGTATCGATGGCGATTACGTTTGTGTTGTTAATGAATCCGCGGGTGTTTAATGGTTTGCCGTTTCATGAAGTGGCAGGATTAGTGATTGGTGTCGCTGTGCTTGTGCACATTGGATTAAACTATCAATGGGTTGTCCATACGGTGAAAAAAATATTTGATCGTTCGCTTTCGGGGAAAACGAGATTTAGTTTTTTGCTAAATGTATTATTGCTTCTTTCGATGACGGGCATTATTGTAACAGGTATTCTGATTTCGAAAGTTGTGTTTCCACATCTTCTTAGTGGCGAAAATCATGCGTTACGGGAGATTCATGATGTGTTTTCGAAACTGACGCTTTTGCTTGTCGGCGTGCATATCGCATTGCATTGGCAATGGATTATGGGCGTGTTTCGGAAAATGTTGAAAACAAAAGAAGGGAAGTGGCGAAAAGGAGCAGTTGTGGCGGTTGTGTTTGTTTTGGCGATGTTTATAGGAAGTATGCAGTGGCTAGCAACCAATGTAAAGCCTGATGAGGCGTTTCAGCCGAAGTTTGAGCAAAAGGTAGCACAAGCGAGCGGAACATTTTCACCACCCGAAAGGTTTCATGAAAGACCACATGAAGAACATCATGGAAACAGCCATCCGTTGCTCGTTATTTTGGGGCACTTCACATTTTGGGCAGTTGTAATTGTTGCAGTTTACTACATCGAAAAACGAATGCGTCATAAACGACAAGTTCGTGTATGAAAACAGGTGTCCTGGGTTGGCAGGACACCTGTTTTGTTATGATTTTATCATTCTTTTTTCCCTTTTTCGTGCTTATAACATTCATGAAATAACTTCATTAATGCTCGTTTTTCAATGCGCGAAACGTAGCTCCGAGAAATGCCAAGTTCTTTCGCAATCTCGCGCTGGGTGCGTTCAGGTTGCATGTTCAAGCCGAAGCGGCTAATAATCACTTGACGTTCGCGGTCGTCCAGTACATGTAAATGTTGGGCGATGTTTTCAAGCTCATTATTTTTTTCAATCATATCACTAATATCTTCATCTTCAGATTTTAATACATCTAACAAGCTAATTTCATTTCCATCTCGATCTTGCCCGATCGGATCGTGCAAAGAAACGTCTTTTCTCGTCTTTTTTAGCGAACGAAGATGCATTAATATTTCATTTTCAATACAACGAGCAGCATATGTCGCCAGTTTTGTTCCTTTTCCTGTTGAATAGCTTTCGATCGCTTTAATTAAGCCGATTGTGCCGATTGAAATTAAATCTTCTGGATCCTCTCCGGTGTTTTCAAACTTTTTTACAATGTGTGCAACGAGACGTAAATTATGTTCGATCAGTTTGTTGCGGGCGTTTTCATCCCCTTTGGCCATTTGTTTTAAATACATCGCTTCTTCTTTTGCATCGAGCGGTTGCGGGAAGGCATTGTTTTTTACATAAGAAACTAAAAAAACGAGTTCCTTTATAAATAAAGCGAGTGCAGAAAAAAGAGTGCCCATTATTATTCACCTCACAGGTGGTCATTTGTTGCTTATGTATGTATATGCATTAGAAAACTTGTTCGTGTTTGGCCACATTATTTTCTTTGTTTTGTGAAAGAAAATGACTTATAATTGGAAACTGTAAATATATACACGAAAGAAGGATGAAGCGTGAGAAGGACAATGATGAAGCCGTTAAAACTCACCCCGCCTCAGCTATTAGCTTTGATGTTTCTTTTTCTCGTTGTTGTCGGTGGGGTGTTATTAAAGTTGCCGATTGCAACAGAGAAGGACATTAGCTGGCTTGATGCGTTCTTTTTATCGACATCTGCCGCAACGGTAACCGGTTTAGCACCGATTGATCTTGGTTCGACATTTACCACATTTGGGGAAATTGTTTTCATGGTGCTCATTCAAGTTGGTGGGCTTGGAATTATGACATTTGCGGTGCTTGTTGTCATTGTGCTTGGGAAAAAGATCGGAATGAAGCAACGAATGTTGATGCAAGAGGCATTAAATCAACCATCGCTTGGCGGTGTCATTCGTTTAGCGCGCAATTTATTGTTGTTTTCTTTATTTATGGAGCTTGTCGGGGCAACGTTATTAGCGATCGATTGGGTTCCGAAAATGGGCTGGGTGAAAGGATTGTATTATAGCCTTTTCCACACGATCGCATCGTTTAATAACGCAGGGTTTGCATTATGGCCTGATAATTTATCACGCTTTGTCGGCGATCCGATCGTCAATATGACCGTCTCTTTGCTTGTTATTATTGGGGGGCTCGGTTTTACCGTCGTATTTGACGTGTTATATCAACGACGGTGGCGAAAATTGTCTCTCCATACGAAGATCATGTTAGTGATGACGCTTGTTGTGAATGTTGTGGCAATTGTTGCCGTATTTTTCTTTGAACAACATAATCCGAAAACGCTCGGTTCGCTTTCGCTTCGTGAACAGCTATGGGCTGCGTACTTTCAAGGTATTACACCAAGAACAGCAGGATTTAATACGATTGATATTGGCTCACTAGAACAACCAACAGCGATGCTTATGATTTTCCTTATGTTTATTGGTGCAGGAAGTACGTCGACAGGCGGAGGAATTAAACTGACGACATTTGCGGTTATCGTTTTTGCGGTCATGAGTTTCTTGAAAGGAAAGGAAGAAACGGTAATCGGGATGCGCACGGTTCGTCATACGACTATTTTACGTGCGTTAGCGATTGCATCGATGAGCATGTTGTTTATTTTTGTTGTGACGATGATGTTGACGCTTACTGAAGATGCTTCGCTCCTTGCGCTTTTATTTGAAGTCGTATCCGCGTTTGGGACCGTTGGGCTCTCGATGAATGTAACGCCGCATTTATCAACGATCGGAAAAGTGCTTATTATTTGCGTCATGTTGTTTGGAAAATTAGGTCCGTTAACGCTCGTCTATTCGATTGCGAAACCGAAAAAAACAAACATTCGTTATCCAAATGGCGATATATTGACAGGATGAAAAAAGCGAGGGGCTGCCCCTCGCTTTTATTGTGTCGGCTCTTGTGGCATAATTAAAATTTCTACGCGTCGGTTTTTGGCGCGTCCTTCAGGAGTTGCATTGGAGGCGATCGGTTTAAATTCGCCGTACCCTTTGGCGCTAAATAGCTGCGGATCTAACTTTGTATTTTCCAGCAATAGTTTCATAAAGTTAACAGCGCGCATGACGCTTAATTCCCAGTTTGACGCAAATTTTGCGTTGTTGATCGGTACGTTATCCGTATGTCCGCTAATGACGATGTTGCGCGGCGGATTCATAACAAGCAAATTCGATATTTTTTTAGCAACGTTGCGATATTGCGGTTTAATATCAGCACTACCTGAATCAAACAATACGTCATTCGCGATGGTGACAAGCAACCCTTCTTCTGTCATCGCAACAGATAATTCCCCGCTTAATTGGTTCGTTTTGACGTATTCGTTAAACTTACTTTGAATCTTTTTTAGTTCCTCGTATTCTTCTTTTGAAATTTTAACGTACGGTTTTTGATTTGGCGAGTCTTTAATGACAGAGTCCACTTCTTCCCGTTCGACCGGGCTTAAATATTGTAGTGCCCCCGTACCACCTGTAAACACGCTATTAAATGCGCGCGCAATTTCCATAAATTTTTTCGAGTCAATTTGACTACTTGCGAACAATACGATAAATAGCGCAAGCAACAACGTTAATAAGTCAGCATAAGGAATGAGCCAGCTTTCATCGACATGTTCTTCATGATGATGTTTTTTATGCTTTTTCGCCATTATTTTGAGCTCCTTGTCCTAAAAGTTTTTGACGTTCGCTCATCGGTAAATAAGAAGCTAATTTTTGTTCAATCGCTCGCGGTGCTTGTCCTTCGATAATGGAAAGCACACCTTCAATCATCACTTGCCGCACTTTAATTTCTTCTTTTGACTTGCGCTTTAGCTTGTTCGCAAATGGATGCCAAAGGACGTATCCTGTAAAAATTCCCATTAGTGTTGCGACGAACGCCGCACTAATCGCGTGGCCGAGACGCTCAATATCAGACATATCTTGTAGAGCGGCGATTAATCCAACGACGGCCCCAAGTACCCCGAGCGTTGGCGCATACGTACCGGCTTGTGTAAAAATGGTAGCGTTCGCTAAGTGGCGTTCTTCCATCGCTTCAATTTCTTCCGTCATGACATCGCGAATAAATTCTTGTGACTGTCCGTCGATCGCTAAACTTAATCCGTTGCGCAAAAACGGGTCATCAATTTCTGCTACTTTTGCTTCTAGCGCTAATAATCCTTCGCGGCGAGCGATGTTTGCCCACTCGACAAACAACGGGATGAGTTCTTCAATTTTTGGTGTTTTTGGCTCTTTGAAAATAACCCCAAATAATTTCGGCACTTTCGAAATTTCTTTCGTTGGAAAGGCGATTGTAACAGCGGCCGCTGTCCCTAATAAAATGATTAAAATCGCAGCAGGGTTAATGAGTACTGAAGGGCTTACACCTTTAAACACCATTCCGACACCGACAGCGATAATGCCAAGAATGAGCCCAATTAAGGACGTACGGTCCATGATATCACCTCTAGTTGTAGAATCAAAAACAAATCCAAGTTTATCATATAATTTATCCGAATGTTTGAAAAGGGAAATTTGTACGAAAAAAAACCTTGAAGTGGAAAACTCCAAGGTTTAAATTTTCTTTAAGCGAAATGAACCAACCATCAAAAGAGAAAGCGTAAAAATAATAAAAATAAAGACGTAAGGCGGAAAATAGTGAATTGTTAAATAACTAAGCGTCAACAAACACCCTGCAGCTGTGATCGGCAAGCCGGTAAAATACCCGTTGCTTTCAGTAATGTTAAACCGAGCTAAGCGAAAGGCTCCACACCCGATATAAAAAACGGTGAAAAATGAGCCCGGAGCGCCAAATTCGTGCAATAATCCTTGATAAAGTAATAGTGCAGGTGCCACTCCAAATGATATAATATCACTCATTGAGTCCAATTGTTTTCCTAAATCTGATTCGATGTTCATTTTCCGAGCGACTGTTCCGTCAAAACGATCGGCAAGTGCAGCTAAAAAAATAAATAATACAGAGACGTTCAGCTGGCCTTTTACCGCAAATAAAATCGCGAAACCGCCTAAGCTTAAGTTTGTTAACGTCAATACGTTTGCCGTATGCGCTTTAAGTTTTTTAATGGTATGATCAATATAATCAGATAAAAACATATAGGTTCACTCCTTTATTGAAATCGTGCCGATTCACTTGCCAAAAATATCACTCGGTTACTAATATTTTATTGATAATAAGCAAACTAGTAAAGGATATTCTTTACTTGAGGAGGGAAGATCGTTGGTTAAATGGCTATATCAACTATTTATTGAATTGACAAATCATGCATGGACATCGAAATGTCTCGCTTCGTTCACACGATCGAAATGGAGTCGGTTATTCATTTCATCTTATGCGAAAGTATACAAAATTAATAAAGAAGAAATGGAAAAAAAGTTGCATGAGTACGAAACGCTCCAACAATTGTTCGTGCGTACGTTAAAAAAAGGGCTTCGTCCAATCGATACACATCCAGATAGCGTCGTCAGCCCGGTTGATGCAGTCATTGAAGATGTTGGGATCATTACGGACCAAAAAGAAATCATCGTCAAAGGAAAAACGTATTCCATTCGTGAAATGCTTGGCGATGATCAGATAGCTGAAAAATATTTGCATGGAACGTTTATTATTTTGTATTTAAGTCCGAGTCACTATCATCGCATTCATAGTCCAATATGTGGAGAAGTAGTGAAGCAGTGGGAGCTCGGTGGGAAGTCATACCCTGTAAACCGCCTTGGATTGAAATATGGCAAGGCTCCACTTTCTAAAAATTACAGAAGAATTACCGAACTGTATACAAATGGCATGTATACGGCTATCGTGAAAGTCGGAGCGATGTTTGTCAACAGCATTGAATTAACACATGAACATGATTATGTGAAAAAAGGAGAAGAAATCGGATATTTTTCATTCGGTTCTACGGTTGTGTTACTGTTTGAAAAAGATGTGTTCACATTAGACGAACAAATCGTCCCGCCATTTGAAGTAAAAATGGGACAACGAATCGGCTTTTTGGCGCAAAAGAAAAAGAGCCAATAGAGGCTCAATTATGATGTTTGTTTCAGTTTATGATGAAGACGGCGACGGAAAATCTCACGTTCAATGAGTTGAATAAATTCTTTGCTTAATTGTAATTCTTTCGCTTTGTAGTATGATTCAATTAATAAGTCGTCAGGCAAACATGTCATTTTTTCGCCTCCTCGGTATACAAAGGAAAATGTATACATATAATGGTAGGTTTATCTTCACTTTACCATAAATCGAAAATAAGAACAATCGTTCTGATTATCCACATGTCATGGTGGATAAGTTGTGGATTTATTGTTTATAAAGGTGATGAAATGTTGAAAAATGCGTGTGGATGATGTGTATAAAGTTATCCACAAAACGTGAAAAACGTCGGTTTTTGTCGAAAAATTTTACAATTTGTTTATTTATGTAAAAAACGGAGAAGGAATGAGGAAGTATGTTAAAATATTTTTTGCCAAATGAACATGCGAAAAGTATTTTTGAGATTACGCCAGAACATTTGAAGCAAAAAGGAATGAAAGGGATTATTACCGATTTAGACAACACGTTAATTGAATGGGATCGTCCGCTCGCAACGCCAGAAGTGGCTCGGTGGTTTGAAGACATGAAGAAAAGCGGCATTCAAGTGACGATCGTGTCAAACAACAATAAAAAAAGAGTGGAAGCGTTCGCGAAGCCGCTCGGCATTCCGTTCATTTTCGAGGCGCGCAAGCCGTTAACGAGAGCGTTCCAACAAGCGTTGCGCGACATGAAGCTAAGAAAGGAAGAAGTCGTCGTCATCGGCGACCAGCTTCTTACCGATGTGTTTGGCGGCAATCGCCTCGGATTGCATACGATTTTAGTCGTCCCTGTTGCGCAAACAGACGGCTTTTTTACGCGTGTGAATCGAAATATTGAACGAAAAATTTTAAATGTCATGCGAAAAAAAGGTATGATTCATTGGGAGTGATGATCATGAGTGAACAAGTTATTTGTATTGGATGTGGAGTAACGATTCAAACAGAAGACGAAACGAAAGTCGGGTATGCGCCTCCTTCAGCGCTTGAACGCGATCCGATTATTTGTCAACGTTGTTTTCGGTTAAAACATTACAACGAAGTGCAAGACGTATCATTAACAGATGACGACTTTTTAAACATTTTGCACGGCATCGGACAAGCAGATGGACTTGTCGTGAAAATCGTTGATATTTTCGATTTCAACGGAAGCTGGTTGCCAGGGTTGCATCGGTTTGTCGGAAAAAAAGATGTGTTACTTGTCGGCAATAAAGTGGATTTGTTGCCAAAGTCCGTCAAACACGAAAAGATCACGCGCTGGATGAAACAAACTGCACGAGAACTTGGCTTACAGCCGCGTGACGTTTTTTTAGTTAGTGCACATAAAGGATATGGCATGAAGGAAGTCATGACGGCGATTGACGAGTATCGCAACGGAAAAGACGTATATGTTGTCGGTTGTACGAACGTTGGAAAATCAACGTTTATTAACCGTATTATTAAAGAAGCGACGGGTAAAGGAAATGTTATTACGACATCATATTTTCCAGGGACAACGCTCGATATGATTGAAATTCCACTCGATGATGGCTCGGCGCTTTATGATACACCGGGGATTATAAACCATCATCAAATGGCGCATTTCGTTGACAAGAAAGATTTAAAAGTCATTACACCGAAAAAAGAAATTAAGCCGAAAGTATATCAATTGAACGAACAACAGACGTTGTTTTTTGGTGGGCTTGCTCGATTAGATTATGTAAGTGGCGGGAGACGTTCATTTGTATGTTATATGTCGAATGAATTATTTATTCATCGAACGAAACGTGAACATGCCGATGAATTGTATGAAAGACATCTTGGTGAGTTGTTGCAGCCGCCGCGCAAAAGCTATTGCGAGCAATTGCCACCGCTTGTCGCCCATCATTTTACGTTAAAAGAACCAAAAACAGATATCGTTTTTTCAGGGCTCGGTTGGGTGACGTGCCACGAACCTGGGGCACAAGTCATTGCGTATGTGCCAGAAGGTGTCGGTGTCGTGTTGCGGAAATCGCTCATTTAATGTGAAAGGGGAGAGGGTGTTGAAATTATTTGCGCTCATTGGCTGTCCTGTCCATCATTCGTTATCTCCGCTTATGCATAACGATGCGTTTCAATCGTTACATATTGATGCGCATTATCATGCGTTTCACGTTGAACCGCATATGTTAAAAGAGGCGGTAGAAGGTTTAAAAGCGTTACAATGCGCTGGGTTTAATGTGACGATCCCGCATAAGACAGCGGTGATGGAATATATGGATGAGCTTGATGAAACGGCTAAACAAATGGGGGCAGTAAACACAGTCGTTAATGAAAATGGAAAATGGGTTGGCTATAATACAGATGGCGAAGGATTTGTCCGAGCGTTATGCGAGCAAATGAACATTGAATTATCTGGCGCACGCATATTGATTATCGGTGCAGGTGGAGCGGCGCGCGGCATTTATTTTACTCTTTTGAAACATGAAGCAGCCACTATTGATGTATGTAATCGCACGCCGGAAAAGGCAGAGACATTTATTCAAAAAGAACGGTCAGCTGTGTATTCGCTTGAACAAGCAGAAGAACGGTTAGGAGCGTACGATATCATCATTAATACAACGTCTGTCGGTATGTACCCACATGTCGATACGATGCCGATCTCCCTTCAAACGTTAAAAAGCGGGACGATCGTCAGCGACATTATTTACAATCCACTCATGACGAAATTTTTGCAAGAAGCAAAAGAAAAAGGGGCGCGCGTGCAAAACGGTGTAGGCATGTTCGTTTATCAAGGTGCACTAGCGTTCGAAAAGTGGACAGGGATCTTTCCAAATACGAAACGAATGGAACAACTTGTGATACAACAGTTAGGAGGAAAAACATGTTAACAGGAAAACAAAAACGATTTTTACGTTCTTTAGCTCATCATTTAACACCGATTTTCCAAGTGGGAAAAGGTGGCGTCAATGACAATATGATTAAGCAAATTGCCGATGCGCTTGAAGCAAGAGAGCTCATTAAAGTGAGTGTATTAAAAAATTGCGAAGAAGAAAAAGAAGTAGTGGCAGAGCAATTAGCGGAAGGTGCAGGGGCGGAAGTCGTCCAACTGATTGGGCATACGATCGTATTATATAAAGAATCGCGTGAACATAAACAAATTGTGTTACCGAAATAGGAGCGTTGTGGTGAAAAAAGTAGGCATTTTAGGTGGGACATTTGATCCGCCTCATTACGGGCATTTATTAATTGCGGATGATGTACGAACGGAGTTACAGCTCGATGAAATATGGTTTATGCCAAATTATATTCCGCCCCATAAAGATAAACAAGTGACGGATCATGTGCATCGCGTTCATATGTTGCGGGTGGCGATTGCGAATCAACCGCACTTTCGCGTTGAAACGATTGAGCTTGAACGAAAAGAGCGATCATATACGTACGATACGATCGTTTTGTTGAAGCAAAGATATCCGGATACGATGTTTTACTTTATTATCGGTGGAGATATGGTTGAATATTTACCGAATTGGTATCGAATTGATGAACTTGTTCAGCTTGTGCAATTTGTCGGGGTGAAACGGCCTGGCTATTCTCTTCGTACACCGTATCCGATCATCGAAGTGGACGTGCCGACGTTTGCGGTTTCTTCTTCGCTCATTCGTGAACGGATTCAAAGCGGGAAAAGTGTCACGTATTTGTTGCCGGAAGCGGTTCAATTATATATAAAGGAGAATCGGTTGTATGAAACGTGAAGAAGCTTTAGCGATCGTGCGTACACAATTAAAAGAACAGCGGTATATTCATACGTTAGGCGTGATGGAAACAGCCATTGAACTGGCGAAACTGTACGGAGCTGATGTGCAAAAAGCGGAATTGGCGGCAATTTTTCACGACTATGCAAAATTTCGCACAAAAGAAGAAATGAAGCGCATCATTATCGAACAACATATGCCCCAAGATTTGTTAGCATATAGCCCAGAATTATGGCATGCGCCTGTTGGGGCATATTTAGTCCAAACGGAAGTCGGCATTCAAGATGAAGACATTTTACAAGCGATTCGTTATCATACATCAGGAAGACCAAATATGACATTGCTTGAGAAAATTGTATACATCGCTGATTACATTGAGCCAAATCGTTCGTTTCCGGGTGTTGACGAAGTGCGTGCGTTGGCGCGAGAGCATCTAGATCGTGCGCTGTTTCGAGCGCTTCAAAATACGATCCAATTTTTAATGGACAAACGCGAACCGATTTACCCAGATACGTTTCATACGTATAATGATATAGCTAAAAAATTGAAGGAGGTTTCTTCATGACAGAACGAGATATTTTACGTATTGCAGTACAAGCAGCGGATGACAAAAAAGCCGAAAACATCGTAGCGTTAAATATGAAAGGCATTTCGCTTGTCGCTGACTACTTTATGATTTGTCACGGTAATTCCGATAAACAAGTACAAGCGATCGCGCGTGAAATTAAAGAAAAAGCAGAAGAGCATGGTGTTGTAGTCAAACGTGTTGAAGGATTTGACGAGGCGCGTTGGATTTTAGTTGATTTAGGAGATGTTGTCGTTCACGTGTTTCATAAAGAAGACCGCGAATATTATAATCTTGAACGCTTATGGGGCGACGCACCGCTTGAACACATTGAGAGTGATCTTAGGGCATGACGTACGAACGATTTGCGAGTTGGTATGATCAATTAATGAGCGATGCTCCATACGATGCGTGGTGTGCCCTCGTTGAACGAACGGTTGCTTCGTATCACAATGGAAAACGACTGCTTGATCTCGGGTGCGGTACAGGGGAACTTGCGATTCGGTTAGCGGAAAAAGGGTTTGACGTCACCGGTGTCGATTTGTCGGAACAAATGTTGACTATTGCGCAGATGAAAGCAGAGGAGCGGGGGGTAAACCTCTCGTTTTTCCAGCAAGATATGCGCGAATTTGGCCCGTTCGAGCCGTTTGATACAATCGTCATTTTTTGTGATTCACTCAATTATTTATTACAGGAAGAAGACGTCATCGCTACGTTTATGCGCGTACATGAACAATTGCGACCTGGCGGATTGTTTTTATTTGATGTACATTCTTTATTTAAAATGGAACACGTCTTTTTGCATCATCGTACGTTTGCGAGCAATGATGACCAGGTGAGCTACATATGGAACTGTTACGAAGGACCGTGGCCACATAGCGTCGAACATGAGCTCACGTTTTTTGTTCGATTACAAGAAGGTATGTATGAACGAGTCGATGAAATGCACGTACAGCGAACATACGATGTCGATCAATATGTCATGTGGTTAAAACAAGCAGGGTTTCATGTATTGCATGTATGGGCGGATTTCACAGAGCAACAACCGACAAAAGAAAGCGAGCGCATTTTTTTCATTGCGCAAAAATAAAGATCCCAAAAGTGACTTACTTTTGGGATCTTTATTTAACGAATAAGCAGGATTTTTTTTGTTAATCACGAATATTGTCGATTTGTTGGCGCACCTTTTCTGTTTCTTCATAAAACTTTTCGTGCGTTTTTTGAAAAACGTGGACGAATAAATCTCCGACTTCTTTTTCCAACACTTCAATGCCCGCTCCTGTAATGCCGCCTTTCACACACACTTTTTCCTGCAATGTTGGTAATGTGTACAAGCGTTGTTCTAGCAAGGCGCCGAGCCCAATAATCATTTCAGTTGCCAATGTTGTTGCTTGTTCTTTCGTAATGGACGTTTGTTGAACGGCTGCATCGATAAATTTTTGAATTAAGTAGCTGAAAAAAGCAGGACCACAGCTCGTTAAATCAGAAGCGATGCGCGTAATAGGCTCGTCTATGTATACTGGACGAGAAATGGAACGGAATAAATGTTCAATCGTTGTCCGATCTGCTTCTGTGCAACGTTCACTTACCGTAATTAACGTACTTCCAGCGAGTGCGCGATTTGTAATGCTCGGAATGACGCGAGCGACGCTACATGGCACGAGCGATTCAAGTTGTTGCACAGAAATGGGGCTCGTAATCGATACGATGCAATGATGGTCGGTCAAATGCGGGCGAAGTTGCTTTAGAACATCGGGCATATGCAACGGTTTCGTGCAAATAAAAACAATCGTTGCGTGTTTTACGACTTCTTCATTCGTCGGCATCACGTGGATGTTCGGGTAGTATTTTTGTATATTGTACGCTTTTTCAAGCGTGCGATTCGTAATGAATAGTTGTTCTTGTTTTACGGCTTTTCCGTTAATAAACGATTCAATTAAAATTGTTCCCATGTTTCCAGTTCCAATGAACCCTATATTCAACGGTATCCCCCCTTATCCGTCACCACTATACGTCATATGTATGCACGAATAATGCTTTTTATGAAAGGGTGAAAGCATGAAGTGGATAAAAACATATGAACGTTGGATATATGTAGGCTTAATTGTCATTGGAGCGACCATTTGGATCATTCAACAACAAGACGACACTCCTGTACAACCGCTCCCTTTAGAGCAGGTAGAACAAGAGGAACAGCAAGAACAACAAGAACAACAAGTAGAGGAACAAGCTTCCGTTGTTGTCGATGTGAAAGGAGCCGTCAAACGAGCGGGAGTATATGAAGTGGCACCGGAAAGCCGCATTCACGATGTCATTCAACTGGCAGGAGGATTAACAGACGAAGCGGATGAGACGAAAGTAAATTTGGCGATGAAAGTGCATGATGAAATGGTCATTTACGTGCCGAAAAAAGGCGAAGACATCATCGTGGAAACAACGAGTCAAACGGGCAGTTCAAGTGGAAAAATCAACATTAACACAGCAACGATTGAACAGCTACAAACGTTACAAGGGATTGGACCTGTGAAAGCAGCCGCCATTATTGCATATCGCGAGGAACATGGACCGTTTCAAAAAGTCGAAGATTTGTTGAATGTGAGTGGAATCGGTTCGAAATCGCTTGAAAAAATAAAAGAACAAATTGTCGTTCGCTAAAATTGACGATAAACTAAAGGCATAATGGACAAGGGGGAGAAGTAGATGGAGCGAATTACATGGGATCAATATTTTATGGCTCAAAGCCATTTATTAGCGTTACGTAGCACGTGCACAAGGCTAGCCGTCGGGGCAACCATTGTGCGCGATAAGCGCATCATTGCTGGGGGATATAACGGCTCGATCGCAGGTGGGGCGCATTGTATTGATGAAGGATGTTATGTCATCGACAATCATTGTGTGCGCACGATTCATGCAGAAATGAACGCTATTTTACAATGTGCAAAGTTTGGTGTGCCAACAGAAGGGGCGGAAATATACGTCACTCATTTTCCGTGTTTACAATGTTGTAAGGCGATCATTCAAAGCGGGATAAAAGCTGTTTATTATGCGAACGATTATAAAAATCACCCGTTCGCTTTGCAGTTGTTCGAACAAGCTGGCGTAACGGTCAAGCACGTCCCGTTTGATGTAAACTCGATCCCAACCTTTTTACATGCAAAGGGGAGATGACGTATCGTTTATGTGGCGATGGCGGCCGTTTTGGCCGTCTTGTCTATGCTAACAAAATCGGTTGTTTGTTTTACATTGTCATGTGTGTATAGTTTGTTTTTACTCTGGCGAAAGCGAGCGTTATTTTTCGCTTGCATGTGCTGTTATGTATTTTTCTCGTTGTGGAGCAGATGGGTAGCTGTGCATCATGTGACAACGCTTTCCGGGAATGAAACGACATTTTTTGTCCGATTCATTGCTCCGATTTATATTGACGGCGATCGAGTGAAAACGACTGTCCAATGGCAAAAAGAACGATTACAGCTCGTTTATCGTCTTCGAACAGAAGAGGAAAAACGAAAATGGGAAGCGATTCAAATAGGGACAGCATGTTTACTAAAAGGAACGCTTGAGCGCCCTTCTTTGCCGACAAATCCGTATGCTTTTAATTATCGTCGCTATTTGTTTTACGAGCGCATTCATTGGATCGTTCGTCCAAATTTTCTTGAAAGTTGTACACGCACAAATGTCACATGGATAGAACGATTACAAATCATTCGCCAACAAGGCATTCGCTACATTCAACATCACTTTCCAAATGACGTAAGTGCGTTCATGCAAGCGCTCATTTATGGTGAACGAAGCGATATAGAGCCAACGGTACTCGCTAGTTATCAAAAGTTAGGGCTTATTCATCTGCTTGCGATTTCGGGCTTGCATATGACATTGCTCGTCGGTGGTTGTTTTTATTTGTTTATTCGCTTCGGTATTTCAAGAGAACGAGCGACGATCATATTGCTTGGGTGTATCCCGCTGTATGCCGTTTTAGCCGGTGCCGCTCCGTCAGTCATGCGCGCGGCCATGATGACAAGTTGTTTTCTCCTTTTTTCTTCTCGTTTCCGCACAATTGATGCGTTAAGTATCGCTTGCCTCCTTTTATTAGGAAAAGATCCGTATACTGTATTTCATCTCGGTTTTCAACTATCTTTTCTCGTTTGTTTTGCGTTAATTATTTGTTCTTCATTCATTCAAAACGAACGCTCTGTTGTTCGCCAATTGTTCATGACATCTTTCATTGCACAAATAAGTACATTACCACTTTTGCTTTATCATTTTTACGAAGTGTCTCTTTTATCCATTCCGTTAAATATCATCTTTGTTCCACTTTATTCGTTTATCATTTTGCCGTTTTGCTTTGTAGCCCTTCTCAGCCACTTGTTCATGCCATTTGTTAGTTCTCTAATCATATATGTATTGAAGGTTGTGCTTGAACATACGAACGCACTTGTTCTCTCGTTATCCGACATGTTCGTGCTTACGCTCGGTCGTCCGCCACTATTGCTGCTTGTTGCTTATATCGTCTCCGTTTTTCTCTTTTTTCTTTCTTTCGAATCGAAAAAGCGCGCGGTTATGTTTCGTTTTTCGTTTCTTTTTGTTATGATCGCGCATGTCATTTGGCCATTTTTTCGTCCGACCGGTGAAGTCGTCATGTTAGACGTTGGACAAGGGGATAGTATATATATTGAACTGCCTTATCGAAAAGCTGTTTATATGATTGATACAGGTGGAACGATGTCATTTACTGATGAACATTGGAAAAAACGAAAGCAATCGTTTCGTGTTGGGGAAGATGTAATCGTTCCGTTTTTAAAAGCAAAAGGAGTTCGTACGCTTGATGCACTTATCGCAACACACGGTGATTTCGATCATATTGGTGATACAAACGATATATTCGATGCTGTTCGTGTACGAAAACTTATCGTCGGTATGCAACGAAATGATTTAATCGAATCGGTGATGGAGCAAGCAGTAAATAAAGGGACACGTGTACAAATAGTGAAAAGTGGCGATCGTTGGACGGTTGGGAAAGCGCAATTTTACATTCTCTCTCCATTTGGAAATGAAGAGACGACAAACGACGGTTCGATTGTGTTGTATGCATTGATGGGAGGAGCATATTGGCTATTTACAGGTGACTTAGAAGAAAAAGGAGAGAAACAAATTATGAGAACGTACCCGTCATTGCCAGTCGACATATTAAAAGTAGGGCACCATGGAAGTAAAACGTCGACGTCTGAATCGTTTTTACGACATATACGTCCGAAGTTGGCGCTTATTTCAGTTGGGCGCGGCAACCGATATGGTCATCCGCATCGGGAAGTCATCGAACGTTTACGTCACGATCACGTGCGCATATTTCGCACCGATGAACATGGTGCGGTCGTCATTCGTTTTCATAAGCGGATAAGCACCATTCAGACGTTCTTGCCATAATATACAAGAAAAAAGAGACTGCAACACGCAATCTCTTTTAGGTGTCCATTATGCACCGAAAAATTTTACAAGTGTGGCGATAATGAACATCGTGGCGAAAAAGCCGAATGATACGATGAAGCCAACAGCCGAGTCAACGGCGTCGTTGCGCGTACATTGAACGTTTTTTTCAAATTCGTTCATGACCATCCCTCCTATTTTCTCACCCATTAGTATAAGGGAAAAAAGAAAGAAAATCTACATCGTTGACAACAGTTGTCACAAATAGTTCGCGCTAGATCGGAAAAGATAAAGATACCCGTTGGATAAACGAGTTCCTAGGGCTTGTTTTCCAACGTTTAAATAAATGGGAGTTGGCGATGCTCATCTGCTAACTCCCTTGTAAAATGCTCCGAAACGTTGTATGTTCTTTAGAGAAGATGGATGAAGAATGGGGAAGAGAACATGGAACAACTATATGTCATATATGGCACGGAGCATTTTTTAATGAAACAAGCGTATGAACAAATTATTCGTCGGACGTTGTCAGACGAAGAACGTGAATGGAATGTTAGTACATATGATTGCGAAGAAACGCCTATTGAGGTGGCACTTGAAGATGCGGAAACGCTTCCGTTTTTTGGAGAGAGGAAAATCGTCATCGTCAAGCAGCCGTATTTTTTAACAGCGGAAAAAGGAAAAGAAAAAGTAGAGCACGATGTGAAACGGTTAGAAGCCTATATTGACAAACCTGCTCCGTTCTCAAGCGTCATGTTTGTCGGTTCGTATGAAAAACTTGATGAACGAAAAAAAGTGACGAAAGCGTTATTAAAAAAAGCGCATGTCATCGTTGCTAAGCCGTTGAACGAAAAAGAGTTAAAACAATGGGTGAAAGGGCAATGCCGAATCGCTGACGATGCGATTGATGTATTGCTTACATTAGCAGGCACCGATTTAGCGACATTAGCGAACGAAATCGAGAAGTTGATGCTTTTTGCTGAAGGGCGTTCCATTACAGCTGACGATGTTCGGTTGCTTGTATCGCGTACACTTGAACAAAACGTCTTCGTTCTCGTTGAACAGATTGCCAAGCGGAACATCACAGATGCGTTACAAACGCTCCAAGATTTATTACGTCAAAATGAAGAACCAATTAAGCTTGTTGCACTATTAGCTAGCCAATTTCGGCTCATTTATGAAGTGAAAGAATTGATGAAAACAGGATACGGTCAACAACAAATTGCCTCGATGTTAGGTGTTCATCCGTTTCGTGTAAAAATGGCGGCAAGTTATGCGGGCGGATTTTCGGAACAGCAGTTGATGCACATTTTATATGATTTAGCGGAAACAGATTATGCGCTCAAAAGTAGTGCAACAGACAAACAGTTATTATTGCAGTTATTTTTCTTAAAGCTACAGCGGTAGAGAAACAATCTACCGCTTTTGTTGTAGCGCCTCGACATCAATGATATAGTAGCCGTCGTCATCCGTTGTTACGACGCCTTGCTGTTTCATTTGGCTGAGTACACGACTGACTGTTTCGCGTGCGGTGCCGATCATATTAGCCAATTCGCGAGTTGTAAGCGTCGCTTTTAAACGATAACGGCCTTTGACATACACGCCGCTTGTTTTCGCTAATCGGATGAAAAGTCGGGCTAATTGTTCAGCTGTATTGTGAAAAACAAGTTCTTCTAACCTTGTTTGTAATTCAATAATTTTTTCTCCCATGATGCGAAACAGCTTGATGCATAGTTGTGGATAACACATGAGCGTTTGTTCGAATTGTTCCATAGGAATGACAATAAGCGTCGTCTCATTCATTATTTCCGCGTGCGCTGGGTATGTACCACGTCGAAAAAAGCCGGTGTGCGGAAACATCTCACCTTCGTGCAAAATCGATACAATTTGTTCTTTTCCGCTGACGTCTGTTTTGTAAATTTTTACTGTACCACGGACGATGAAAAAAACACGATCGAGCGGATCTCCTTGCATAAAGACGAGCGTTTTCGGTTTGCATGTGCGGACAGTTGCAATATGTACAATCGCATTTAATTCTTCATCAGATAGTTGAGAAAATAACGAAATGGTTTTTAACTGTTCTTTCACCCAATGCATACATTCCCCTCCCAAAACGGAAAAACAGCTTGCCGTGTATGACAAGCTGTTTTTTCATTATGCTGTAATGCTGTTTAATTTTTTCGCTAAACGTGATTTATAGCGATTTGCAGCGTTTTTGTGGATTAAGCCTTTGCTAGCTGCTTTGTCGATTTTTTTCGTTGCAAATGCGAAAGCTTCTTTTGCTTTTTCCACGTCTTTTAACTCAACAAGCGCTTCAAATTTTTTGATTGCTGTGCGCATTGCTGATTTCATAGATGCGTTATGAGCGCGACGCTTTTCGCTTGTTTTTGCACGTTTAATTGCTGATTTAATGTTTGCCATTTTTTTCACCTCCGTTAACCGATCGCAAATATATACGTTCAATACGCGACAGTTCGATGAACAATAAGAACAAGTGATATTCTACCAAACTGCTCTTAATTATGCAATAGGGCAAAGACGGAAAAGTACGATTGTATGAAAAAGGAGGAAAATGGATAAAACAAATGATAAAAAATATATGGAGGAAGCGGTATGATCGATTTACGACCGTATAGTGTACGAACGGATTTAGCGATTGAAGCACATGAAATCGCAATCGAAGAACGATTGGAGCGCGAGCAGAAAACATCGCTCGACGGAGTATCGATTCGCGATTGGGAAGAAGAAGGTGTTCGTTTTTCATTCGTTGAAGTGACGGAAGAAGGAGCGAAAACGTTAGGAAAAAAAGCTGGAAAATATTTAACGATTGAAGCGCAAGGCATTCGCACGCAAGATACCGACTTACAGCAAAAAGTAGAAAAGCTTTTTGCTAAACATTTTTATGCTTTTTTACAGCAGCTTGGCATCCCACGAGAAGCAAGTTGTCTTGTTGTCGGACTCGGGAATGCGGAAGTCACCCCTGATGCGCTCGGTCCGCTAGCAGTTTCCAACTTATTAGTGACGCGCCATTTATTTCAATTACAACCGGAAAGCGTTCAAGACGGATTTCGTTCGGTGAGTGCGCTCGCTCCAGGAGTAATGGGGATGACCGGCATTGAAACGAGCGATATAATTGCAGGGATTGTCGAAAAAACTCAACCAGATTTTATTATTGCGATCGATGCGTTAGCGGCGCGTTCGATCGAACGAGTCAACGCGACGATTCAAATTTCTGATACAGGCATTCATCCTGGGGCAGGCGTTGGGAATAAAAGAAAAGAATTAAGTAAACAAACGCTAGGTATTCCCGTGATTGCGATTGGTGTACCGACGGTTGTTGATGCTGTATCGATTGCAAGCGATACGATTGATTTGTTGCTAAAGCATCTCGGTCGTGAGATGAAGGAAGGCAATCGAGCAGCTCGTGCGCTTGCGCCAGCAAGTCTTGTATTTGGAAAGAAAAAAAAGTTAACGGAAGAAGATTTACCAAGCGAGTCAGATCGTTCAGCTTTTTTAGGAATGGTCGGTCTATTGGACGACGAAGAAAAGCGACGGTTAATTTATGAGGTTCTCGCCCCGATCGGTCATAATTTAATGGTTACACCAAAAGAAGTCGACGTATTTATTGAAGAGATGGCGAACATATTGGCGAGCGGACTGAACGCTGCTTTGCATCATCGGATTGATCAAGAAAACGTTGGGGCATATACGCATTAGTTTCTTCGTTCTATCTTTCAAAGCGTTGTCATATTGATAGAGTAGACAAGCTTTGAAAGGGTGAAGTGATGAAAATGATGGTAACCGTCCACGGAACGAGCATAAAAAAGTGGCTTGTATTTATTTTGTTTACATTTATGGGGACGTTGACAGTTGTCGCCACGATGACAGCGACATCGACATATCGCCTCTCTTCCTCGTCTGTTCATGAAGTGGCGAATCGGTTTTCAACGGAATCGCTCGTGCATTTGCTTTCTTTTGAAAATGTGTACTTTCGTCAAACGTTGCCGAAAGATAAACAACAATTCCCGTATTCTCAATATTTTTTTCAAGTGACGACAAGCGTCAATTTGAACGATCCGCGTAGTTTGCTCGGACGGGAGCTCCCTGGCTTTTCGTTGTATGATAGTGAAATTATTTTAGCGGGCGAGGGAACGGACTTTACAAACATTCCATATGAATCGCCGCCTCCTTTAGAAGTGTTGCTTGCGGAGCGTGAAGCTGCGCAAGAACAGCTTCAGGAGGAAGAAACACCGCCGGCTCCTGCGCCGTCACAAACGACAGGAGGAAAGAAAGTCGTTTACATTTATCATACGCACACACAAGAATCATATTTACCAGCATTAAAAGGGGTGACGAATCCAAACTTCGCGCATCATCCGACTGTAAATGTGACGAAAGTTGGAAAAAAGTTAGGGGAAGAATTGGAGAAGCGCGGCATTGGTGCCGTTGTTGATACAACGGACTTTATCAGTAAATTGTTAAAGAACAACATGGAATATTATCAAGCGTATGATATGTCGCGTAAAACGGTCGTTGCAGCAATGGCAAACAATCGTGACGTACAATATTTGATTGACATTCATCGCGATTCTCGTCGCCGCAACGATACAACGGTGACGATTAACGGAGTGAATTATGCACGAGTGTCGTTTATTATCGGTGGAGAAAATGCGAAGTATGAAAAAAATTTACAACTTGTGACAAAATTGCATGAAATGCTTGAAAAAAAATATCCGGGCTTGAGCCGTGGCACGTTTGAGAAAAAAGGGGTCGGCACAAACGGAAAGTTCAATCAAGATTTATCGGAAAACGCCATTTTAATTGAGTTTGGCGGTGTGGATAATACGTTTCAAGAATTGTATCGAACAGTATCGGCCGTTGCTGACGTGTTTAGTGAATATTATTGGCAAGCGGAAAAAGTGAACGCAACACAACCAGCAGAAAAAAAGTAGGTGAGTAAGATGGTGAAATTTACGATGCAAAGTTTACTCATCGCTGTCATTTTTTTAGTCGGGGTATTGCTAGGCATGCAGCAAGCGAACGAAGGAATGCGAAAAATGAAAGGGTATAACGATCCTTCTCTTGAGCAAGTTGTACATGTATCAAAAGATGAAACGATCGTCCTTGGTCAATCCATCGAAGAGAAAAAAGAAAAACTGCAACAAATTGAGGCATTTAACATGTTTTCAAAAGCGGGACAAAAACTTGCGACGTTTGTTCATTCGCTCGTTGAACAAATGCTCTCATTGATGCAAAAGGCAGGATAGCACTCCGCCTTTTCTTTTTTTGCGTTGAATATTGCGAACGTTGTTGCTATAATCAAAGCTAGCGTATTTCGGAAATTATAGGAGTGGAACATAGATGAATCGTGAAGAGAGACTAAAAAGACGGGATCGTATTCGTAACTTTTCCATTATTGCCCATATCGATCACGGCAAATCGACACTTGCTGACCGCATTCTCGAGAAGACAGGTGCGCTATCTGAGCGCGAGATGAAAGAGCAAGCGCTCGATTCGATGGAGTTAGAGCGCGAGCGCGGCATTACGATTAAATTAAATGCCGTCCAGCTTCATTACAAAGCGAAAGATGGGGAAGATTATATTTTACATCTCATTGATACCCCTGGGCACGTCGACTTTACGTACGAAGTGTCACGTAGCTTAGCGGCGTGTGAAGGGGCAATTTTAGTCGTTGACGCAGCGCAAGGCATTGAGGCGCAAACACTTGCGAACGTATATTTGGCGATCGATAACAATTTAGAAATTTTACCTGTTATTAATAAAATTGATTTACCAAGTGCCGACCCTGAACGTGTTCGTCAAGAAATTGAAGATGTCATCGGTCTTGACGCATCCGAAGCTGTGTTGGCATCAGCCAAAGTCGGCATCGGGATCGACGAAATTTTAGAGCAAATCGTTCAAAAAATTCCTGCTCCATCCGGAGATCCGGATGCACCGCTTAAAGCACTTATTTTCGACTCGCTTTACGATCCATATCGAGGGGTTGTCGCATACATTCGCGTGGTCGAAGGAACAGTAAAAGCAGGTCAAAAAATTAAAATGATGGCGACAGGAAAAGAGTTTGAAGTCGTTGAAGTGGGCGTATTTACGCCGAAAGCGAAAGTCGTTGACGAATTGACCGTCGGTGATGTTGGATATTTAACCGCATCGATTAAAAACGTAAGCGATACGCGCGTCGGGGATACGATTACGCACGCCGACAACCCAGCAAACGAACCGCTTCCGGGGTATCGCCGTTTAAATCCGATGGTGTTTTGCGGATTATATCCAATTGATACAGCGCGTTACAACGATTTGCGTGAGGCGTTAGAAAAGCTACAATTAAACGATGCGGCGTTGCAGTTTGAGCCGGAAACGTCACAAGCGCTTGGCTTCGGTTTCCGTTGCGGTTTCTTAGGACTTTTGCATATGGAAATTATTCAAGAGCGTTTAGAACGTGAATTTAACATTGACATTATTGCAACAGCGCCGAGCGTTGTATATAAAGTATATTTGACAGATGGAACAGAACTCGCCGTCGATAATCCATCCAACATGCCAGATCCACAAAAAATTGAACGTGTGGAAGAACCGTATGTACGTGCGACAATTATGGTGCCAAACGATTACGTCGGTCCTGTTATGGAACTATGTCAAAAGAAACGCGGCATTTTCGGTGATATGCAATATTTAGACGAGCGTCGCGTTACGTTGACGTACGAATTACCGCTTGCTGAAATCGTATACGATTTCTTCGATATTTTAAAATCGAGCACAAAAGGATACGCATCGTTTGACTATGAATTGATCGGTTATAAGCCGTCTAAGCTAGTGAAGATGGATATTTTATTAAACGGTGAAAAAGTTGACGCCTTGTCGTTTATCGTTCATCGCGATTCAGCATACGACCGTGGAAAAGTGATTGTTGAAAAATTAAAAGACTTAATTCCACGCCAACAGTTTGAAGTTCCTGTTCAGGCAGCCATCGGCAATAAAATTATTGCACGTTCAACGATTAAGGCGTTGCGTAAAAACGTATTAGCGAAATGTTACGGCGGGGACATTTCTCGTAAGCGTAAGTTGCTTGAAAAGCAAAAAGAAGGGAAAAAGCGCATGAAACAAGTCGGCTCTGTTGAAGTGCCGCAAGAAGCATTTATGGCTGTACTAAAGATGGACGATCAAAAATAACCGCAGAACCATTCTGCGGTTTTTTATATAGAAAAGGGTGAAACGAGTGATTCAAGCAGCATATATTCATATTCCGTTTTGTACGCACATTTGTCATTATTGTGATTTCAATAAAGTGTTTTTACATCAACAACCGGTCGATGCTTATCTTGATGCGTTGATGATCGAGATGGAGCGAACGTTTGAACGTTTTCCAACCTCGCAATTACAAACGGTGTTTATCGGTGGTGGTACACCGACGTCGCTTACTGCTAAACAACTTGATCGATTATTGAGCGCCATTCACCGCACAGTTCCGCTCGCTTCGAATGTTGAGTTTACCGTAGAGGCGAATCCAGATGGAGTAAGCGATGAACAGTTGTATGTGCTCAAGCAATGGGGAGTCAATCGCCTTAGCTTTGGGGTACAAACGTTTGATAATGAACTGCTACGACACATTGGACGTACACATACGAAAGAAACGGCAATCGAAACAATTGAACGGGCGAACGAACTCGGTTTTCATAATATAAATATCGATTTAATGTACGGATTACCGACACAAACAATCGATCAACTGAAAGAAACGTTGCACATAATGTTTTCATTGCCCATTCAACACGTTTCTGCCTACTCGTTAATTATTGAGCCGAAAACGGTTTTTTATAACTTAATGAAAAAGCAGGCGTTACGATTGCCGAGTCAAGAAGAAGAAGCACAGATGTATGAAATCATTATGGAACAAATGGAACAACGCGGATATAAACAGTACGAACTAAGCAATTATGCCCAAAACGGATTTAATAGCCGCCATAATATGACATATTGGAATAACGAGTACTACTACGGATTTGGTGCGGGAGCGCATAGTTATATGAATGGCGTAAGGTACGTAAACGCCGGACCGATTAAAAAATATATCCAACTCATTGAACAAGGTCAATTTCCTTATATCAATACACATGTTGTGTCAAAAGAAGAACAAATGGAAGAACATATGTTTCTCGGATTGCGAAAAAGCGAAGGAGTAAATAAAGATGAATTTTTCCGACGATATGGAAAAACGGTGCATGACGTCTTTGATGAAGCCATTGCTTTACAAAAACGAAACGGATTGCTTGAAGAGACAGAAGAAGCGATTGTTTTGACGCATCGTGGCAAATTGCTCGGAAACGAAGTATTTCAGTCGTTTCTCGGCGTTTCATCTTGACACGACAAGTTCAATTTGATACCTTAATAGTAGATTTAGCACTCGCTTTGTTAGAGTGCTAACAGAGGTGATGAGCATTGCTATCCGATCGCCAATTGTTAATTTTAAAAATTATTGTCGATGATTTTATTCGTTCAGGGCAACCGGTTGGTTCGCGAACGTTATCGAAAAAAGAGCAAATTACGTTCAGCTCGGCGACGATTCGCAATGAAATGGCCGATTTAGAGGAGCTCGGTTTTATTGAAAAAACGCATATTTCCTCTGGTCGCGTCCCGTCTCAAAAAGGGTATCGTTATTACGTCGACCATTTGTTGCCGCCTGTTCGGTTAACACAAAAGGATGTGCAAACGATTCAGTCGATTTTTCATGAACAAATATACGAATTAGAAAAGCTTATTCAAAAGTCGGCGCAAATTTTATCAGACTTAACGAACTATACGACGGTTGTGCTCGGTCCTTCAGTAAAAGAACATAAGTTAAAAACGATTCAAATTATTCCGCTCAATGCGGAAACGGCTGTCGCGATTATTGTGACCGATACAGGTTATGTTGAAAAACATGTTGTGACGCTCCCGCCATCTATTCCACCATCAGATGTTGAAAAGATGGTAAACATTTTAAATGAACGGTTGACGGGTGTCCCTTTAGAAGATTTGACAGATAAAATTCAAACGGAAGTTGCGCACGTTCTTCGCGAACACATCCAAAGCTACGATCACATGTTGCGCATGATTTCGTCTTCTTTGGATTTAAATGCGCCTGCGCAAATGTTTTTAAGCGGAAAGATGAACATGCTTCGTCAGCCGGAATTTAGCGACATCGATAAACTTCGTGGTTTATTTAACATCATTGAACAAGAAAAAGAGTTTTATCGTTTACTAAGAAAGCATAACCAACAAGGTATCCAGGTGAAAATCGGTACCGAAAACGATGTCGAAGGGATGGAAAACTGCAGTTTAATTACAGCGACATATTCCGTCGGTGGAGAGAAACTGGGCACAATCGCTGTGCTTGGGCCAACCCGTATGGAATATTCGCGCGTCATTTCGTTGCTAAACCTTGTTGCAACGGATTTGTCGAAGGCGTTAACGATGTGGTATCAAAAAGATTAGCGATGTCAATATTATGGATGGGGAATTTCCCCATCCGCTTTTCAAGTGTTTAAGGGAGGTGAGAAGATGGAGAAAGAACAGCGTACATATGATGAAACGCTTGAACAACATGAGGATGCACAAAGCGAGCAAGCGCCAGAAGAGCAAGTAGAACAAGTAGAAAATGAAGCAACGCAACAAGAAGAAAAAGATGAGTTAACGGTTGCTTATGAAAAAATTGCTCAATTGGAAGCGAAGTTGGCAGAAACAGAAAATCGTTTCCTTCGTTTACATGCTGATTTTGACAATTATCGTCGCCGTGTGCGTTTAGATATGGAAGCTGCTGAAAAATATCGCGCGCAAAGCTTAGTTTCTGATTTGTTGCCGATTTTAGATAACTTTGAACGCGCATTACAAGTGCAAGTAGAAGATGAAAAAGCAAAATCGTTACTGCAAGGCATGGAAATGGTTTATCGTTCGTTAATCGAAGCGTTGAAAAAAGAAGGCGTCGAAGCGATTGAATCGGTTGGAAAACCGTTCGATCCGCATGTGCACCAAGCGGTGATGCAAGTCGACGATCAAAACTATGAACCAAACACAGTTGTGGAAGAGTTTCAAAAAGGTTACAAACTAAAAGATCGTGTCATTCGTCCGGCAATGGTCAAAGTAAATCAATAGGGAGGGATTATGTATGAGCAAAATTATCGGTATTGACTTAGGTACAACAAACTCTTGCGTCGCTGTATTAGAAGGCGGGGAGCCAAAAGTTATTCCAAACCCAGAGGGAGGACGCACGACACCATCTGTCGTTGCGTTTAAAAACGGTGAGCGTTTAGTTGGTGAAGTCGCAAAACGTCAAGCGATCACAAACCCAAATACAATCATTTCAATTAAACGCCATATGGGTACAGACTATAAAGTACAAATCGAAGGAAAAGAATATACACCGCAACAAATTTCTGCGATGATTTTACAATACTTAAAATCATACGCAGAAGCGTATTTAGGTGAGCCTGTAACACGTGCTGTTATTACCGTTCCTGCATATTTTAACGATGCACAACGTCAAGCGACAAAAGATGCTGGCCGTATCGCTGGTTTAGAAGTTGAGCGCATCATTAACGAGCCGACAGCGGCGGCGTTAGCATACGGATTAGATAAAATGGATGAAGATCAAACGATTCTCGTATACGACCTTGGTGGCGGTACGTTTGACGTCTCCATTCTCGAGCTAGGTGACGGTGTATTCGAAGTAAAAGCTACTGCTGGTGACAACCATCTTGGTGGTGACGACTTTGACCAAGTCATCATCGATTACTTAGTCGAAGAATTCAAAAAAGAACACGGCATCGATTTATCGAAAGACAAAATGGCATTGCAGCGCTTAAAAGATGCAGCGGAAAAAGCGAAAAAAGAACTTTCTGGCGTGATGCAAACGCAAATTTCATTGCCGTTTATTAGCGCAAACGAAAACGGTCCACTTCACTTAGAAATGACGTTAACGCGCGCAAAATTTGAAGAATTATCCGCACACTTAGTTGAACGTACGATGGGTCCTGTTCGTCAAGCGTTAAAAGATGCGGGATTAACGCCTGCGGACATCGATAAAGTTATTCTTGTCGGTGGTTCAACGCGCATTCCAGCTGTTCAAGAAGCAATTAAAAAAGAAATCGGAAAAGAGCCGCATAAAGGCGTAAACCCAGATGAAGTTGTCGCAATTGGTGCAGCGATTCAAGGTGGGGTCATCGCTGGGGACGTCAAAGACGTTGTATTGTTAGACGTGACACCACTTTCACTCGGTATCGAAACGATGGGTGGCGTCTTTACAAAATTAATTGAACGTAACACGACAATTCCAACAAGCAAATCACAAATTTTCACGACGGCAGCAGACAACCAAACAGCGGTAGACATTCACGTTTTACAAGGTGAACGCCCAATGGCTGCCGACAACAAAACGCTCGGTCGCTTCCAATTGACAGACATTCCACCAGCTCCGCGCGGTGTGCCGCAAATTGAAGTAACGTTTGACATTGACGCAAACGGTATTGTGCACGTACGTGCGAAAGATTTAGGTACAAATAAAGAGCAATCGATTACAATTAAATCTTCTTCTGGTTTGTCTGAAGAAGAAATTCAACGCATGATTAAAGAAGCAGAAGAAAATGCAGAAGCAGACCGGAAGCGAAAAGAAGAAGTAGAACTTCGCAACGAAGCAGACCATCTCATTTTCACAACAGAAAAAACGTTAAAAGAATTAGAAGGAAAAGTAGACGAAGCGGATGTGAAAAAAGCGCAAGAAGCAAAAGATGCGTTAAAAGCAGCGCTTGATGGCAAAGATATCGAAGACATTCGCGCGAAGAAAAACGCGTTGCAAGAAGTTGTGCAACAGCTTTCTGTTAAGCTATATGAACAAGCGGCTAAACAAGCGCAAGCACAACAAAGCGAAGGCAAAAAAGACGACAACGTCGTCGATGCGGAATTTGAAGAAGTGAAAGAAGATAAGTAAACAAACAAAAAGTCAAAGTCAGGCCTGCCTTGGCTTTGACTTTTTTGCTATGGAAACATCAAATATATTGCGCAACAAGTTGAGACAATGATAAAATTACGTTCATGTGAACGAGTCGGGAGTGGGTGATCATGAGTAAACGAGACTATTATGAAGTGCTCGGCGTGAGTAAAAACGCAACAAAAGAAGAAATTAAAAAAGCGTATCGAAAATTATCAAAGCAGTATCATCCAGATATTAATAAAGCGCCCGATGCAGCTGAAAAGTTTAAAGAAATTAAAGAAGCATACGAAGTGTTAAGCGATGACCAAAAGCGCGCGCACTACGATCAGTTCGGTCATACCGATCCGAACCAACAGTTTGGTGGATTTGGCGGCGCTGATTTTGATTTTGGTGGATTCGGTGGATTCGAAGATATTTTTAGTAGTTTTTTTGGCGGTGGGCGTCGACGTGATCCGAACGCACCGCGCGCAGGGGCAGATTTGCAATATACGATGCGTTTAACATTTGAAGAAGCGGTTTTTGGAAAGGAAACAAATATTGAAATTCCACGTGAAGAAACGTGTGATACGTGTCACGGTTCTGGGGCGAAGCCAGGAACGAAAAAAGAAACGTGCGCGCATTGTCACGGTACAGGGCAATTAACGATTGAACAAGCGACGCCGTTTGGTCGCATCGTAAATCGTCGCCCTTGTCATTATTGCGGCGGCACAGGACACTTTATTAAAGAAAAATGTTCGACATGTCATGGAACAGGTCGCGTGAAAAAACGGAAAAAAATTCACGTCAAAATTCCTGCCGGTGTCGATGACGGTCAACAATTGCGCTTAGCAGGTCAAGGTGAGCCAGGAATAAACGGTGGACCATCAGGAGACTTGTACATCGTTTTCCACGTTGAACCACATGAATTTTTCGAACGGGATGGCGATGATATTTATTGTGAAATGCCAATTACATTTACGCAAGCCGCGCTCGGTGCAGAGATTGAAGTGCCGACGTTGTACGGAAAAGTGAAGTTGAAAATTCCAGCTGGTACGCAAACAGGTACAAAATTCCGTTTGAAAGGAAAAGGAGTACCGAATGTGCATGGGTACGGAAAAGGAGATCAACATATTCGCGTTCGTGTTGTCACACCAACGAAATTAACGGAACGTCAAAAACAATTGTTGCGTGAATTTGAACAACTCAGTCAAGGGAATGGACAAGAAGATAGCTTTTTTGCAAAAGTGAAGCGAGCATTTAAAGGGGAGTAACGTGAAGGAGGAGTTGGTAGATCATGAAATGGTCAGAAATAAGCATTCATACAACACACGAAGCGGTCGAGGCAATTTCGAATATTTTACATGAAGCAGGTGCTGGTGGTGTCGTCATTGAAGATCCGTTTGAACTAACGAAAGAACGTGAAACGACTTACGGGGAAATCTACCAACTCAATCCTGACGATTACCCCGAAGAAGGCGTCATTATTAAAGCATATTTACCGGTGAATAGTTTTTTAGGTGAAACAGTCGAAGAAATTAAACAAGCGATTAATAACTTAATGTTATATAACATCGATATTGGAAGAAATAAAATTACGATTAGCGAAGTGAACGAAGAGGAATGGGCGACAGCGTGGAAAAAGTATTACAATCCGGTCAAAATTTCTGAGCGATTTACGATCGTTCCGACATGGGAAACGTACGAACCGGTTTCAAGCGATGAATTAATTATTGAATTAGATCCGGGCATGGCGTTTGGTACAGGCACGCATCCGACAACAGTCATGTGTATTCAAGCGCTCGAAAAAACGGTAAAAAAAGGAGATACGGTCGTTGATGTCGGTACGGGATCAGGCATTTTAAGCATTGCTGCTGCGATGTTAGGGGCAAAACGTGTCCATGCGCTCGATTTAGACCCTGTGGCAGTAGAAAGTGCAAAATTGAACGTGAAGTTAAATAAAGTGCACGATGTCGTCACCGTTTCGCAAAACAATTTACTTGATCGAATGGATGAACAAGCAGATGTCATCGTCGCAAATATTTTAGCTGAAATTATTCTTCGTTTTGTCGACGATGCGTATCGTCTGTTGCGTTCAGATGGTGTGTTTATTACATCAGGTATCATTCAAACGAAAAAACAAGAAGTGAAGGAAGGGCTTCTTCGTGCTGGTTTTACCATTGAAGAAACGTTAACGATGGAAGACTGGGTTGCGTTTATTGCGAAAAAACAATAAAAAGGGTGTTCGTGTTGCAACGATATTTTGTACGTAACGAGCAAATCGTTGGCGATCATGTCATGATTTCTGGCGATGACGTCCATCATATCGGACGGGTGATGCGCATGAATGAAGGTGATCGCCTTCTTTGTTGTAATGAACGTAGTGAAACGATGCTTTGTGAGATCGAACAAATTTCCAATGATTTTGTTCGCTGCCGTATTATACAATGGATAGAGGCAAACGTTGAACTTCCTGTACACGTATATGTCGCAAGCGGATTGTTAAAAGGAGATAAATACGAACTCGTTTTACAAAAAGGAACAGAGCTTGGAGCAAAAGGGTTTCTTCCGCTTATCACCTCTCGTTCGATCGTGAAATGGGACGAGAAAAAAGGGGATAAAAAAGTGGAGCGTTGGCAAAAAATCGTGAAAGAAGCGGCTGAACAGTCGCACAGAGCTTATATGCCATCTGTTTATGCTCCGATGACGATTCGTGAACTTATTGCATGGGCCCGCGACATTCATTATAAATGTATCGCATATGAAGAAGAGGCGAAAGAAGGACATCACCGTTCGTTTGCTCATCTTCTTCAAACGATGAACAAAGAGGACTCTCTCCTCATCGTTTTTGGACCAGAAGGTGGTCTCTCTGAACAAGAAGTAGCGTTATTAAAAGAACATGGATTTGTTGCATGCAGTCTTGGACCACGTATTTTACGGGCAGAGACAGCGCCGTTATATGCATTATCCGCTGTATCTTATGAATGGGAACTTAAGTGAGGTGATCTACATGCCAACGGTTGCATTTCATACGTTAGGATGCAAAGTGAATCATTACGAAACAGAAGCGATTTGGCAGTTATTTAAACAAGCAGGATACGAGCGAAAAGATTTTGAAAGCCACGCAGATGTATACGTTATTAATACGTGTACAGTAACGAATACAGGCGATAAAAAAAGCCGCCAAGTCATTCGTCGCGCGGTGCGCCGCAATCCTGATGCAGTCGTATGCGTAACAGGCTGTTATGCACAAACGTCTCCAGCGGAAGTGATGGCGATTCCCGGTGTCGATATCGTCATCGGGACACAAGATCGCGGCAAAATTTTAGAGTACATTGAGCAGTTTAAACAACAACGCCAGCCAATTAACGGTGTGCGCAATATTATGAAAACGCGTGTATATGAAGAGCTTGATGTGCCTGCATTTACCGATCGAACGCGGGCGTCGCTAAAAATTCAAGAAGGGTGCAATAACTTTTGTACGTTTTGCATTATTCCATGGGCGCGCGGTTTAATGCGCTCGCGCGATCCGAAAGAAGTTATTCGTCAGGCGCAACAACTCGTTGACGCAGGCTATAAAGAAATTGTATTGACGGGCATTCATACAGGCGGATATGGAGAAGATATGAAAGATTACAATTTCGCCATGTTGTTACGCGATATGGATGAGCAAGTAAAAGGATTAAAACGTTTACGCATTTCATCGATTGAAGCGAGCCAAATTACAGATGAAGTGATCGACGTATTGAGACAATCGGATAAAATCGTCCGTCATTTACACATTCCGTTGCAATCTGGTTCAAACGCGGTGTTAAAGCGAATGCGCCGCAAATATACAACTGAATTTTTTGCGGAGAGACTAGCTCGTTTACGTGAAGTATTTCCAGACTTAGCTGTAACATCAGATGTCATCGTCGGTTTCCCTGGGGAGACGGAAGAAGAATTTATGGAAACATATGAATTTATTCGTGAGCAACGCTTCTCCGAACTGCACGTCTTTCCATACTCAAAACGGACAGGCACACCAGCCGCAAGAATGCCAGATCAAGTCGATGAAGAAGTGAAAAACGAGCGCGTGCATCGTTTAATTACGCTTTCCGATCAACTAGCGAAAGAGTACGCATCAAAGTTCGAAGGACAAGTGCTTGAAGTCATTCCAGAAGAGCTTTACAAAGAAGATCCAGCGAGTGGATTATATGTCGGTTATACGGATAACTATTTAAAAGTGAAATTCCCAGCAACAGAAGAAATGGTCGGTCAACTTGTGAAAGTGAAAATTACAAAAGCAGGCTATCCATATAACGAAGGGGAATTTGTTCGCGTCATCGATAATGCTCATGAAGCTATTCGGCTAAGCTCATAAAAAGAAGTTGACTTATAAGCTTGGTTATATTATACTTTGAAAGTACATGTTCTAACATGTGCCAAGGATTAGCGGTTTTGTTCGGAGGGAGGGAAGTAGGATGTCAAAAACGATCGTTCGTAAAAACGAGTCGCTTGAAGATGCTCTTCGTCGCTTCAAACGTGCGGTTTCAAAAACAGGTACGTTGCAAGAAGCAAGAAAGCGCGAATTCTATGAAAAGCCAAGCGTAAGACGTAAGAAAAAGTCTGAAGCGGCTAGAAAGCGCAAATATTAAAAGAGGGTGTATTTATGAGTCTTCTCGAACGTTTGAACAATGATATGAAGCAAGCGATGAAAAACAAAGAGAAGGACAAATTATCGGTCATTCGCATGGTGAAATCCGCTTTACAAAATGAAGCGATTAAACTAGGCAAAACGTTGACCGAGGATGAAGAATTAACCGTACTTTCTCGCGAATTAAAACAGCGTAAAGACTCCCTCCAAGAATTTGAAAAAGCTGGTCGCACAGACCTTGTTGATAAAGTCAAGGAAGAAATTACGGTTCTTGAACTTTACATGCCAAAGCAGTTGAGCGAAGAAGAGCTTACGCAAATCGTAAAAGAAACGATTGCTGAAGTCGGCGCTTCCTCAAAAGCGGATATGGGTAAAGTGATGGGAGCGATCATGCCGAAAGTGAAAGGAAAGGCAGACGGCTCGCTCGTAAACAAACTTGTTCAACAGCATTTAAGTTAAAACACCTTACGAACTCGTAAGGTGTTTTTTCTGTTTTTGAAACTTTTTTTCTTTTCATACGTACGTACATATGAAAGGAGGGGAAGTGATGGTCGGTTTCATTGTTGCTTTTACGCACCCATTTCTTGCTGCGCTTTTGCTCATCGCTGGCAGCGTGTTGTTTGTTTGGCAACTGTACGATGCGCGCTGGGGATGGAAAGGAACAATGAGTCTCATTTGTTTTTTACTTTTTTTCTCATCCCATTTAGCAGCAGGTTTAACGGGCTTTGGAGCGATCGTATTATTTTTGATTGGTCTCATTTTGTTAGTGATCGAGCTGTTTGTGCCAGGCGGGGTAATTGGTTTTCTCGGGCTCGGTACGCTCGTTTGGAGTTTATTTTTGGCCGCCAAACATTCTTCGTTTATTACCGCCTCTTTGGCAATCGCTATTGTGAGTGCGGTTATAGTGGGATTATGGCTTAGCCGAGTAAGCAAAAAGAAGATGGTGCTTTTTGAAAAAATAGTGCTGACCGACGAACAGCGAAATGAAGAGGGATATGTGTCTCATGAGGTACGTATGGATTTAGTTGGGAAACGCGGAGTGGCCATCACTGTATTGCGGCCAGCAGGAACGGCGCTCATTGATGGTGAACGTGTAGATGTTGTCACAGAAGGGGAGTATATTGAACGACAGCGTCCAATTGAAGTTATTCATGTAGATGGGTTAAAAGTTGTCGTTCGAGAATGTAAAAAAGAGGAGGAAATCGTATGACACCAGATCAACTTTTATTCATTGTTGCTATTGCGTTAGGACTTGTATTGCTAGCTGTATTTTTTTCATTCGTTCCGGTTATGCTTTGGATTTCCGCGCTTGCTTCCGGTGTTCCAATTAGCATTTTTACGCTCATTGGGATGCGGTTGCGTCGCGTGATTCCTTCGCGTGTCATTAATCCGTTAATTAAGGCGAAAAAAGCAGGGCTTGATGTCACGACTAACCAGTTAGAAAGTCACTATTTAGCTGGAGGAAATGTTGACCGTGTCGTTAATGCTTTAATTGCTGCACAGCGAGCGAATATTAATTTAACGTTTGAACGTTGTGCGGCAATTGATTTAGCAGGACGAAACGTATTAGAAGCGGTACAAATGAGCGTGAATCCAAAAGTTATTGAAACGCCGTTTATTTCAGGGGTAGCGATGGATGGCATTGAAGTGAAGGCGAAAGCGCGCATCACTGTGCGGGCAAATATTGATCGCTTAGTAGGTGGTGCAGGAGAGGAAACGATTATTGCACGTGTAGGGGAAGGGATTGTTTCTACCATCGGCTCCCAAGATGATCATAAAAAAGTGCTTGAAAATCCAGATATGATTTCACAAACCGTTTTAGCAAAAGGGTTAGACTCAGGAACAGCGTTTGAAATTTTATCGATCGACATTGCTGATATTGATATCGGGAAAAATATTGGTGCAGAATTACAGACAGACCAAGCGGAAGCAGATAAAAAGATTGCACAAGCGAAAGCGGAAGAGCGTCGGGCGATGGCAGTTGCACTTGAACAAGAAATGAAAGCACGTGTACAAGAAATGCAGGCGAAAGTCGTGGAAGCAGAAGCGCAAGTGCCGCTTGCCATGGCAGAAGCACTCCGTTCGGGTAAGCTTGGTGTTATGGATTACATGAACTTAAAAAACATTATGGCGGACACGAATATGCGTGATTCGATTGGGAAACTTACACAAAACCCAGATGAAGAAAAAAGGTGAGGAATAAATGATGACGCTCATCGAGTGGCTTCTTAATAACATATTTGTCGTCTTTATTTTAGGAGCGTTTATTTCTTGGGTTGGAAAACGCATCAAAACTGTGGAGGAAACAGTTGAGCGAACACAACAGCAAGAACAAAAAACAACAGTCATTGCAACAGGGATGGAGCCGAAAATGACACGTCCTGTCAAGAAGGCGCAAGAACGAATGACTGTGTCACAGCCAGCAGAAGAGCAACATCAAAAGACGAAACAATTGCCGACACATCCGCTCGTGCAAGGTGTCATTTTTTCAGAGGTGCTCGGTCCACCGCGCGCAAAGCGTCCGTACGGTAGAAAATAAGTGCTATAACCCCCATTTCGCTCATACATATGAGATGAAAGGGGGTTTTGTTTATGATCGGAAAATGGAAAAACAAAATGCGACAATGGTTAACAAATCAAATGGAACTGCCTGCGGATGTTGTCGCTGACCTCCCCCGCATTACGATGATCGGGCATATTCATATTTACATAGAAAACCATCGCGGTTTACTTCTGTTTACAGATCGCGAATTACGCTTGTTGTTAAAAAATGGTCAGCTACTTGTTAAAGGGGAATCGTTTAGCATTAAAACGATTTTGCCAGAAGAAATTTTGCTCGAAGGGAAAATTAGTCACGTATTATATTTAGAAGAATAGGGGGGGCGGGTGTGAAAAACGAGTGGATGTATCGAATGTCAGGCAACTTGCGCATACGTATTGTTGGAAAAGGATTAGAACGGTTATTAAATGAATTTACACGCCGAGGGATATACGTATGGAACGTGAGGCGAGAGGGGGAACATTCGCTCACGTGTTATATGCTTCTTCGCGATATTCGCCACGTGCGAGTAGCGATGCGTAAAAGTGGGTGTAAGCTATATGTTCTCGAACGGCGAGGGGCACCGTTTTGGTTGAAAGCGTCATGGAAAAATAGCGGTATCGTTGTCGGACTAGTTGCTTTTATATGCATCGTTTTTTTATTGTCTAATATGATTTGGCGCATTGAAATCACAGGAGCAAATCCAGCGGTAGAGCATAAGGTGAGGCAACAATTAAAAAAAATAGGGATTGAACGAGGTGCGCTACAGTTTGTGATCCCGAGTCCCGAAACGATCCAGCGTACGTTAATGAATCATATGGACACAGTAACATGGATTGGTGTGGAATGGCGTGGTACGACACTTTATTGCCGAGTTGTTGAAAAAAAGCAGCCGACAGAAACGAAATCGAATACCCCCCAACATCTTGTTGCAAAGAAAAAAGCGGTTATTACGTATATGTTTGTTGAGCAAGGGCAAGCAGTTGTAGAAGTGAACGATCATGTCGTTCCAGGACAACTACTCGTTTCCGGTTTTATTGGCAAAGAAGGGCAAACAGAGATCGTGCCAGCGCGCGGTCAAATTTTAGGGGAGACATGGTACAAGTCTACAGTTGTCGTTCCGTTAAAAACGACGTTTTATATGTTGACAGGAAAAAAACGCGAAACACATTACGTTCGTTTTTGGTCGTGGAAAATTCCATTTTTTTGGGATCATGAAGAGCAGTTTTCAATATTTGAAAAACAAGTCGACGAAAAAACGTTTCGTTTCTTGACATGGACGTTACCAATTCGTTATGAAAAAGTGGTGTGGCGCGAAAAAGAAATCGCTGTTCGCGAATATTCATACGATCAAGCAAGGGAAGTGGCGAAACAAATCGCGCGTGAACAGCTGAAGCGGCAGTTGCCTTCGGATGCGACCATCCAAGGTGAAAAAGTTTTGCATGAGACGAAGGAGAATGGTAAAGTAAAAGTAGAAATGCATTACCAAGTCATTGAAAACATTGCGACACCACAACCAATTATTCAAGGAGACTGAGGAATGTCGGAACAGTTTGTCACGATTTATCCTAACGTACAAAATGCAGATGAAGCGATCGCTTTATTTGGTACGCACGATGTTCATTTAAAGCGCATTGAGCAAGAACTTGGTGTTTCGATTGTGACGCGCGGAGAAGCGATAAGCGTGTCAGGAAACAAACAGCATATTGAGCTTGTTGATGAGTTGCTTCGTCATTTGTTGCTTGTTATTCGTAAAGGCATTGTGATTAGCGAACGAGATGTGCTTTATGCGCTACAAATGGCGAAAAATGGAACAATTTCTTACTTTGTTGAACTGTACAACGAAGAAATTGGAAAAAACGCGAAAGGAAAAGCGATTCGCGTCAAAACGCTCGGTCAGCGTCAATACGTATCGGCTATCCAGCGCCACGACTTAATTTTTGGCATCGGGCCAGCAGGGACGGGAAAAACGTACTTAGCCGTTGTGATGGCTGTACAGGCATTGAAAAACGGACAAGTTAAGCGAATTATTTTAACGCGTCCGGCTGTGGAAGCGGGCGAAAATTTAGGCTTTTTGCCGGGAGATTTAAAAGAAAAAGTGGATCCGTATTTACGTCCGCTTTACGATGCGCTTCATGACGTGCTCGGTCATGAGCATACACAACGATTAATTGAACGCGGTGCAATTGAAATTGCTCCGCTTGCCTATATGCGCGGTAGAACGTTAGATGATGCGTTCGTCATTTTAGACGAGGCGCAAAATACAACGCCTTCGCAAATGAAAATGTTTTTAACACGCCTTGGTTTTGGTTCGAAAATGGTCATTACCGGCGATATTTCGCAAGTCGATTTACCAAAAGGTGTTCGTTCTGGGCTTGCGATTGCAAAAGACATTTTAACGAATGTAAGCGGAATTTCATTCGTCTTTTTGGAGCAAGCTGATGTTGTACGCCATCCGCTTGTCGGCAAAATTATCGCCGCATATGAAGATGCTGGAATGTAAATGCGACCCGCACTCACGTGGGTCCTTTTTGCACTTTAACGAAGAAAGAGGGAAGAGTATGTTAATTATTGATTTTATCGATGAAACGAATGAGATGACCGAAGAGCAGATGAATCTCATTGAGCAGCTATTGCAACATGCTGCAAAGGAAGAACATGTGCCAGATGAGGCAGAAGTAAGTGTTACGTTTGTTGATAATGAAAAAATTCGCGAAATCAACCGCGATTATCGCGGGAAAGATCAGCCGACAGATGTCATTTCGTTTGCGCTTGAAGAAATGGGTGAAGAAGAAATCGCAATTGTCGGTGCCGATGTGCCACCTGTGCTTGGTGATATTATTATTTCCGTGCCAAAAGCACGCGAGCAGGCAGAACAATACGGTCATTCGTTTATGCGTGAGCTCGGTTTTTTAGCTGTCCATGGTTTTTTACATTTACTCGGTTATGATCATGAAACGGAAGAAGAAGAAAAAGTGATGTTTGCAAAACAAGAGCAATTATTACAACAGTTCGGCTTAACGAGATGATCGATCGTGCGTTGGAAACGATTTGTCGCTAGCGTATGGTATGCTTTAAATGGGGTTCGTCTTGCGGTTTGTTATGAGCGAAATATGCGCATTCATCTCGTAGCTGCGATTATCGTGATCGTCGCTGCAACGGTATTTCGCGTTTCGAAAATGGAATGGCTTGTGTTGCTGATAACGATCGGTATCGTTATCAGCTTGGAAATTGTCAATAGCGCAATAGAGCGGGCGGTCGATTTAGTGACGGATGAGTATCGACCATTAGCAAAAGAAGCAAAAGACTTAGCAGCTGGTGCCGTACTTGTTTTTGCTTTTCTTTCTATCATCATTGGTATTTCCATTTTTTTACCTTATTTGCATGTATTTTTTAAAAATTCTTTACATTTTCATAAATAGTAGTGAAATCGCGTTCATATTTTGGTAAAATAAAAATCAAGCATAACTTTATGCGATGGAGGTTTTTATGGTTCAAGAAGGATATAAATCAGGATTCGTAGCAATTATCGGACGACCAAATGTAGGGAAATCTACATTTTTAAATCGCGTCATCGGGCAAAAAATTGCGATTATGAGCGATAAACCGCAAACGACGCGCAATAAAATTCAAGGTGTATACACAACAGATGATGCACAAATCATTTTTATTGATACGCCAGGCATTCATAAGCCGAAACATAAGCTTGGCGACTTTATGGTGAAAGTAGCGCAAAGCGCGTTGCAAGAAGTTGATTTAATTTTATTTATGGTGAATGCTGTAGAAGGGTTCGGTCGCGGTGACGAGTTTATTATTGAACGTTTAAAACAAGTACAAACGCCAGTGTTTTTAGTCATTAATAAAATTGATGAAGTGCATCCTGATGATCTATTACCGCTCATTGAGCAATATCGCTCACTCCATTCGTTTGCCGAAGTCATTCCTATTTCAGCGTTGCAAGGAAATAACGTAGAAACGTTGTTGCAGCAAATTAAAAACTACTTACCTGAAGGACCGCAGTATTATCCTGCGCATCAAGTGACAGATCACCCAGAGCGGTTTATTATTGCCGAATTTATTCGTGAAAAAGCGCTCCATTTAACGCGCGAAGAAGTACCACATTCCATTGCAGTTGTCATCGATTCGATTGAACGCCGAGAAAATAGCGATACTGTATATGTTGCGGCGACGATTATTGTTGAACGCGATTCGCAAAAAGGAATTATTATTGGCAAACGCGGTCAAATGTTAAAGGAAATCGGTCAACGTGCACGCGCTGATATTGAGGCGCTACTCGGTTCGAAAGTGTTTTTAGAGTTATGGGTGAAGGTACAAAAAGATTGGCGTAATAAAATGGCACAGTTGCGAGACCTTGGTTATCGTGAAGATGAATATTAATGCTGTAAAATTTTAAATAACATCGTGACAGCGACAAACGGGCAAACTACAAGTGAGCTGCTCAATCACCGTCAACTAACGAGAGAAAGGTGTGGTTCGATGCTCGATTTTACCTGGAAGCTATTTAGTCAAACAGGAAATATTGACACGTATCTTTTGTTTAAGGAGCTAGAACGCGAAACGAAAGAGCAGGCGAGCGATTCCACGTATCATTTAAGTGAACGAGATTACCACGTCCTGTAACTTTGGAAGGTTATGTTATATGTTTGAAAAATGCGAAGGAATTGTGATTCGAACAATTGATTATGGAGAGACGAATAAAATCGTTACAATATTTACGCGCGAATGGGGGAAGGTTGCTGCGATGGCACGTGGAGCAAAAAAGCCGAGCAGCCGCCTTTCTTCTGTCACGCAAATATTTACATACGGTATATTTTTAATTCAAAAAAGTCGCGGGGTTGGAAGCTTGCATCAAGGAGAATTGCTTTCAACGATGCGCCATATACGTGAAGATATTTTTTTAACAGCATACGCTTCATACATTATCGAATTGACGGATAAAGCAACAGAAGAAAGACGTCCGAATCCATATTTATTTGAGCTCCTTTTACAAACGCTCACATATATGAACGAAGGACTCGATGCGGAAGTGTTGACGTATATATACGAAATGAAGCTGCTTCCGGCATTCGGGCTATATCCGAAGTTGGATGGTTGTGCTATTTGTGGGGAAAAAGAAGGGACGTTTGCTTTTTCGATTGCACAAGGAGGATTTTTGTGTCACCGCTGTTTTGAGCACGATCCACACCGCATTCCGATGACGCCATCGGTTTTAAAATTACTTCGCCTTTTTTACTACGTCGATTTGTCTCGTCTCGGTCAAATCGCTGTTAAATCGGAAACGAAACAACAAATACAAACGATTATTTCATCTTATTACGACGAATATTCGGGCCTTTCGCTGAAGACGAAACGTTTTTTACAGCAACTACATACGTTAGACGGTAAAAGCGGACAAATATAGCGTTGTCCGCTTCCCACTTTTGTTTGCAAAATATGAAGATGAATTATAATATGATGTTATAATGTAGCCTATTGTAAGGTGGTGAGCGACAATCGAACTCAATAAACGTCAAGAACAAATTTTGCAAATCGTCAAAGATCACGGCCCGATTACAGGGGAGCATATCGCTGAAAAGCTCAACTTAACACGTGCGACGTTACGTCCGGATTTGGCGATTTTAACGATGGCAGGGTATTTAGAAGCGAGACCTCGTGTTGGCTATTTTTATACAGGAAAAACAGGGACACAGTTGCTTGCTGATAAAATTAAAAAAATGAAGGTGAGCGACTATCAATCCATTCCAGTTGTCATTCATGAAAACATGAGCGTTTATGATGCGATTGTTACGATGTTTTTAGAAGATGTCGGCACGTTGTTTGTTGTGGATGAAGAGTCGTTGCTTGTCGGTGTGCTATCCCGAAAAGATTTGCTGCGCGCCAGCATCGGAAAACAAGAGTTGACGTCTATTCCTGTCAATATCATTATGACGCGAATGCCGAATATTACATTTTGTGAAAAAGATGATTTACTGATTGACGTCGCTCAAAAACTAATTGAAAAACAAATTGATGCGATGCCGGTCGTCAAAAAAGTGGACAAAGGGTATGAAGTCATTGGGCGTATTACAAAAACGAACATGACAAAGGTGCTTGTCGCGTTAGCAAAAGAAGACGTGCTTTAAAGGGGGAAAAATATGAGTCAGATCGTATACGTCGTATCCGATTCAGCAGGAGAGACGGCCGAACTCGTTGTCAAAGCAGCAGCGAGTCAGTTTCAAGGAGCGCTCGTTCAATTTCGTCGTGTTCCGTACGTAGAAGATGTTGAAACGCTATCAGAGGTTGTCGCTTTAGCAAAAATGAACCGAGGGATTATCGTTTTTACATTAGTTATACCCGAAATGCGCCAATTTTTATTAGCCGAGGCAGCACGTGAAGGAGTTCCTGTATACGATATTATTGGACCGCTCATTGAACAAATGGAACAACTATTTCAAATGGCACCACGTTGTGAACCAGGACCGATTCGTGTGTTAGATGAAGACTATTTCCGAAAAATTGAAGCGATCGAATTTGCGGTAAAATATGATGATGGACGTGATCCTCGTGGCATTTTGCGAGCCGATATTGTTTTAATTGGGGTATCGCGTACGTCGAAAACACCGCTATCGCAATATTTAGCCCATAAACGTTTTAAAGTCGCGAATGTGCCAATCGTTCCAGAAGTCGATCCACCTGAAGAACTGTTTCAAGTGCCGCCTGAAAAATGTTTCGGTCTAAAAATTAGTCCAGAAAAGTTAAATGAAATTCGCCGAGAGCGTTTGAAATCGCTTGGATTAGACGACCGTGCCATTTATGCAAACATTGATCGAATTAAAGAAGAGTTGCAATATTTCGATGAAATTGTAAAGAAAATGGGTTGTGAAGTCATCGATGTAACAAACAAAGCCGTTGAAGAAACGGCGAACGTCATTATGAATATTATGCGCAAAAGGGAAAAATAAGAAGACGAAGCACAATCACAACGTGTGATATGTGCTTTTCCTTTTTATAAAAACATTTGTATAGTCAACTAACGTTTTTTATATTATAATAAAAAATTGTGATAAAACAGGTTTAGACTGAACATAGGACGAATAAACTATTTATAGCTAATTGTCAAGTGACAATGCATCGGGATTTTCGACAATATTTTTTTCTTAAAAAGAAGGATTGTTTCGCGCGATGGAGAATAAAAACATACAAAACCATTAGATCAAAGTCACACGTTTTGTCGAAATATGTTTGGAGTTGTTGAAATATGGGACAACGCATTCCTGAAGAAACGGTTGAGCACATTCGTCGCTCGGTCGATATTGTAGACGTCATTCAACAGTATGTCTCACTAAAAAAACAAGGACGCAACTACTTTGGATTATGTCCTTTCCACGGAGAGAAAACACCCTCTTTTTCCGTTTCACCAGAAAAGCAAATTTACCATTGTTTCGGTTGTGGGGCAGGCGGAAATGTGTTTTCGTTTTTGATGGAAATTGAAGGGATTTCTTTCATTGACGCAGTCAAACGGTTAGCGCCAAAAGCAAATGTGGATTTGTCGCACATCGTTGATGATCATTTGCCAACTGAGCGAACAGAAGTAGCTACGATGATTGCTGCGCATGAGCTGCTAAAAAAGTTTTATCATCATTTGCTTATGCATACAAATGAAGGAGAAGAAGCATTAAACTATTTGCTTCAAAGAGGCTTTACGCGCGAAATCATTGAACAGTTTGAAATTGGCTATGCTTTGCCAACTTGGAATGCGGCGGTCACATTCTTGACAAACAAAGGTTTTTCGCTTCCGCTTATGGAACGGGCAGGGTTAATTGTAAGAAAGTCAGAAGAGGACTCATACTTTGATCGTTTTCGTCACCGCATTATGTTTCCGATCCACAACCATCATGGAGAGACGGTTGCTTTCTCAGGAAGGGCGATCGGAAACGAGGAGCCGAAGTATTTAAATAGTCCTGAGACACCTATTTTTAACAAACGTAACATTTTATATCACTTTCATGAGGCACGGCTACCGATGCGCCAAAAGCAGCAAGTGGTGTTATTTGAAGGGTTTGCGGATGTCATTGCCGCTGTGCAAGCTGGCATTTCCCATGCGGTAGCAACGATGGGAACAGCTTTATCAGAAGAGCAGGCGCGCATGCTTCGACGAAACGCTTCATCTGTCATTGTTTGCTATGATGGTGATCGAGCTGGAATAGATGCTGCGCTACGGGCTTCCGAGACGCTTATGGAGGCTGGCTGTTATGTCAAAGTGGCAATGATACCAGATGGACTCGATCCTGACGAATACGTCCGAAAATATGGTGCTGACCGCTTCCGTCACCATGTGCTTGATGCGAGCTTATCGCTTACCGCATTTAAGTTAGAATATTTGAAGCGCGGGCGTCATTTACAAAATGAAAGCGAACGGCTTCGTTATATTGAAGAAGCAGTCAAAGAAATTAGTCGCTTATCTAGTGCTATTGAAGCTGATTATTACTTGCGACAACTAGCGGATGAGTTTTCGCTCTCTCTCGATGCGTTACGGGAACAAATGACGATTCACGGAAAGAAACAGCAAATAGAACGTAAACAAGAGCGCCGTGAAACAGTCATCTTATCCGCGAAAGCGAAATTGCTACCAGCTTTTCAAAAAGCGGAGCGAATGTTAATTGCCCATATGTTGCGCGACAAATCGATCGCATTTACGGTGCAAGAGGCGATCGAAGGCGCGTTCAACATCGAGGAGCATCGCGCTATTGCTGCTTATGTATATGCGTTTTATGAAGAAGGACACGAACCCGATGTAAGCTCGTTGCTTGAACGCATTCATGATTCGCAGCTAAAACGCATTGTTACGGAACTGTCGATGATGCCGATTAACGAAGATATTTCATCGGCTGAGTTACAAGATTACATTCAATGCGTGCTCAATTATCCGAAAGAGCAACTGCTTAAGCAAAAAGAAGCACAATTGCGTGAGGCTGAACGCCAAAAAGATTATGAGCGTGCGAAACGCATTGCCAGCGAAATGATTGCCATGCGAAAGTCTTTGCATTTTGGAAGGAGGGGAATAAATGGCTGAAAAGTCAACACATTCCGATTTAACGTTAGAACAAGTAAAAGAACAATTAGTCGAACTAGGTAAAAAACGTGGTGTTCTTACTTATGAAGAAATCGCTGAGCGATTATCCTCGTTTGATCTCGATTCAGATCAAATGGACGAATATTATGAGTATTTAAATGAGCAAGGGATCGAAGTCGTTGGAGAGTCCGATCTAGATGATACAGATTTAGATGATCCAGACTTCGATGATTTAAAAGACGAAGAGTTCGATTTAAACGATTTAAGCGTTCCACCAGGTGTAAAAATTAACGACCCTGTTCGTATGTATTTAAAAGAAATTGGTCGCGTTCCGTTATTGTCGGCAGAGGAAGAAATTGAGTTAGCAAAACGCATTGAGCAAGGTGACGAAGAAGCCAAGCGTCGCCTAGCTGAAGCGAACCTTCGCCTTGTTGTGAGCATTGCAAAACGTTACGTTGGGCGTGGCATGCTTTTTCTCGACTTAATTCAAGAAGGAAATATGGGCTTAATTAAAGCGGTTGAAAAATTTGATTACCGCAAAGGATATAAATTCAGCACATATGCCACATGGTGGATTCGCCAAGCAATTACGCGAGCGATTGCTGACCAGGCGCGAACAATCCGCATTCCTGTTCATATGGTTGAAACAATTAATAAGCTTATTCGCGTTCAGCGCCAGCTTTTACAAGACTTAGGACGCGAGCCATCTCCAGAAGAAATTGCAGAAGAGATGGATTTAACGCCAGAAAAGGTGCGCGAGATTTTAAAAATTGCTCAAGAACCTGTGTCGCTTGAAACGCCAATTGGTGAAGAAGATGATTCACATTTAGGCGATTTTATTGAAGACCAAGATGCGACATCTCCGGCCGAACACGCAGCGTATGAACTATTGAAAGAACAGCTTGAAGACGTATTAGATACGCTAACAGATCGGGAAGAGAATGTACTTCGTCTTCGCTTCGGTCTCGATGACGGACGTACGCGAACGCTCGAAGAAGTCGGAAAAGTGTTTGGCGTCACGCGCGAACGCATTCGTCAAATTGAAGCAAAAGCGTTGCGGAAACTGCGTCATCCAAGCCGAAGCAAACGTTTAAAAGACTTTTTAGAATAACCGTTTACAAGAAATAGTTTACTTCTTACAATGGAAGTAAGCTATTTCTTTATTTAGGAAGGAATGCGTATTCAATGGAACAAAAACGAAAAGAAATCATTATCAATGAAATTAAATATTGGAAACAAACGCGATTGCTACCAGAACAATATTGCGACTTTTTGCTTGCGCTGTATACAGAAGGGAATCGTGACGATGTTGAACAGCCAACGAAGCAAGTTCCGGCATGGGCCATTCGAGTGACGATGATAATGATCGGTGTCTTTTTGCCGTTTGCCCTTCTTGTCATTTATTTTACTGAATTGTCGTTCGTTTTGCAAACGCTCATTTTGTCACTTTTTGTCATAATTTGTTTTATGACCGTTCGTTTTTTTGTACAACATAAAATGCTCACCCATATCGCTCTCATTGTGGGTGCTTTGTCGCTTCTTCTTCTTTCGATTCGCGTATCAGATATTTTCTTTTCTGAAAGCACGAGTGCGTTAGCGATCACAGTCATGTGTAATTGTTTTGTTTGGTTGTTGATCGGTTGGCGTTTTTCGCTCATGTATTTTGTCATTTCAGGCGTTGTCGGCATCATTCTTCTTTTTTCTTCATTTTTCATTTAAAAAAATTACATACAGGGCTTTTCCTTTATGGGAATTTAAAGTACAATAAAATTGTTTGTAACGTTTTCATTTTGAAAAACATGCTTTATTACATAAGGGAGGGTAAAGTATGAATCGCAATCCGTTAATCCCATTTGCACTTATTATGGTGATGGGAATTGGACTCATTTTCTTTCTGTCTGTGAAAGGCCTCGGAGATATGAAAGAAGTTGCGAAAGAGAAAGAAGGCGGCGCAAAGACAGAAGAGACAGCTGCTGCGGGTCCAGAAGATATTTACAAAAAAAGCTGTGTAGCATGTCACGGTGCTAACTATGAAGGTGGCGTTGGTCCAGCATTAAAAGGTGTCGGGGATCGTTTATCTGTTGACCAAATTAAAGAAGTCATCACAAACGGTCGTGGAAGCATGCCAGCTGGATTAGTTCCTGCAGACCAAGCGGATGCAATGGCAAAATGGCTTTCTGAATTGAAATAAACGAAGCGAAAAAGTCCCTTTACTTCGGTGAAGGGATTTTTCGTTTTTTGCAAAACATGATAAACTGAAGAAAAAAGTGTGGTGATGTTTGTGAACGAATTACAGCTATCTAAACGGTTACAAACGGTCGCGTCATTTATTCCAAAAGGAAGCGTACTAGCAGATATCGGCTCAGACCATGCATATTTGCCGTGTTATGCGTATTTGCACGGATACATAACAAAAGCCATTGCGGGAGAAGTGGCAGATGGACCGTTTCGTTCTGCAAAGCAACAAGTCGAAAAGAGCGGGCTTTCTCACGTCATTTCCGTTCGCAAAGGAGACGGCCTACAAGTTGTAGCGCCTAATGAAGTAGATTGTATAACAATAGCCGGAATGGGTGGAACGCTCATCTCGAATATTTTAGAAAATGGAAAAGAAAAATTGGAAAACGTGAAACGCCTTATTTTACAGCCCAATGTCGGTGCACATATCGTACGACAATGGCTACTAAATAACGAATGGGAACTTACTGACGAACGCATTTTAGAAGAAGATGGACAAATATACGAGGTGCTTGTTGCAGAACGTGGCGATCCTTATCGCCCGTACACCCAACTTCATGTGGAGCTGTTGCTCGGTCCGTTTTTATTGAAAGAGCGAAATGAAGTGTTTGAAAAAAAATGGGCGATGGAAATGAAACATTGGCGGGATGTCATCGAGCAATTGAAGTATGCGAAAACGGGCGAGGCGATCAAAAAGAAGCAACAATTTCTCGAAACATTGCAGATGGTAGAGGAGGCTTTAAAACGATGAAAACGCCAAACGGATATGAAATCATCCAGTTGTTTGAGCAGTTTGCTCCAAAACATTTAGCGATGGAAGGCGATAAAATCGGATTACAAATCGGTACGTTAAACAAGCCGATTCATCGTATGATGATTACGTTAGACGTATTAGAACATGTTGTCGATGAAGCGATTGAACATGAGATCGATTTAATTATTGCGCATCATCCACCGATTTTTCGGCCGCTTAAACATATTGTGACCGATCAGCCGTATGGACGCATGATTGAAAAGTGTATTAAACATAATATTGCCATTTACGCTGCGCATACAAATTTAGATATTGCCAAAGGTGGTGTGAACGATTGGCTCGCTGAGGCATTGCAATTACAAAACGTAGATGTGCTCGTTCCGACATATGAAGAGCCGCTAAAAAAGCTCGTTGTATATGTGCCACGCACACATGCGGATGCGGTGCGCAAGGCCATTGGTGATGCCGGTGCGGGACATATCGGAAACTATAGCCATTGTACATTCAATAGCGAAGGAATGGGAACATTTTTACCAGAAGAAGGAGCAAATCCGTTTATTGGTCAACAAGGGAAGTTAGAAACGGTAGAAGAAGTACGCATCGAAACGATTGTTCCTGCACGTGTGCAACGAAAAGTCATTCAAGCGATGTTACAAGCTCATCCGTATGAGGAAGTGGCGTACGACGTATATCCGCTTGACAACAAAGGGACGACATATGGACTTGGTCGAATTGGGACATTAAGTGAAGAGATGACGTTACAGCAATTTGCACAACATGTGAAAACATCGTTGCGCGTGCCGACAGTTCGTGTTGTTGGGGAGTTAACAAGTCGCGTTCGAAAAGTAGCTGTGATCGGTGGAGACGGAAATAAATATATTCATCAAGCAAAAATGAGCGGTGCTGATGTGTATGTGACGGGTGACTTATATTATCATGTTGCACACGATGCGTTAATGCTCGGTTTAAACGTCGTCGATCCTGGGCATCACGTCGAAAAGGTGATGAAAGAAGGAGTTGCCAACCTATTAAAAACGATGTGTGCACAACAAAAATTTGATATCGATATATACGTATCGCAAGCCAATACAGAGCCGTTTACGTTCATATAAAAAAGAGGCTTATTCGCCTCTTTTTTTCACTTTTGGTAAAATTTTTGTAAGCGGTACTTTTCGTTCGCGTTTCCATGTTTCAGGATTGTTTGGATCGAATTGCTCTAAAAAGTCGATAACTTCTTTTGTAATTGGTGTTGGTGTAGATGCTCCGGCAGTAACCGCTACTTTTTTTGCATCTTTAATCCATTCAATGTCAATTTCAGTTACATCTGCAACACGATACGCTTTCGTTCCGGCAATCTCTTCAGATACTTGTGCGAGTCGATTGGAGTTATTGCTTCTTGGGTCACCGACAACGATCGTCACATCCGCTTCTTTCGCTTGTTCGGCGACCGCCTCTTGCCGCACTTGCGTCGCTAAACAAATTTCACGATGCATCTCGACATGTGGATATTTTTCTTTTACTTTTTCCATAATATGTGCCACGTCCCATTGGCTCATTGTCGTTTGGTTTGTCACAATAATGCGTTTCGATTGAATATCCAGCTGTTCTACATCTTCAGGAGTTTCAATTAAATGGACAGCATGTGGAGCAACGCCAATTGCCCCTTCAGGCTCAGGGTGTCCCTTTTTTCCGATGTATATAACTTCGTATCCGTTCGCTACTTTTTCGCGAATTAAATCATGTGTTTTAGTGACATCAGGGCATGTGGCATCAATGGTGACAAGCCCTTTTTCTCTCGCTCGTTGTTTTACTTCAGGTGAAACGCCGTGAGCGGTGAAAATGACTGTGCCATGATCGATGTTTTCTAAAATTTCAAGTCGATTTGGCCCGTCAAGTGTAATAATTCCTTCTTCTTCAAACGCGTCCGTTACATGTTTATTATGAACGATCATACCTAAAATGTAGATCGGTCTTGGCAACGTCGGATCGAGCGCAGCGTTGCGGGCGATGACCATCGCATCAACGACTCCGTAACAATATCCGCGTGGCGTAATTTTAATGACTTCCATATGGATCGCTCCTTCTTGGCGTGTTTGTCGTCTTCATTATATAAAAGAAGAAGCGAACATACAAAAGTTAAATATATAGTTTCGGAACAGATTTCCCTTTTTCATCCGTTTGTCGTTGTTTTCGCTCCTTTATTGTTGGAACAGGGCGTTGTTTTCTCGGTATTTTTTGCTCCATTTGCTTCTCCGTTGTTGCCGCACTTGTTGCATTGGCTGTTTCAGTTGTTTCGTTTATGTTGTCAGATTGTTTCAATTCACGAAAAATTCGCATCATCGATGGTACGCTTTTAATGAGTGGACCATATTGTTGCACCATCGGGGTAATCGTTTGGACCATGTTTAACATTTTTTGTACATTTGTTAACATCGAATCAATGCTCGGTAATGCTCCTTGAGCACCGAAAGCTTGTGTAGGCAGTTGGCTACCGAACAATCGTGAAAACATCCCTCCTTGTGCTTGTCGCATCATTGGCTGCTGCCACATAGGTGTAGGTGGCATCGGTGGGTGGGAAGGTGGAAACATAAATGGACGTCGCAATGAAGTTCCTCCTCTCTTTATGTGTTGTGTTTATTTCATCTATATTACGATATGCAAGAAAGCTCATATAGTTGAATGAACGGTTGATGTTCGTATATAATATGTAACTGGTCTATTTTTTTATTGAACTGAGAAAGGGGATGAGAAACGATGTTCGAGCGTTTTTCGTTTCATCCATTTATTATAGAGGCGATTGAGCATTTAAAGTTTCATAAACCGACACCGATTCAAGAGCGTGTCATTCCTGCTGTGTTGCGTGGTGAAAGCGTCATCGGCCAGTCGCAGACGGGAACAGGAAAGACCCACGCTTATTTATTGCCGATCATTCAGCGCATCGATCCACGTGTAGCTGAAGTACAGGCGGTCATTACTGCGCCAACACGTGAATTGGCAACGCAAATTTATCATGAAGTGTTAAAAATCACAAAGTTTTGTCCGAACGATCATCGTATTACAGCACGCTGTTTTGTCGGTGGAACAGATAAGTTACGTTCAATTGAAAAGCTGAAAACACAACCTCATCTCGTCATTGGTACACCGGGGCGCATTGACGATCTCGTTCGCGAACAAGCGTTGTTTGTTCATACGGCTCGTATGCTCGTCGTTGACGAAGCGGATGTCATGCTTGATATGGGGTTTATTGCAGATGTTGATCGCGTCGCAGGCCGTATGCCTGAAGATTTACAAATGCTCGTCTTTTCTGCTACCATTCCAGAGAAGTTGAAGCCGTTTTTGAAAAAGTATATGGAACATCCAACGCATATTCATATCGCACCAAAACAAATCGCAGCACCAACGATTGAACATATTTTAATTCCGCTTCGTCATCGCGACCGTTTACAACTTTTACATGATGTATTAGTGAGCTACAACCCATATTTAGCGCTTGTGTTTGTCAATACAAGAAAAACAGCTGACGAAGTAGCAAACGGTTTAATCGATAAAGGATTAAAAGTTGGTGTGTTACACGGAGATTTATCACCACGTGAACGGAAAAAAATGATGAAAGCGATTCGTGATTTGCAATTTCAATATATTGTTGCAACAGATTTAGCGGCGCGCGGAATTGACATTGAAGGCGTCAGCCACGTCATTAACTATGAATTGCCGTCAGACCTAGATTTTTACGTTCATCGCGCTGGTCGAACAGGACGTGCCGGTTATAAGGGGGTTGCTGCAACGATTTATGAAGCATCCGATCAATATGCGTTAGTGAAGTTGGAAAAGAAGGGAATTCAGTTTCTACATCGTGATTTGCGCCATAGTGAGTGGATCGAGCTTGATGCATGGAACGGAAGGAAAAAAGAAAAAAAAGTCGATGAAGTGGAACAACTCGTTGAAAAAATAGCGAAAAAACAAAAGAAAGTAAAACCGGGATATAAGAAAAAATTGCGAGAACAGCTACAAAGACAAAGAGCGAAAAAGAAATAAGGGAGAGAAGCACGTGTTAAAAATTGGTTCACACGTATCGATGAGCGGAAAAGAGATGCTGCTAGCCGCGAGTAAAGAAGCGGTATCGTATGGGGCGAATACGTTTATGATTTATACAGGGGCGCCACAAAATACGAGACGAAAGCCAATCGAAGAACTAAACATTGATAAAGGGCGTGCCCATATGAAAGAACATGGGATTGATGAAATCGTTGTACATGCCCCGTACATTATTAATATCGGTAATACGACTAATGCCGATACATTTTCTCTAGGTGTTTCTTTTTTACGTTCAGAAATTGAACGAACGGAAGCAATTGGCGCCAAGCAGCTTGTTCTTCACCCGGGGGCGCATGTTGGTGCAGGCATTGAAGCAGGAATTGAAAAAATTATCGAAGGATTAAATGAAGTAATCACAACTGACCAACAAGTACAAATTGCTTTAGAAACGATGGCAGGAAAAGGATCAGAATGTGGAAGTCGTTTTGAAGAGTTAGCGAAAATCATTGACGGTGTGACACATAACGATAAATTGTCTGTCTGCTTTGACACGTGCCACACGCACGATGCGGGGTACGATATTGTTCATGATTTTGATGGAGTATTAGATGAATTCGATCGCATCATTGGGCTTGACCGTCTCAAAGTATTGCACATTAATGATAGTAAAAATGCTTGTGGAAGCCGTAAAGACCGCCATGAAAATATCGGCTTTGGTCATATCGGTTTCGATGCGCTCAATTATATTGTGCATCACCCGCAGCTTATGCATGTGCTAAAAATCTTAGAAACGCCATATGTCGGAGAGAAAGCGTCTGCCAAGCCGCCATATAAATTCGAAATTGCTATGTTGCGTGCACAACAATTCGATCCAAATGTTCGTGAAAAAATTGTTGAGTAGAAGGCTGTCATCGGCAGCCTTCTTACTGTATAAATTGGCGAATGAGGTCATTGGCTTGTTTAGCGATTTGGGGTGATGTGCGATGGGCGAGTTCACGAATCCAATTTTTTCTCGCTTGTTCGTTAAACACATCAATCGTTTTCTCGCGCATCATTTGAACAATCGTTTCCGCATCTTTCGGCGAAAGCGAAACGTTATATTCTTTTGCATACATCATTAACTCATTTGCGGTAATGGATTTCATTTTATGTTGGACGATTTTATGATATACATTCATGTAACATCCCTCCTTGTTTACGATATGAGCGGGAAAAGGAAGGTGTGCAATGATATAATGAAATAGATGAAGGGGGAGATTAGGATGAAGCGACAACATAAAAAAGAGACGATTAGTCATTTGTTGTATCGTCTTGTCATGATGACGATTGGTGCAACGCTTGCCGCGTTATCGATCGAGCTGTTTTTAGTGCCAAATGAAATTATTGACGGTGGGGTAATCGGTATTTCCCTTATTCTTGATCGCATTCTTCCCAATTACGCATGGTTGAACTTTGCGACACTTGTTATTTTGTTGAATACGCCATTTATGTATTTTGGTTATAAACAAATCGGAAAAACGTTTATGCTTTCCTCACTTTATTCCATCGTTGTATTAGCTGTGATGGAGCGATTGTTCCACCATGTATCTCCATTTACAACAGATTCCATTTTAGCGACAGTATTTGGCGGAGCGATTCTTGGTGCAGGTGTGGGACTTGTCATTCGCCATGGTGGTTCATTAGATGGCACAGAAATTTTAGGTATTTTAATGACGAAAAAATTGCCGTTTTCTGTCGGTGAATTTGTTATGTTTACAAACGTTTTTATTTTTACGTGGGCGGCGTTTGTATTCGGACCGAAGCAAGCGATGTATTCTGTTTTAACTTATTATATCGCTTTTAAAACGATTGATACCGTCATTCAAGGTTTAGATGAAACAAAGGCAGTTTTGATCGTATCAGACCGTTATGAAGAAGTGTCAGATGCGATTTTAAATCGGCTCGGACGTGGAACGACGAAGTTGATGGGAAAAGGCGGATATACGGACGAGCAAAAAGAAGTCATTTATGCGGTCGTGACGCGCTTAGAAGTGACGAAGCTGAAGTCGATTGTATACGAAATTGACCCGAATGCTTTTATTACCATTATGAACACACAAGAAGTACGCGGAGCAAAATTCAAGTCTGCTATTCATTAATGAAAATAAATGCGCTATACTATGAATCGGAATCATTTTGAATTAAGGTGGTCAAACGATGGACGATATTTTACGTGTTGAAGACGTATCATTTCGGTATGATGATGAGGATGTGTTGCAACATATTAATTTTCGCATTTCAAAAGGCGCGTTCGTCGGTTTAGTTGGTCCGAATGGATCAGGGAAATCGACATTGTTAAAATGTATTTTACGGTTGTTAAAACCACAAACGGGGCGAATTTTTTTGTTCGGCACACCGATTGAGCAGTTTAAAGATTGGCATAAAATCGGTTTTGTCTCTCAAAAAGCAAACAGTTTTAATACTGGATTTCCTGCGACTGTGTATGAAGTTGTCGCAAGCGGTTTAACAGGAAAGCTCGGTTTGTTTCGTCGGTTAAATAAAAACGACGAGAAAGCGGTATACGAAGCGATTGATGCAGTTGGCATGAGCCCATTTATCCGGCGCAATATCGGCGAGCTCTCGGGCGGTCAACAACAACGTGTATTTATCGCTCGGGCTATCGTATCGCAACCAGAGTTTTTAATTTTAGATGAACCGACTGTCGGGGTTGATGTACATCATGTGCAAAGTTTTTACGATATGCTTGACCGATTAAATAAACAACATCACATGACGTTGCTTCTTGTTACTCACGATATCGGAACAATTACGGAAAAGGTGACGCATGTCGCATGTTTAAACAAACATTTACATTTTCATGGTAGTGTGCAACAGTTTGCACAGCTAAAAACAGAGGATCTTGCATCATTTTATGGGCATCATCTTCATTTACTTGCTCATGACCATGCATAGAAAGGAGGAGGTGTATGCTAGAGGCGTTATTTCAATATGAGTTTTTACAAAACGCGTTTATTGTCGGTATATTGATCGGATTTATCGCTCCGCTTTTAGGTGTGTTCATTGTCGTCAGAAGGTTATCGCTTATTGCCGATGCATTAAGCCATGTCACACTAGCGGGAATTGCAGCAAGCTTACTTGTGCAAAAAAAATTTTTTGCGTTTGCGACATTAAACCCGATTTATATTGGCATGGCATTTTCCGTTGTCGGTTCTTTATTTATTGAAAAACTGCGTACGGTATATAAACATTATCAAGAATTAGCGATTCCGATCATTTTATCAGGAGGGATCGGTTTAAGCGTTATTTTCATTTCGCTTGCGGATGGCTTTAATACTGATTTGTTTTCATATTTATTCGGAAGTGTAAGCGCAGTAAGCCGAGCGGACGTATGGACGATTAGCATCATTTTTTTCATTGTGCTTACTGTCATTTTTCTGTTTTATAAAGAATGGTTTATTTTGTCATTTGACGAAGAATATGCACAAGCATCGGGAGTAAAAGTAAAGTCGCTCCATTTTGTTTTCATTGTGTTAGTCGCTCTCGTCATTGCTGCGTCGATGCGAATTGTCGGCATTTTGCTCGTTTCGTCACTCATGACGCTTCCTGTTGCCGCAAGTATTCGAATAGCAAAAGGATTTAAACAGGCGTTATGGTTTTCCGTTTTGTTCGGTGAATTTGCGGTCATTGTTGGGTTATTTCTTTCCTATTATTTAAACTTAGCTCCCGGTGGAACGATTGTTTTGCTAGCGGTTTGCATATTAATCGCATCAATCATGTGGAAAAAATGGAAGAGAGGATGAAAAAGCGTGAACGTTTCTGAAGCGCTACGATTGATGAAAGAAAAGGGGTTTAAGTATACAGGGAAGCGCGAGGAAATGCTTGAATTGTTTGCGAAAACAGATAAATATTTAACTGCAAAAGATGTGCTTGATGTGATGAAAGATCGGTATCCCGGACTTAGTTTTGATACTGTTTATCGCAACTTAGCACTATTCGTTGAGCTCGGTATTTTAGAAATGACTGAGCTATTTGGGGAAAAGCACTTTCGGTTTACATGCAATATGCATCATCACCATCATCATTTTATTTGCATGTCGTGTGGCAAAACAAAAGAACTGACCACGTGTCCAATGAATGAATTAGCGGAAGATTTACAAGGATACGCCATTTCAGGACATAAATTTGAAGTGTACGGCATGTGTCCGCTGTGCCAACAACAAGCTGACGTGTAATGTCAGCTTGTTGTTGTAAGCAATTTTTCTACTTGTTGTTTTGCTTCGTTCCAGTTGTATACACGAATGACGTTTTTAGGGATAGGCCCGCGGTTATACGGAGTATCAAATAAAATGACAGGGATCATGCATTGTTCGGCAATGTCGCACGCGTTATCGTATTTATCTTCAAAAAAAATATCGATTCCATATTTTTTTACAGCTTCAATTTTATTATGCGAACCGATAAGCTCAATATGATGATAATGAACGCCTTGTTGTTGAAACCATTTTTCTGTTATTTCATATAAATGGCGACCTCGTGCACTAATGTAATATAGCTCATACTCATCTTTCCAGCTATTAATGACCTCTAACGCTCCGTTGGCAAGAGGAGCTTCGCTGTAAATAATCGGTTCATATTGTTGCATCCATTCATTCAATTTTTCTTCTGTCGTATTTAAAAAAGGGACTAAATCGTAGTCGGTAATATCATCGAGCGTTAAATTTTTTTGGAATGATTTGTTTAAATATGGAATAAACGTACTTGGACATGTGACTGTCCCATCAATATCGATGCCGAATCGCCGCTTGATCATTGTTTGTTCATCCTTTCTATGATGGAGGTTTCTTGCTCATTATAACATTGACATAAAGTAACATCTATAATGACGTATCGCTTATTGCATAATAATAGTGCTCCTCATTTTACGAAAGCGAGGGAATTGTCATGGACAATGAACGTCAAACGTATGACAATACACGAATAGATACGGTTCCAAACATTGAGCGAGATTTTATGGAAGAAACAGCAGGTGAAATTGCTGAGCCGATTCGATTTTCTGATCGAGAAGTAAAGCGTGGAGAAAACGGTCGTGGCGTTGGCTGGCTTGCGCTTGCTTTATCGGTTGTCTCCCTTTTCCTTATGCCAGTCATTATGGGGGCAGCCGGCATTATTTTCGGATTTATCGCTCGCCGTCGAGGAGCAGAAACGTTAGGAGCGTGGGCGATTGGGATTGGTGCTGTCTCCATCATTTTAAGCTTTTTCGTCCGATTTTGGTAAATAAGAGGGGAATGTCCCCTCTTATTTTTGTTTTCCTTTCGAGGCATATTCTTCCGCCAATTTATCGATTTCTTTTTTCAGCTCTTCCACCATCGTCTCTTCAGGCACTTTACGAACGATTTTCCCGTGGCGGAACAATAATCCTTCTCCACGTGCCCCTGCAATACCGATGTCAGCTTCGCGCGCTTCTCCGGGACCGTTTACTGCGCAGCCGAGAACCGCTACTTTAATTGGTGCTTTAATTTGGGCAATATACTCCTCAATTTCATTCGCAATGCTAATTAAATCAATTTCGATTCGTCCGCACGTCGGACAAGAAATTAACGTTGCCGCGTTTGCCGCAAGACCGAATGATTTTAACAACTCGCGAGCCACTTTTACTTCTTCGACAGGATCGGCGCTAAGGGATACACGTACGGTGTTACCAATTCCTTTACTTAAAATCGCACCAAGTCCCGCAGCACTTTTTACCGTTCCTGCGAATAACGTACCCGATTCCGTAATCCCAAGGTGTAACGGATAGTCAAATGCACGAGCGGCTTTTTCGTATGCTTCAATCGCTAAACGAACGTCGGAAGCTTTTAATGACACGATAATGTCTTGAAAATCGAGGTCTTCTAAAATGCGAATATGATGCAGAGCGCTTTCGACCATCCCGTCTGCAGTAGGATAGCCGTATTTGTCTAAAATGCGCTTTTCAAGTGAACCAGCGTTGACCCCGATGCGAATCGGTACGCCACGTTCTTTTGCTGCTTTAACGACCGCTTCAACTTTTTCGCGTTTCCCGATATTTCCTGGATTAATGCGAATTTTATCCGCCCCATTTTCAATCGCTTTTAAAGCAAGGCGATAATCGAAATGAATATCGACAACAAGCGGAATGTTAATGCGCTTTTTTATTTCAGCAATCGCATCTGCTGCCCTTTCATCAGGGCAAGCGACGCGAACAATTTGGCATCCAGCTTCTTCAAGTCGATGAATTTGGGCAACAGTCGCATCGACGTCATGCGTTTTTGTCGTCGTCATGCTTTGAATGACAACTTCATTATTCCCGCCAATTGTAATGTTTCCAACACGAACAGGACGGGTTTTCGAACGATGAATGATTTCACTCACGCGTCAATCGCTCCTTTAACGTATTAATCAAATCATTTTTTATTGTAGCAATGTTTCTTATTTGTTGACAATGTTTTTGCTATTTCTGTTTGTAGAGTGGAATGCGATACGTTTTTCCAGCTTGAAGGGAATGCGCATTCACATGTGGATTGAGCGCTTGAAAATCAGTAATGAGTTGATCGATGGATACGGGCAATTTGCCATTCATTTCACGTTCGATAATGGAGAGGAGCGTATCGCCACGTTGGACGGTTACTTCACGATATGGAAGCTCCTTTGTTGGTTTGAACGCTTTTTCTGCACGAATTGTATGAATTGTCCCTTTTGTTATATCATGATAAGCAATCGCACATATCGCAATGCATACAAGAAAGATAAAAACTTTTTTCATGGCATTCCCCCGCTTCATTTTTCTGTTTTATCCATATGGCTTGTCCAAACGATATATGCGTAAAAATTACATTCTCTTTACATTGCTTTACAGTTTCTTCACATCACGTTGACATGTTTTTGGTATTCTTTGTCTGTATTTGTTGAAGGGGGGATATATGTTGAGGCAGCGATTAAAACATATAAAAAAGCTTGTGCGAGTGCCTGTGTTTCAACCATCACCGAAAATAAAACAGTGGTTATTAAAAATTAGTTTACAAAACCGTTTATTTATTTTATTTTTGGGTGTGTTAATTATTTCGTTAAGTGCCGTCGGGATGATTGCTTATTATCAAGCGAAGCAAACGACGGTAAAAGCGATTGAAAACCGTCTTGAGAGAGAAGCGACGATGATGTTTGAAGTATCACGTAATTTGCTGTATATTCATGCTGGAAATGAACAACTATTTGACAAAAGTTTACGTTCTGCAATCAAGCAGCAAAAAGCAGAACTGATGCAAGATGGCTTAAGTGTAGATGTCTTTTTAATTCGAGATGGAAACGTAAAAACATTTGAGAGAAATGAACAGCTCAATGTACCAACATCCGTCCAACAAACAATTACGAAACAAAAAAATGGTGTGTCGCATTCGGAATGGAACGGGCGTACATATACATTTGCGTATAAAACGATCCAAGAATTAAAAGGAACATACGTTGTTGCCGTGCCTGATGAACAATTCATGAAACCGATTCAACAGCTTGCCAAGTTAACAATTGTAACGATTATGATTAGTGCTATCATTTCAATGATTATGATTAAATGGTTAGTTAGCGGGTTAACGAAGCCAATTGCTCAACTTCGCCATGCAATGAGCCGATTGTCGCGGGGAGATTTAACTGTTGATGAGCAGATTTATTCGACGACGCCGGAAATTGATTCGCTTGCGCGCAGCTTCCAACGGATGTTGACGAGCATGAAAAATGTCATTCGTGAAATGGATGAAACAACAAAACAGCTAGCCATTACAGGAGGCGACTTAGAGCATGTGTCTGAACATGCCATTGAGTCAAACGATCAGCTTATATCAGCCATTGCAACCGTAAAGCGAGGGGCAGAAGAAACAGCAAATACTTCAGAGGAAAGCATTCATCGAGTAGATGAGATGAAAAAACGAATGCAACACGTATTAACAAGCGTAACAAACATTTCAACAAGTACGGTTGATATGAATGAATCTTCGAAAAGCGGCGAAAAGTGTTTGACGCATTTAATTGCTGATATTCACTTATTTGCTCAACAATTCAAAGAAGTAAACAATACGATTCAGAGTGTGAAACAGCATTCGATGTCGATTACAAAAGTTGTCGATGTCATTCGACAAATCGCTGAGCAAACGAAGTTATTAGCACTCAATGCCACAATTGAAGCCGCCCGTGCTGGTGAAGCAGGAAAAGGATTTGCGGTTGTTGCGACAGAAGTCAGGAAATTGGCCGAACATGCTTCGAAAGCAACGGAAGAAATTACATCATCCATTTTTGCGATGGAAGAAGTATCGATTTATGCGACTAACCAGTTTGAAAAGATGGTCACCCATTTACAACATCAGATCACGTCTGCAAATGAAGCGAAGCGTTCGTTTGACGATTTATTGAAAGAAATTCAGCGCGTTAATCGTAACGTAGCGGAAATGGAAAATGAACTAGAGCAGTTTCAACAATTATTACCGATGATTGAGACTGTGACGATGGCGTTTGCTTCCGTTGCCCAACAAACGCTAGCAAGCGCGGAAGAGATGATGTCGGTTTCGTATGACCAAACGAAACAAATGCATGATATGTATCGTGTCGGTGGACGGTTAAATGAACTATCCCAGTCATTATCCACGTTAACTGCGGCATTTAAATTGTAAAGAAGCAGGTCATCAGCCTGCTTCTTTGACGGAAGGAAGTTCTTTAATAGACACAAACAAAATGGTAATAGAAACGAACCAATCTAACGCGACAGCGTATGGAACGACAATGTGTAATGCCTCCATAATGGTAAAAAAGACTGTTGCTAGCGTGATGGAGTAGGCGGAAATGCTCCACATATGACGATATGTGCCGCGTTTATTTAACGTACCACGGAAAATAAGACCAATAAATGCTAAGACAGTCACGTAAAGAAATTTACTTGTACATGTGAAAAAGTATAAAACAACAAACGATAGCGAAATGACGATAGGAAGTAATGACTGCAACGTGCGTGTAAATTCATATACGTCTTTGTTTGTAAAATCCACTTGCATGACATGATACGGATATGATTGAACGTGACCATTTACAACGAGCGCAAAGTCTTCTTTTAAAAACGCCACTGCATTTGTGTAGCGCGCTACGTCATCGGTAGTTAATGTACCTGTGCTATCTAATAAAATAGTCACGTCAGGACGTGTGAGCTCAATCGGCTCTTTGTTGTCTGATGTCAATATGCCATCGACGACTTCAAACGGAGGAAGTTCTTCGGTCAATAGTTGATGCGTTGAGCCGATCATTTTGTTTATACTGATCGTAAAATAAATGGCAATCGGCAACGTTGCAATAAGCGATAAAAAGAACACGTAGCTAATCGCTTTTCCGATCGGATGAAAGCGAAAGCGGGCAATATGTATGGGCGAATAAAGACTTTGTAACAACCGTTTCCACATGATCATTCACATCCTTTACGCATCATCATTCCCATTCTACTTCTTTTTCTGTTCGCTACACAACCATTTTGTCTCGTATTGACGCCTTTCATCATTTTTGATAAAATTACCATCGGATATGATGGACCCTTAGCTCAGCTGGTTAGAGCGGACGGCTCATAACCGTCTGGTCGCAGGTTCGAGTCCTGCAGGGTCCATTTTCCTCGCTAAGTGAGTTAGCGAGGTTTTTTTGCAAATAATTTGAAACATTCGTTTTATTTTGGTACTCTTAAAGTAGGTTCACTTATGAAACTTTTCTGTTTCTAAAATATAATTTATCGGTTTCATTTGTGACCAATTACATAATAAATGAGGAGGAATGAAGTATGGCATTTGAATTACCACAATTGCCTTATGCTTACGATGCGTTGGAACCACATATTGATAAGGAAACGATGAACATTCATCACACGAAACATCATAACGCATATGTAACAAACTTAAACGCAGCGCTTGAAGGTCATCCAGAATTACAAAGCAAAACAATCGAAGAGCTAATGGCTAATTTAAACGAAGTACCAGAAAACATCCGTACAGCCGTTCGTAACAACGGAGGAGGACATGCAAACCATTCGCTCTTTTGGACAATTCTTTCACCAAATGGCGGCGGTGAGCCAACAGGTGAATTAGCTGAAGCAATTAACAATACATTCGGTAGCTTTGAAAAGTTTAAAGAAGAATTTTCAAAAGCAGCTGCAACACGTTTCGGCTCTGGTTGGGCATGGCTTGTTGTGCATAACGGTCAACTTGAAGTAACAAGTACACCAAACCAAGATACGCCATTAATGGAAGGTAAAACACCAATTTTAGGGTTAGATGTATGGGAGCATGCATACTACTTAAAATACCAAAACCGTCGTCCGGATTATATTTCAGCGTTTTGGAATGTTGTCAACTGGGACGAAGTTGCGAAACGTTACGCAGCAGCGAAATAATGATGAAGAGCTCGGCAAATTTTGTCGAGCTCTTTTTGTATATCGCTACAAAAGAGTAGGCAAACTACTTGTCAAGAAAGGGAGTTTGCCTATGAACAGATGGAAACGAATAATCGCGCATATTTGCATACATCAACAATTGTTTCTTTTACTAGCAATCGGCGGGTTGTATTCTCTTAGCATCGCTTTGTCAAATACGTTTGTAAACGTATATGTTTGGAAAAAAGTGAACAGTTTTCACGCCCTAGGTGTGTACAATTTAGCAATTGTCACATGGCAGCCGTTTGCATTTATCGTTGCTGGAAAAATCGCAAAAAAGATCGATCGTGTCATCGTGTTACGAATGGGCGTCACGTTTTTAGCGCTCTTTTTTTTAGTCGTGTTATTTAGCGGGAACGAAGCGATGAACCATTTATTTTTACTCGGGGGATTGCTCGGCATTGGTTACGGCTTTTATTGGCTCGCGTTCAACGTCTTAACGTTTGAAATTACTGAGCCAAATACGCGCGATTTGTTTAATGGGTTGCTTGGGGCGATGACATCGGTAGCAGGAATGATTGGTCCGCCGCTTGCAGGATGGGTCATCGCTTCAAGTGAAAAGTTTACAGGGTATATGACGATTTTTTTAGCTTCCCTATGTTTGTTTATCGCTGCGGTGATCCTCAGCTTTTTCTTACATCGAAGAGGTTCATCAGGACGATTTGCTCTTCGTTCAGTGTATGATGAACGGAAGAAAGATAAAAATTGGAGAATGATTACAAATGCCCATTTTTTCCAAGGATTTCGAGAAGGAACGTTTGTGTTTATCGTTTCTATTTTTTTGTTTATAACAACAGGAACAGAAAAAGCGCTTGGTGTATTTGGTTTAATTAACGCAGTTGTTTCGTTTATGACGTACTCGTTTGCGTCCAAATATATAAAACAGCGTTGGCGATTGCGCGCGATTTTATTTGGTGGCATATTGTTATATGCTTCTGTTTTTTTACTCGTTTTTGATTTGTCGTACACCAAGTTGATGATATACGGTGCGCTTATTGCTGTTGGCTATCCGATTTTGCTTGTCCCGTATTTGTCGCTTACATTTGACGTCATTGGACAAAGCAATCACGCAAAGGAGTGGCGCATTGAATATATTGTGATGCGGGAATTGTTTTTGAATGGTGGGCGTGCTACATCTGTTCTGTTGTTTTTATTAGCTATTACGCTATTTGACGCAAAAGAAGCAATTCCATCACTAATGTTAATTGTTGGGGCCGGTCATTTAATTATTTATTTTTTTGTAAGACGCATTCGACTTTCAATGTAGAAATTTGCGAGCGTTTCTTTTACAATGGGGAAGGAGCAAGTAAAGGAGGTGCTCGCCTGTTTTGAAGCAAATACAACAAGCTAAAAAGGTCAAGAAAAAGAAAAAAAGAATGCAGTTGCCATTTCGACTAAACGTATTGTTTTTTGTTGTGTTTTTACTGTTTTCTGCGCTTATTTTACGATTAGGTGTCATCCAAATCGTTTATGGTGAGCAATATCGAAAAGAGGTTGAGCGAACGGAAAACGTCACTGTCAATACACCGGCACCGCGTGGGAAAATTTATGACCGTAACTACCAAGTCGTTGTCGATAACGAACCGCTTCATGCGATTACGTATACGCGCTCACAAACAACAAAACCTTCGGAAATGATTGAAGTAGCAAAAAAGTTAGCAACGTATATTGAAAAGCCGACGGATCGTGTGACAGAGCGAGATATAAAAGACTATTGGATTTTAACAAATGAAGAGAAGGCGAAAGAAAAAATTACAAAGAAAGAATGGAAACAGTTTCGTGCTAAAAAGCTAAAAGATAAAGATATTTATCGATTGCAACTTGAGCGCATTACAGAAGAAGATGTAAAAACGATTAAAGAAAACGAGCTCGAAGTTGTTGCTATTTTTCGGGAAATGAATAGCGGGTATGCGTTAACACCACAAATGATTAAAAATGAAGGAGTAACGGATGAGGAATATGCGGTCGTTAGCGAACATTTAGAGGAATTGCCGGGGGTAGATGTGACGACAGATTGGAATCGTCATTATGCATTTGGTGATACGTTTCGCACAGTGCTAGGAAATATTACATCATCAGAAGAAGGGTTACCGCGCGAAAAGCTTGACTACTATTTAGCGCGCGATTATAACCGGAATGACCGTGTAGGGAAAAGTTACATTGAAGCGCAATATGAAGATGTGTTACGTGGGCAAAAGGCAAAAATTAAAAATGTAACGGATAAAGCAGGAAATATTCTCGAAACGATTGAAATCTCGCAAGGACAGCGTGGGAAAGACGTTGTATTAACGATCGATATGGAATTACAAAAACGTGTCGAGCAAATTATTGAAGAAGAATTGACGACAATGAAACGGCGCGGTGGAACGGAATTGCTCGATCGTGCTTTCGTCGTCATGATGGACCCGAATACGGGAGAGATTTTATCGCTAGCTGGGAAACAGTATACACGTGATAAAAGTGGAAAAGTTGTGTTAAAAGATTATGCCCTTGGAACGATTACGTCCGCCTATGCGATGGGATCAGCAGTAAAGGGGGCGACTGTATTAACAGGATTTCAAACGGGTGTCATTCAACCGGGCACGGTGCTCGTTGACGAACCGCTATATATTAAAGGAACGCCAACGAAAAAATCACATAGCGGTATTCGTCCGGGGCCGATGAACGATTTAAAAGCGCTTGAAATGTCGTCAAACGTTTACATGTTTAAAACAGCAATAGCGATTGCTGGCTCTACGTACCGCCCACATCAAGCGTTACCAATAAAAAAAGAAGCGTTTTCGACTATGCGGCGATACTTTAATCAGTTCGGTTTAGGTGTGAAAACAGGAATTGATTTGCCTGGGGAAATTATCGGATGGCCTGGACAAAGTACGCTTCCAGGGCATTTGCTTGACTTAGCTATTGGGCAGTTTGATGTATACACGCCAATTCAAATGGCGCAATACGTTTCAACGATCGCTAACGGTGGATATCGCATTCAACCGCATGTTGTGAAGGAAATTCGTGAACCGATCAGCGAAAAAAATGAAATGGGTAACGTCATTTATTCGTTTGAGCCGAAAGTGTTAAATCGAGTCGATATGAAAACGGAGTATATTGAGCGTGTGCGTGAAGGATTTTATCGCGTTATGCACGGTTCACACGGAACAGCACGTGCCTTTTTCGCAAACGCCCCTTATGATCCAGCAGGAAAAACAGGAACCGCACAGGCGTTTTATGATGGACCGATCAAGTCAAGACGGATGACGCCAACGTACAATTTGACGTTAGTTGGCTTCGCTCCGTACAACAATCCAGAAGTGGCGTTTGCTGTCGTTGTGCCTTGGGTATATCAAAATCCGAGAAACCACTATCCGATCAATAACTACATTGGAAGAAAAATTTTAGATGCGTATTTTGAATTGAAAACAAAGCGCCAATTCGGAGAGCAACCCTCTACTAAACCGTTGAATAATGAGGAACAAACAATGGAAAGATAAAAGAAAGCGAATTTACAAAAGCTTAACATTTGTTTAAAACGAATTTAATACCTTTCCATTATTCTATAACTCGTGGGACAAAAACTAATGAAAAAGTAGGGGGAAATCAAAAGATGAAGAAAAACAAATGGTTTGCACTCGCAGGTGTAACAAGCGCTGTATTAGCATTTACAACAGCATGTGGTGGCGGCGCTGATCAAGGCGGCGAAAATGGCGGAGAGCAATTAAGCGGTAACGTTGTTGTAGATGGATCGTCTACTGTTTATCCGATTCTTGAAGCTGCCGCTGAAGCGTATGCGGGTGAACAACCAGATGTCAAAGTGTCTGTTGGTTTGTCCGGAACAGGTGGCGGATTTGAAAAGTTTACAAAAGGAGAAACAGACTTTTCAAACGCTTCTCGTCCAATTAAAGATGAAGAAAAGAAAGCTGCTGAGCAAAACGGCATTCAATTTGAAGAGTTTCAAGTTGCATTCGATGGTCTTTCTGTTTTAATAAATAAGGATAACGATTGGGTCGATTATTTAACGGTTGATGAATTGAAGAAAATTTTTACATCCGGTGCAGTAAACGGTAATGACAAAGTGAAATGGTCAGATATTCGTCCAGAATGGCCAAATGAAGAAATTAAATTGTTCTCACCGGGACACGACTCTGGTACGTTCGATTACTTCGATGAAGTGATTTTAGATGGACAACCGTTAAACAAAACAGCGCAATTATCTGAAGACGATAACGTACTTGTTCAAGGAATTGCAGGCGATAAAAATGCGCTCGGCTATTTCGGGTTCGCATACTACATTGAAAATAAAGATAAGTTGAAAGCTGTGCCAATCGATAATGGAAACGGTCCAGTAGAACCGACGCATGAAACGATCCAAAGCGGTGAATACGCACCACTTTCTCGACCACTATTTACGTATGCTAACGTAAAGGCGTTAAAAGAAAAACCACAAGTATATGATTTCGCGAAATTTTTATTAGAGAACGGTGCGGAGTTTGCTGAAGAAGTTGGATATGTAGCGCTTTCACAAGAAAAATATGATGAGCAATTGAAAAAGCTTGAAGGATTGAAATAACGAAACGTAAAGATGAGAAGCGACACCACAGTCGCTTCTCATCTTGCCATGAATTTGGAAAGGGGTTTTCACATTATGGCGATGACAGATGGGAATCGTTCATATTCCGTCCGTGAGATGATTAAAGAAAATAAGAAAAAGCAAAGCGGGCAACAGTTTATGGAATGGTTCATGCCAAAATTGTTATTATTAACAGCTACCATTTCGGTTTTAACGACAATCGGCATTTTATTTACGTTGTTATTTGAAACATTTATTTTCTTTGAACGAGTATCGATCGTTGAATTTTTAACGAGCAAAGAATGGCTTCCATGGGATGAAAAAACAGGATCGTTTGGCATTGCTCCGCTTGTAACGGGAACGTTGCTAACAACAGCCATTGCGATGGTTGTGGCCATTCCGATGGGTTTAGCATCAGCGATTTACTTGAGTGAGTATGCGTCTGAAAAAGCACGAAAAGTATTAAAACCGATATTAGAAGTGTTGGCGGGAATTCCGACAATTGTATATGGATTTTTCGCATTAACGTTTGTAACGCCTCTTTTACAAAAGATAATTCCAAGTTTAGGTATCTTCAACGCGTTAAGTCCAGGCATCGTCATGGGCGTTATGATTATTCCGATGGTTGCTTCTTTATCTGAGGATGCGATGAGTTCTGTGCCAAACTCTATTCGCGAAGGAGCGCTCGGTCTCGGTTCAACGAAATTAGAAGTGGCGTTAAAAGTTGTCCTTCCTGCAGCGACATCAGGTATTGCGGCATCGTTTATGCTTGCAATTTCTCGTGCTGTTGGTGAGACGATGATTGTAGCTGTAGCGGGTGGTTCATCTCCTGTTTTCACATTTGATGTAACGAAATCGATTCAGACGCTAACTGCCTACATTGTCCAAGTAACAACAGGCGATGCCGGATACGGTACAACGGTTTATTACAGCATTTATGCGGTCGGTATGACACTGTTTGTATTTACGTTAGCCATGAACTTACTCGCGCAATACATTTCTCGTCGCTTTAGGGAGGAGTATTAATCATGGAAAAGTTAATTGATAAACAACGTGTCGTTCAACATATGAACGGTCGTCTGTTGCGCAATAATCTGTTGAAATTTTTGTTTTTCTTAGCGACAGTATTCGGGTTAATTGTTCTTATCGTTCTTCTATATCGGATACTCACTCAAGCAATTGGCTGGCTCAATTTCGACTTTTTAAATAACTTCCCGTCTCGTCGTCCAGAAGACGCAGGAATTAAAGCGGGATTGGTTGGTTCGTTATGGTTAATGGTCATCGTTGCACCTGTTTCACTTATTCTTGGAGTAGGAACAGCCATTTACTTAGAGGAATATGCGAAAAAAAATCGTTTTACCGATTTTATTCAAACGAATATTTCTAACTTAGCAGGTGTTCCGTCGATCGTATTCGGTTTACTTGGTTTGACGCTTTTCGTTCGTGAATTGAATTTAGGTCGTAGCATTTTAGCGGCTGGTTTAACGATGAGTTTGCTTGTGCTTCCTGTCATCGTCGTTGCGGCACAAGAGGCGATTCGCGCCGTGCCGAATCAATTGCGCGAAGCATCATATGGTATGGGGGCAACGAAATGGCAAACGATTTATCGTATCGTTCTTCCAGCAGCGATCCCTGGTATTTTAACAGGTAGCATTCTAGCTTTATCACGTGCGATCGGTGAAACGGCACCGCTTGTTGTTTTAGGTATTCCGACGTTTTTAGCCTATTTACCACGCGGTATTTTGGATACATTTACGGTTATGCCGATGCAAATTTACAACTGGACGTCACGTCCGCAAGCTGATTTCCAACATGTCGCAGCAGCGGGAATCGTCGTCTTGCTCGTCGTGTTAATCTTGATGAACTCGATTGCCATTTTTATTCGCAACAAGTTTCAAAAACGTTATTAATCGCGCGTTGAAAGGGGAACTTATGAATGGAATTAACAGTTGTGAAAGAACGTAAAAAACAAGCTGAAGAACGAAGCGAAAAAAACGTGGTGTATCGGACGAAAAATTTAAATTTATGGTACGGAGAACATCACGCGTTAAAAAACATTGACTTAGATATTTACGAAAATGAAGTGACAGCGATTATCGGTCCGTCGGGATGTGGAAAGTCGACGTACATTAAAACGTTAAACCGAATGATTGAACTTGTGCCAAGTGTGCGCACATCCGGAGAAATTACGTATCGCGGGCGCAACATTTTTGATAAATCGTATCGTGTCGAAGAATTGCGTACGCAAGTCGGCATGGTATTCCAAAAGCCAAATCCGTTCCCGAAATCAATTTATGATAACGTGGCATACGGTCCGCGTATTCACGGCATTCGCGACAAGAAAATTTTAGATGAGATCGTTGAAAGAAGTTTACGCGGTGCGGCGATTTGGGATGAGGTAAAAGACCGTTTGCATACGAATGCATATGGACTGTCTGGTGGACAACAACAACGTCTATGTATTGCTCGCTGTTTAGCGATTGAGCCAGATGTTATCTTAATGGACGAACCGACATCTGCGCTTGACCCAATTTCAACATTGAAAGTAGAAGAGCTTGTGCAAGAGCTAAAGAAAAACTATAGTATCATTATCGTTACACATAATATGCAACAGGCGGCTCGTATTTCTGATAAAACGGCGTTTTTCTTGAACGGTGAAGTGATCGAATATAGCGACACAGATAAATTATTTTCGAATCCAGACGATAAACGAACAGAAGATTACATTACAGGTCGATTTGGATAAAAAATCGTGCGGGTACGCTCGCACGATTTTTTCAAAATAAAGGGGGAGTAAGCATGTCTGTACGTGAGAAATTTGATTACGATTTACAAACGTTGCGCGATCAATTATTACAGCTCGGAAGTCTCGCTGAAATCGCATTAACTCAGTCATTTGAAGCGTTAAAAACAAAAAATAGCGATTTAGCATTGCAAGTGCTCGAGAACGATACAAAAATTGATTTACTTGATGAGGAAATCAACGATTTTGCGATTTTACTAATTGCAAAACAACAACCTGTTGCGATCGATTTACGCCGCATTATTGTGGCGATTAAAATTGCAACGGACGTTGAAAGAATGGCAGACTTTGCTGTCAACATTGCGAAATCGGCTATTCGAATCGGCGAACAGCCATTTGTTATTTCATTAAATAAATTAGAAAAAATGCATGAAATCGCAGTAAATATGCTTTCGTTAACGTTAAAAGCGTATTACGAAGAAGATGTCGTTACAGCGAAGAAAGTGGCTGACATGGACGATGAAGTCGATCGTTTGTACGGCGAAACGATTCGGGAGTTGCTCGAGCGCACAAAAGCACATCCAGATGCGATGTCGCAAATTACTCAGCTTTCGTTTACCGCACGTTACATTGAACGTATCGCAGATCACGCGACAAACATCGCTGAAAATGTCTTTTATTTAGTCAAGGGAAGACATTACGATTTAAACGATTAAAGCAAAAGGATGTCCAACAGCGGACATCCTTATTTTGTAATTTTTTGGGCGATTTGTTCATATGACATGTCGCTGGTGACAATGTACGTCCCAGAGCGTAGCGCACGCGTTAATTGATGGGTATCGAGGTATGTTAAAAACGATTGAGCATCATCAATAATGTGCGATTGTTCAAGTCGGTTAGCAACGTCGCGACTTGCTTCCCCTTTGGCAATCGTTAACGTATAAATGTACACTTTTTCTTTTTCCGGTGGTGTTGTTTTATCCGTTTCTTTTTTTAACTTTTCGAGTTTTTCAGCAAGTTCATTTCGTTCCGCAATGATTTGTTCATACTGCTGTTCGCTGATGATATGATATTGTTTGTCGTTCGTGTAATGAACGATAGCAAGTATCGTTGTGGCAAACAACATTCCAGCCGCAAATGCACGCGTTGTCTTTCTCATCGTTCATTCCTCGCAATCATCATATTCACCTCATCTATCGGCATGTTGAGTTTGTGGGCAATTTGTTCTTTTGTCCAACCTTGTTTATGTAGATGCCATATTTGTTCTTCAGTTGACAACAGCTCCATTCCGACAAGCAGCTCTTCTTCAAGCGCTTTAACTCGCTTTTTTATTTCGTACAATTGTTGCATCGTCGATAATGTGAGTTGCTCTACTTGTTCTTCTACCTCTTTTACACGATCTTTTTGGAAGAAAGAAATGAGGAAGAGTATGATTGCAAAAGAAATGAGTCCAATCAATGTATATTCGATCATGTTTGTCACCCCACTTTATTATACATAGGAATGTAGCAATCATGCATCATTTTCATGTCAAATCGACAATTTTCGTATATTGTCCGTATGGTGTTGTCATGATATGATGGAAAAAAGTGTTGCTTTCACTTGGGGGGGATATGTTGTGAAAGCGGTCATTATGGCAGGGGGAAGAGGAACACGGTTACGTCCGTTAACTTGTCATGTTCCGAAGCCGATCGTACCAATTATGAATAAACCTGTGATGGCGTATAGTATTGAATGGTTAAAGCATCACGGAATTACGGATATTGCTGTAACCGTTCAATATTTAAGTGATGAAATTATTGAATATTTTGGTGATGGACGTCGATTCGGTGTACGTCTTCATTACTTTGAAGAGACGACGCCCCTTGGGACGGCAGGGAGCGTAAAACATGCTCAGTCTTTTTTAGACGATACGTTTGTTGTTATCAGTGCAGACATATTGACGACAATGCATTTACAGCAAGCAATCCATTTCCATTTTTCCAAACAAGCATTAGTTACCGTTCTTATGCACCACGAAGCGACTCCTCTTTCATACGGTGGAATTGTGACAGATCGAAACGGAAAAGTGATTCATTTTGTAGAAAAACCAAAATGGAATGAAGTGTGCAGCGATTTAGTCAATACAGGCATTTACATTTGCGATCCAGCGATTTTTAATTATATGCCTGAACATCCACCTTACGATTTTAGTCAACATATTTTTCCACATCTCATTCAACAAGAGTACCCAATATACGGATATGAGGCGGATGGATATTGGTCTGATGTTGGTGTCATTGAACAATATCATCAAACACATGTTGATTTACTCAATCAACGTCTCGTTTCTTCTCATTACAAAGAAATAGCTCCTGATGTATGGATCGGCGAACGAGTGAACATTGCACAAGGGGTAAAATTAGAAGGACCGATTCTTATTGGAGATGATGTATGTATTGATGAACACGCAACTATTGGTCCTTATACGATCGTTGGGGCGCGTTCAGTCATTAGTAAGCATGCATCGTTAAAACGGTCAATCGTTTGGGACGATGTGTATATTGACGTGTATAGCGAATTGCGCGGAGCAATCGTTGCGAATGATGTGTATATCGGTAAAAAAAATGAAATATTTGATTATGCGGTCATTGGGGCAAAATGCAAATTAAAAAATAAAGTGAAAGTGCAACATGCGGCTAAAATTTGGCCGAATAAAACAATTGCAGAAAAAACGAAAGTGAAAGGTTCAATTGTATGGGGTGAACAGCGCCCAAACGTATTGTTTCGCCAAAATGGGATCAGCATGCGCGCTCATGTTGATGCTCATCCGATGTTTATCACACAGTTGGCTTCAGCATATAGCAGTCTACATGAAAAAGGAAGTCACATATTAATTGGTTTTGACGATCATCCGTTTTCTACGGCACTTGGATCGTTGTTTGCTCAATGTTTGCATATGTACGGTATGTTCACGAATGTATATGAGGGGGGATATTTGCCTGCTTTTCGTTATATTATTTCTCATAAACAGTATCGCGGTGGTGTCTTTATAACAGTAAACGAACATGATGAAGTAATCATTGACATACACGATGAACAAGGCTCCCCCATTGATCGCACGACGGAACGCGCGATTGAACAACGAATGGAACATGAACATCATATGTCAGCGATGCAAATGGGTGAAGCAATGAAGCAAAAAGAGAACGATGAAATGTATATTTGCGCATTACGGCAATCGATTTCTTTTTCTTCATCGGAGCGATGGAAAGTTGTCGTCGCTAGTTCTCCTTTATTGAAGCATATCATTGAACGCACACTTCTGTTGTTCGCGATAGAAGTTGTTTGGACAAAAGAGCGTGATGATGAACACATTCGGAAACTAATCGAGCAAGAACAAGCCCAATTTGCTATCGTGTTTGACGATTCAGGAGAACGTTTTCGAATGTTTGACGGGCAAGGAGTTGCATTGACGAAAGAAGAAATGATTTCGTTGCATGTGCTCACATCTCTTTTATTTAGCGAAACGAAAAAAGTAGCCGTTCCTGCTTGGGCACCGTCTGCGTTACACACATTAGCAGAACGGCTATACGGAGATATTGTTTATGTAAAAGATACGAGACGAGATTTTTTGCTTGCACATCATGAGCCGTTTCATTTTTATTTCGATGGATTGTATGCATGTGTCCAACTATTGCATTTGTTAGCGATTGAACGTTGTTCGCTTCGTACCATCGTGTCGTCTATTCCAACTATTCATTTATCATGCCGTGATGTTCCTTGCCCATGGGATGAACGGGCGGCTGTTATGCGTAAATTGTTAGAAGAATCGTATGACAAGCATATAGATTTTACAGATGGGATGAAAGTGTATCATGAAGACGGAGCATGGACACTCATTTTACCGAAAGTGGATGAACCGACGTTAACGATTTATTCACAAGCAACAAATGCTCAAAAAGCTAAAGAATATACGAAATACTATATAAAGAAAATTCGGCAATATCAAAACGTATAAAATTCATATGGAAATTGTTTAAGAAAAATGATATGATGGAAAGGTGTGATTATAATACTTTTGTTTGGAGGGAAAGAACGATGCGTGTAAATATTACGTTAGCATGCACAGAATGCGGCGAACGCAACTATATTTCAACAAAAAATAAGCGCAATAATGCAGAGCGTCTTGAATTGAAAAAATATTGCCCACGAGACAAAAAAGCAACAGTTCATCGTGAAACGAAGTAAGCAGTAGGATTTTTTTCCTGCTGCTTATTTTTTTATGAAAGAGGGGGAGATTAATGGATAAGAAACAATTACGGCAGCAAATAAAACAACGTCTCTTACATATGACAAAAGAAGAACGCAAGAAAAAGGAGAACGTCATTCACGACATATTATTTCACCAACATCTTTGGCAAACGGCACAAGTGATCGGTATTACGATCTCACGACAAATCGAAATCGATACAACATGTATCATTGAACGAGCATGGCAAGAAGGGAAAAAAGTTGCCATTCCAAAATGCGATGTAACAACAAAACAAATGACGTTTCGCGAAATTCGTTCGTTTCAACAAACGGAGCGTACTTTTTTCGATTTATATGAACCAATTGTAGAAGGAACGAAGGAAGTCCAAAAACATGAAATCGAACTGCTATTTGTCCCCGGTCTTGTGTTCACTCGTTTAGGGTACCGCCTTGGATATGGTGGAGGGTATTATGATCGATATTTAATGGATTTCCCTAACAACACGTTGTCCCTCGCATACGATTGTCAAATCGTCTCTACGTTGCCGATTGAACAACACGATATTCCTGTCCAAATGATTATTACAAACGAAGGAATTATCGTTTGTGAAAACGAATAATAAAACAGCATAAGCGCTTTCATATTGTACAGGAGAAAAAATTAACAAAATGTTAATAATTCATGCCACATAAACTTTGTGAAACAGTGTACAATGTAAGTGTGAAACAGATAAACAACGCACAGATTGTAAAATGATATATACGAAAGGTGGAAGAAATATGTCAAATAAAGTGAATCGTGTTGTTTTAGTTGGAACAGGTTTTGTCGGTTCGAGTTATGCGTTTGCGCTTTTAAATCAAGGGGTGACAGAAGAGCTCGTTTTGATTGATATTAATAAAGAAAAATCAGAAGGAGATGCGATGGACTTAAATCACGGCATGCCGTTTGCGCCGTCTCCAACAAAAATTTGGTTTGGTAATTATGAAGATTGCAAAGATGCCGATCTCGTTGTGTTAACTGCGGGAGCGAATCAAAAACCAGGAGAAACACGACTAGATTTGGTTGAGAAAAACACGAAAATTTTCAAAAATATTATCGATCAAGTGATGGCAAGCGGATTTAACGGTATTTTTCTCGTCGCCACAAACCCGGTTGACATTTTAACATACGCTACATGGAAGTTTTCAGGTTTACCGAAAGAGCGCGTGATCGGTTCAGGAACGATTTTAGACACAGCTCGCTTCCGCTACTTGTTAGGTGAATATTTCGATGTGGATACGCGCAACGTACATGCTTATATTATTGGGGAACATGGTGATACGGAGTTGCCTGTTTGGAGCCATGCATTCATCGGTTGCCGCCCAATTGCCGATATGATGAAAGAAAAGCCACAATATAAACAAGAAGATTTAGATAACATTTTTGTGAATGTACGCGATGCAGCGTATCAAATTATTGAGCGAAAAGGTGCAACATATTACGGTATTGCCATGGGACTTGTTCGTTTAACAAAAGCGATTTTACAAAATGAAAACAGCGTTCTTACTGTTTCAGCTTACTTAGAAGGCCAATATGGTCAAAATGATATGTACATTGGCGTACCAGCGATCGTAAATCGCAACGGTATTCGTGAAGTTGTTGAACTACAATTGAACGAGGAGGAAAAAGAAAAATTTACTCATTCTGCAACTGTATTAAAAGATGTAATGAAACGCGTTGGATTGCAATAGGTTGTCTCATTCCGAGGCAACCTTTTTATAATTTCAACACGAAAAGGGAACGTTAAATATCAGGAGGGTGATGATATTGAATGGAAAAACGTTGATCGTTGCCGTCATGGCAGGGCTCGTTCTTTACCGCTTTCGCTATCGGTTATTGAATGAAATATTGAAACGAGAAGCGGTTCAAAAACGGGTGGTACAATGGGGAATGTCTGTTCCGTTTATTCGCCAGCGCCTTGTCCCCACATTATTTTTACAAAAGTACAAATAGTTGCACTTTGTAAAAGAGTGTGTTAAAAGAAGGGTATGATAGCGAAGGGAGAGGGAAGGTTGGGCATTCGCTTTGATTTTGTATATTGGCAAATGATATTTCAATTGTTACAGATGAACTATGAAATTGTTTATTTGTCACCTGATGAGCGGGAGGTTTGGTTGCAATCTACGAGGAAACGAAAAGCGCCGCTTGTACGCCTTGTTCGTACTGATATGGATTGGGGTGTGTCATTAAAAAATGATATGAATCGGGCGCTAGTCGCTGTTGATGAATGGCGCAAGCGACAATTTCGCCGCCAACTGCAAGTCATCAACGTTTATGTCATGATGTATCCCCCTGTTGACGATTGGGAACTGTATGTTCAGCGACCATTAGCGACTGAGCGAGTGCATATGCAAACATATGTAATGCATCTTTACAATGTGCATGACGTCTTGCATAAGCTAAGTATGCAGTTCCATCAATCATTGAAAGTATACGTACCAGATGATTCTCCAATGTTGCAACACGAACTACAAACGTTTAAACAACACGTGTTATCATTTGCAGAGCGCATGTATGAAAATGAACGGCGCATATTTGAACGTGGAAAAGCGAGATTTACATATGTGTTCATTGCTTTACAAATAGTGATGTTTTTCATTTTAGAATGGAACGGCGGAAGTACAAATACATTGACGCTCATTCAATATGGCGCAAAATTTAACCCGCTTATTTTGCAAGGAGAATGGTGGCGCTTTTTTACTCCTATCGTGCTGCATATCGGTTTCGTGCATTTATTCATGAATACGTTTGCACTATATTATTTAGGCCCACTTGTTGAAAAATTGTACGGTTCGCTTCGGTTTTTATTTATTTATCTTTTTGCTGGTTTTGCAGGTTCGCTCGCTAGTTTTTTATTTTCGCCATCCGTATCTGCCGGAGCGTCTGGTGCCATTTTTGGATGTTTTGGGGCTTTGTTATACTTTGGAAAAGCTAAACCACACATATTTTTTCGAACAATTGGGATGAACGTCATCACCGTCATCGGCATCAATTTAGCGTTCGGTCTCGTCGTTCCAAATATTGATAATGCAGGTCATATTGGCGGTTTAATTGGTGGGTTTTTAGCAGCAAGTATCGTTCATTTCCCAAAGGAACGTGTTCGCTTTGGACAATGGTTTGCTGCTTTGTTCACAGCGGTCGTTACGTTTATTTGCTTATATATCGGTTTTCAACGACCGCCAGCAGATCAAGCACAACTCATTCTTGCGTTGTCCAAGCAATATATTGATGAACGAGAATACGATGAAGCAAAACACATGTTAACATTCATCCATGAGCAAGATGCTGAAGCATATAAAGCAGATTTTTTGCGCGCCTACATTCACATACAACAAAAAGACTACGATGATGCAAAACAATATTTATATGATGCCATCGAAAAAAACGACCGTTTTCATGAAGCTTTTTATTATTTAGCGTTGTTGTATGCAGAAGAAAAAAATTATGAAAAAGCAAAACAAGCAATCGAACGTGCGTTGCAGCTTGAACCAAATAATGAGCAATATCAACGATTATTGCGTGAACTCGAGCAGTTGCTTTAATATGACGAGTTCTCCGTCTGCTGTTTCTGTTACGACAAACAGTTTACTGTAATCCTTTTGGATTAAAATAAGCGGAACGGTGCTACCGATTGGAGATTCAATCGAACCGTTCTGTTTTTTTATGCCTAAAAAATAATTTTTATACAACCCTTCCCATAAGTTTCCGATCATTATTTCCGTTTCATTTGTTGTCAAATCCATAAACGGTTGCTCATTATATTGAACAAGCTCCGGTAAATACAAATGATAATAGTCGTCTGCTTGCAATATGTTCCCCATTTGATTAGCGGTTTTGTTTACGATCGTTTGTGTTTGTTTATTTAATGTGTTGGCCCATGTTTTTTGTTCGGCTGTCGTTGGTTTGCGAAACGATTGAAGTGGTGCGAAGGATGAGTCGATGACGTATAATACGTCCCCACTCATTTTTTGACTGCTTCGAATGTCATTACCGTTATGCAATTCTCCTTGGTGATATGAGATGGCTTGAAACAATCGACTTCCTTTTTGTTCGAGCTGTTTTTGCTGAATGAGACTTTTCCAGTTTTCTTTCCATTTCGTTTGTGTAGCAACAAGCCTTCCGTTAGCAAATAACAACGAAACATCTTGCCGAAGATAAGCAGTTCGATCAAGCGATGAAGTAACGATCCAATCGACGACATAGCGTGTTTCCTTCTTTTTGGGCTGTAGTGATAATTTTGTTTCGGCAGTTGTAAAGTGAACGGTCGGATCGATCGGGAAAAACATAATCGCCTCATGCGCCGGCCGTTCAAACGCTTGTATGATGATGACAAATGACAAAAGAAATATGCATATCGATAATAAACGTTTCATCTTATTCCTCCGGTCAAGCTTACATTTATAAAAAATGTATGTGCATATGACAGGAAATATGTATGAATACATTTACATGTGTCAAAGATGAATGGTAATGAATGTAAGGTAGGTGATTGGAGTGGAACGAGTATCTTCACGTCTTTCAGAAAACGTTTCATATATGAAGGAAAAGCTTGGAGTAGGGAAAAGTTTTGACGTCATTTACTTAGACGTGCATTATGCCGGAAAAGATATGGCATTATTTATGATTGACGGATTTGTGAAAGATGACATTCTTCATTATTTAATGAAATTGTTATGTGAGCTACCAAATGGCACATTAGATGAACAACCGTTAGATAAATTATTAAAAACACATCTTCCGTATGTAGAGTTGGAACAAACAGATGATTTCGAACGGGTAATTGATGGTGTGTTGGCAGGACCGACAGCTTTGTTCGTTGATGGAATGGCAAAAGCGATTTTAATTGATGCACGCACATATCCTGTGCGAGGACCTCAAGAGCCAGATATGGAGCGTGTTGTTCGAGGTGCACGCGATGGATATGTGGAAACGATTGTATTTAACACAGCGCTAACAAGACGGCGCGTGCGAGATCGTTCATTACGAATGGAATATATGCAAATTGGTCGCCGTTCAAAAACGGATGTCTGTGTTTGTTATATTGAAGATATTGCGAACTCACACATTGTGGAAGAAGTGAAACAGTCATTAGCCAAAATTGATACAGACGGCTTGCCAATGGGGGAAAAAACGGTAGAAGAATTTATTTCAGGCAGGCACTTCAACCCATATCCTGTCGTTCGTTATACAGAAAGGCCAGATACGGCCGCAGCTCATTTATATGAAGGACATGTTCTTATTTTTGTCGACGGATCCCCGAGCGTGTTAATTACACCTGCAACATTTTGGCATCATCTTCAACATGCAGAAGAGTATCGAAATAAACCAATTGTTGGCGCATATTTACGCTTTGTTCGGTTTCTTGCGGTATGGCTATCGATTTTTTTATTACCGCTTTGGTATATGTGGATGAAAACACCAGAGCTCGTGCCACATGCGTTATCGTTTGTCGCAAAATCAACGGAAGGGAATATTCCGTTGTTTGGACAAATTTTATTGATCGAATTTGGATTAGATATGTTGCGAATGGCGGCTATTCACACTCCATCTTCCTTAGCGACGGCGCTTGGACTTGTTGCAGCATTGATGATTGGTGGAATTGCGGTTGAGGTTGGCTTATTTTCTAACGAAGTCATTTTATATTTTGCGATGGCGACGATCGGAACGTTTGCGACACCGAGTTATGAACTAGGGTTAGCCAATCGGCTCGTTCGCCTTTTTTTGCTGATCGTTACAGCGTTGTTTGGTGTTATGGGCTACGTTGTTGGCATTACCGCATGGTTAGTCCTGCTTGCTCGCATGCAATCGTTTGGCGTCCCATATTTATGGCCGTTTATTCCGTTTTCATATCGTGGGATGCGCGATGTGCTTATTCGTTCCCCAATTCCGTTAAAAAATCGACGACCGACTGTCTTGCATCCGAAAGATCCGGATCGATAAAATGTGAAAAATATCGCAAAGACATTGTTCAGTTCTTGACGACTCTCTGTTTTCTTTATACATTTAGAATATGTAATTTGAAAACGCTTATACACGATAGGTGAAGAACATGAAATCTGTATACGACGTACAACAGTTATTAAAAAAATATGGAACGATCATTTACGTCGGTGATCGTCTCGCAGATTTAGAATTAATGGAAGACGAGCTGAAAGAATTATTTCAAGCGCAGCTCATCGACGTAAAAGATTATCAAATGGCGCTTCTCATTTTGCGTCATGAAGCGCAAATTGAACGAGAAAAAAGAGAAAAAGGGATGAAAGAACAATGGAACAATGGTTAGTTGGAGTGGATTTAGGCGGAACGACAGTCAAATTAGCGTTTGTGAACATGTACGGGGAAATCATTTGTAAATGGGAGATTCCAACGGATAAATCTGAACAAGGGAAACATATTACAACACACATTGCAAAAGCCATTGATGAAAAGCTACGTGAATTAGATGAGCCAAAAGAACGGCTTGTCGGTATTGGAATTGGTGCACCAGGACCTGTTAATATGGCGACAGGAGATATTTATGAAGCAGTAAATTTAGGGTGGAAAAACTTTCCTTTGAAAGATCGGTTGGAAATGGAAACAGGCCTTCCTGTCGTTGTTGATAACGATGCGAACATTGCCGCCATCGGAGAAATGTGGAAAGGGGCGGGCGATGGCGCGAAAAATTTAATTCTCGTTACGCTTGGCACAGGTGTTGGGGGTGGTGTGATCGTAAATGGTCAAATCGTGCATGGTACAAACGGTGCTGGTGGGGAAATTGGCCATATCACGTCCATTCCAGAAGGAGGGGCACCTTGTAATTGCGGTAAAACAGGATGTTTAGAGACGATCGCTTCAGCGACAGGTATTGCACGTATCGCGACAGAGCGTTTGCAGCAAACCGATGCACCGAGCTCTTTGCGGGACGTATGGAAACAAACAGGAGCCGTTACCGCGAAAGATGTATTTGATGCCGCGAAAGGGAATGATACGTTAGCGCTACAAATTGTTGATGAGGTGACGTTTCATCTTGGTTTAGCGCTTGCTCATTTAGCCAACGGTTTAAATCCAGAGAAAATTGTCATCGGTGGCGGTGTATCGAAGGCAGGGGATATGTTAGCGCAAGCGGTTGCTCGTCATTTCAGACGCTTTGCGTTCCCGCGCGTCGCTGAAGCTGCTGACATTGTCATCGCTACGCTTGGAAATGATGCTGGCGTGATCGGTGGAGCATGGTTAGTGAAAACAAATATGATGTAAAAAACAGACGAAACACTCGTCTGTTTTTTTGTCGAAAATTTGTCGGTAAAAAGCGTCTTGCTTTTTTGTAAGAAAAGGTGTAAAACAGTCATATGCGGACGTGCAACTCGTCTATTATATCGTTTATAGTTTAAGATAACAGTTGCTTTTTTATTAAGAAAGTATTAATATTGTCTTTGGTTAAGATAAAAAAATGTAAAAAAACGGATGTGCCTCATACAACATAGAATAGACAGGTGTGGATGGATTGAAGGAGGGAGAGCATATGAAAAACTACCGTTTCGTTTTGTTAACGGTCTTGCTTTTATGGTTAAAGACGTATTTAGTCTATAAAAATAGTTTTGATATAAAAATTGAGTCATGGAAGCAGGAGTTTATTTTGTTTATTAGCCCGTTAAGCTTCCTGTTATTTATTTTTGGGCTTGCTTTATTTATGAGTGAGAAGCGACGCAATCGCTATATTGTCATTACAAGTTTCATTATTTCATTTGTTTTGTATGCGAACGTCATGTTTTATCGCTTTTTTAGCGATTTCATTACGATTCCTGTGCTGTTCCAAACGAATAACATGGGTGATTTAGGAAATAGTGTGTTTGAATTGATGAACGTTTCGGATATTTTCTTTTTCCTTGATGTCGCATTGCTGGCTTGGATGGCGTATAAAAAAGTGTCTATTGCGCAATACGTACCAGCGACAAAACGCTTTCGCCGCACCTATTTCCTTGCAACAGTAGCCATTGCTTTATTTAACTTAGGATTAGCGGAGACGGAACGTCCAGAGCTGTTAACGCGCACGTTTGACCGTGAAATGTTAATTAAAAACTTAGGTATATACAACTACCATGTATATGATATTATTTTACAGTCGCGCTCAAAAGCGCAACGTGCATTAGCAGATAGCAGCGAATTGGCGGATATTCAAAACTACGTTAATGCAAATGAAAAAGCGCCGAATAAAGAGTTATTTGGTATTGCCAAAGGCCGTAATGTGATCATTGTTTCGATGGAGTCATTACAAAGCTTCGTTATTAACAATACGGTGAACGGACAAGAAATTACGCCGTTTTTGAATGACTTTATTAAACAAAGTTATTACTTTGATAACTTTTACCATCAAACAGGGCAAGGAAAAACATCAGATGCGGAGTTTATTATTGAAAACTCGTTATATCCTCTTGGACGCGGTGCGGTCTTTTTCACACATGCGACAAACGAGTATAACGCAACGCCAGAAATATTGAAAAACTACGGTTACTATTCAGCTGTATTCCATGCAAATAATAAAAGTTTCTGGAACCGTGATGTGATGTACCAATCGATGAAGTACGATCGTTTCTTCTCGATGACGGACTATAACATTACGGAGGAAAATTCAGTTGGTTGGGGTTTAAAAGACATTCCGTTTTTTGAGCAATCTGTGCAATATTTAAAAACGTTGCCGCAGCCATTTTATACAAAGTTTATTACATTAACGAACCACTTCCCGTTTGAATTAGGGGAAGAGGACAAGATGGTGCCGGAGTACACATCAAATAGCCGGACGTTAAACCGTTATTTCCCGACGGTTCGATATATGGATGAAGCGCTGAAAGTATTTATTGAGCAGCTGAAAAAAGAAGGATTGTATGACAATTCTATTATCATTCTTTACGGAGACCATTACGGTATTTCTGAAAATCATAACAAAGCGATGGCTCAATATTTAGGTAAGGATGAAATTACGCCATTTGATCACGTTCAATTGCAACGTGTTCCATTGATCATCCATATTCCAGGCGTAACAGATAAGCATCCAAAAGTCATTTCAAAAGTATCAGGGCAAATTGATGTGAAACCGACATTGCTTCATTTGCTCGGAATTGATACACGCAACCAAATTCATTTTGGTGAAGATTTATTCTCAAAAGATAAGCTGGACTTCGTTGTTCTTCGTGATGGTAGCTTCGTGACAAAAGATTATGTATATACGAAAAACGCATGCTACGATAAGAAAACAGGGATAGAAGTCGATGCGTCTCATTGCGAACCGTATATGGAAAAAGCACGTCAGGAGCTTGATTACTCCGACAAAATTGTATATGGCGACTTGTTGCGTTTCTACAATAAACAACAAGAAAACAAACGATAAGCTAGCTCTTACAACAGAGCTAGCTTTTTTACATACATATGTACAAATGTACTGTTCATACGATGAAACAAGGGGGGAGAGCGATGTACGATTTTTCAACTTTAATGCATGATCTCGATCAATTGCGGTGTCATTCGTTCGTCCGCACGCAAGAAATTGGGCAAAGTGTGTTAAAAAAACCGATTGTTGAGTTACAAATTGGAGAAGGTGAAACATATGTGCATATGAATGCCTCGTTTCATGCGAACGAGTGGATTACTTCAGCAGTTGTGATGGCGTTTGTTCGTGAATATGTGGAAGCGCTACAGCACAAACAGCATCTTTGTGGCTATGATGTACAACAATTGTATAAAAGAACGACTTTATCCGTTGTTCCGATGGTAAATCCAGATGGAGTGGATCTTGTATTACACGGAAAAAAAGCGGCACAACATTATGAAGATGAAGTGGTACGCATAAATGGGGGAAGTGAAGACTTCTCACAATGGAAAGCAAATATTCGCGGGGTTGATTTAAACAATCAATTTCCTGCAAAGTGGGAAGTGGAGAAAGAAAGGAAAATTCCAAAAGCACCCGCACCGCGTGATTTTCCTGGATTTTCTCCGTTAACCGAACCAGAAGCACAAGCGATAGCAACATTGACAAAAGAACGTGATTTTTTTAAGGTGCTCGCATTTCATACACAAGGAAAAGAAATTTATTGGGGATATGAACGATGTGAGCCACCCGAAGCAGAAGAAGAAGTGAATGAATTTGCGAAATGGAGCGGTTATGTACCTGTTCGGTATATTGATAGCCATGCTGGATATCGCGATTGGTTTATTTTGAATTGGAAGCGATGTGGGTATACGATTGAACTTGGTGAAGGGGTAAATCCGCTTCCATTCTCTCAATTCCCTAATATTTATAAAGACAGCATCGGTATTTTTATGACAGCTCTTGCCCGCACGTAAAAAGACGCCACTATATTGGCGTCTTTTTAATGGGCAACTGGATATCCATGATGAATGACAGTCATAATTGTAAACCAACCGAACACGGCAACTGTTCCTAATCCGAACAATACGCCGAGGAAATTTTTCTCGCGCAACGAACGGATTACGCCGTAAGCGGCAAGCAACGTAACTAATGTAAAGATCACAACCAAAATAACTCCTGTTGGCATAACTTCCCCTCCTTATGTACACCGATTATTCCTTTTTCATTGTAATCGTTTTTGTTACGTTTGTCGAGGTGCAAAACGTATGTTATTCATGTACAATGAGGATAGAATATATACAGAAAGTGAGGAAACACAATGAAGTGGGAACGAATTCCTTTAGGACCGTTACAAACAAATGCGTATGTGCTTGTTCATGAAAATGGGACATGTTTAATTTTTGATCCCGGCAGCGAAGGAGAAAAACTCATTCATTATATTGAAACGAACGGCTGGACGCCGCTTGCGGTGTTGCTTACACATGCTCATTTTGATCATATTGGAGCGGTTGACGACGTAAAAAACAAGTGGTCCATTCCTGTGTATGTACATAAAAAAGAACAACATTGGCTAACTGATCCAATGAAAAATGGTTCTTTATTATTTATGGGAGAAGCAATTACTACAAACGATGCCGACGTGTTGCTTGAAGGAGAGAAAACGTTGACGATTGGCGATTTCTCACTTCAAGTGTTCGAAACACCAGGGCATTCGCCGGGTAGTGTGTCATACTATATCGAAGACGCTCAAGTGATCGTATCAGGAGATGTACTGTTTTCAGGAAGTATTGGTCGCACCGATTTACCAGGAGGAAGTTACGAACAATTGCTACAAAGTATACATCGTAAGTTGCTTGTTCTCCCTGAAGAAACGATTGTGCTATGTGGACATGGACCAGAAACAACGATTGAAGCGGAAATGAATACGAATCCATTTTTGAACGGATTTTAAGCAAAAAAAATTCCCTTCTCTATACAGAGAAGGGGGTTTGGGGGATGTTTTATTTCCTATAATGGGAGGGGATATAGTTAAGCTACTACATTAACAATATAACAAATTTAACACTATGTCAATAGTGAAAAAGGGTGCGAATGAAAAAATGTTAGAAAAAATGAGAAATAAACGTTTATCGTATGCACAATACATGGAATTAGCATTGTACGATGAACAGTATGGATATTATATGAGAAGAAAAGAAAAAATTGGACGCGAAGGGGATTTTATTACGACGAGTAACGTTGGGCATATCATTGGGCGTGTATTTGCAGATGTGTTTGTTCGCTTGATAGAAACGCATCATGTTCCACCGCTCATCTGTGAAATCGGTGGGGGAACAGGACGATTTGCTTATACGGTTTTAGAACAATGGAAACGTCAATCACCTAAAACGTTTCCGCAAGGACAGTATATAATGATCGAAGCAAGTCCGTACCATCGGGAAAAGCAAGCAGAAACGCTCGCTCCGTTTATTGATTACGTTCGTATCATCTCCAGTTTTGCTGAGCTTTCTGATTCTTTTTCTGGTATTGTATTTAGCAATGAGCTATTTGATGCGTTTCCTGTTCATGTCATTGAGAAACGAGAAGGTCACATATACGAGTGTTTTATTGAAGTAGAAAACGATCAGCTTGTTGAGAAATGTGTTCCACTTGAAAATGAGCAAATTGCTCAATATATCGTTGAACGGAATATTCAGCTCGTTGACGGACAGCGATTTGAAATTCCGTTAGCGATGAAAAAGTTTATTTTTCAGCTCGATCAAGTAATCGATAAAGCAATTATTTTTACAGTAGATTATGGATATACGGATGAGGAATGGAAACACCCAGCGCGAAAACGTGGGAGCTTGCGCGGTTATTATCGTCATCAGCTCATCGACAATGCGCTTCGTTATCCAGGTGAGATGGATCTCACCACACACATTCAATGGGACGCGTTACGATTTTATGGAGAACAAGCAGGGTGGACATTTACTCATTTATGGCGCCAAGATGAATTTTTATTGCAGGCAGGCATTTTAAATCATTTGATTAACCACCACGATCCAAATCCGTTTTCTGAGCAACAACGTCATAATCGTGCGATTCGCTCGCTAGTCATGAGCGATATCGGCAGGGCGTTTCGTGTGATGGTGCAACAAAAAAATATGAATATTCCTATTTTTACATAAAAAAGCGATGAGGTACACTCATCGCTTTTTATTCGCCCATACCAGGAACCATCATAAAGGTTGTCCAGTACGTAAATCCGGCAAAAAAGACCGTTAAGTACGCACCGAAAATGTAAATGTACATTCTTTCTGTTAATTTTAAGTAGCTTAACAAAAGAAAGAATCCTGTTTGGCCGAGGAACAATAATGATGTTGTATGCATATGGCCAAGATAGAACATGACAGCAAAAATTCCTGTCCAAAATGACAAGACGCGGAACATACGATCCATATGTATCCCTCCTTTTCTGACCGTTTCCCTTACTTATTATAATGTACTCGAAATGGTTGTGTAAACGTTCTATTTTTTAAGAATGGCTTGATACGTACACGAATTACAGCCTGATGGCATAATTTCTTCAGTCACAAGTTCAGCGTTTGTAAATAATACTTCTAACATTCCTTTTAAAAAGGCGTTATGCATATAACAGATAGAATCTGGATGTGCAAATGCGAGTTCTTTAAACGGGCAGTTGAAAATTTCAAAATAAATTTTCCCTTGATTTTCACTGTAATGGAATGTCGGATAAAATCCAGCGGCTTCCGCTGCTTTTTGTAAAATGTTCATTTTTTCTTCCACACTTAACTGTTCAAGAGCTTGCATCGATTGGACGTGTTGTTGTACAAGTTCTTGACCAAATAACTTTCCTGTTTCATACAACGCTTGTTTCCCTGCTTCTCCTAGTTTCATCATCGCATGGATTGCAATTTTTGATAACAGCTGGTAGTCGCGAAACGGAAAATGGAGCTGAATCACATCGTCAGATAGACGGTATAATCGACTCGGTCTACCGCCTTTTCCCGTTTTTTTTGTTTCGGATACAAGCATATTTACATCTTCTAGCTTTGTTAAATGAAGACGCGCGACGTTTGGGTGAATATGAAAAGCATCAGCAATTTCTTGAACGGTTACTTCTTGATGTTTTCTGGCGATATACTGATAAATTTCGTAACGAGTTGGATCGGCAAGGACGCTTGTAATTTTTAATACTTGATCCATTATGTCTCACTCCTATATGTTCATTCATTTACATTATAATACATGTATTTTCACAATGGAAATGCATATATAGAACTTTATTCCTATCATTTCATAACGTTCACAAAGTTTTAAAACAAATTACTGTACAAATATTGAACTAAAGTTATACAATATGTATAACCGAGATGAAGAGAGGAGAGTGTTGTCATGCTTACTGTGTATATGCATCCGAGCTGTACATCATGCAGAAAGGTAAAAAAGTGGCTATGTGCAAACAATGTTGAATTTCATGAACGTCATTTATTTCGTGAAACACCGACATACGAAGAGTTATTGCATTTATTATCATTAACGACAGAAGGGATTGATGAAATTTTAGCAACGCGCAGTCAGCTGTTTAAGCAGCTTGTTGAAAATATTGAGGAATGGCCTTTATCAAAAGTTGTTGAGCTACTTGTAAAAGAGCCTCGTCTCCTTCGTCGTCCGATTATTACAGATGGTAAACGGCTCGTTATCGGCTATAACCCATCCGCGTTGAAAAACATGGCCAAAAAATATCGTCGCGTCTATGTTTCGTAACGTCTTCACCCTATGGGTGAATATTTTTTTGAATTTTTTGCGAACGAAGAAGGAATTTGACGAAAGATGTTGAATAATGAAGGCGAGAAATGGAGAAAGGAGGATGGCATTGCAAACAATTGAGCAGTTGGCGGATCGACTAATTGAGGATGCGTATATTCTTCAAGCTTCCGACATCCATATCGTTCCGCGTAAACAAGATGCGCTCGTTCAATTTCGGTTGGGAGGGATGCTCGTTACAAAAAACGTGTTATCAAAACAGACGTGTGAACGTTTGCTTGCCCACTTTAAGTTTCTTGCTGATATGGATATTGGCGAACGACGTCGCCCACAAAGCGGCGCGATGGAAATGAATGTTGCCCACACAACTGTCCATCTTCGCTTATCAACATTACCCACGATTTATGATGAAAGTTTAGTTATCCGCTTGCTCCCGTTACACTCATTTCTTCCGCTCAAACAACTCGCGCTATTTCCGTCAACAGTAAAAAAGTTGCTTGCGTTACTAAATCACTCCCATGGACTTATGATTTTCACAGGACCTACAGGATCTGGAAAGACAACAACGTTATACAGTTTGTTAAACGTATGTCGCCATCATTTTCAACGAAATGTCATTACGTTAGAAGATCCGGTTGAAAAGCGGGCGGAAGATGTGTTGCAAGTACAAGTGAATGAAAAAGCTGGAATTACGTATGCAACAGGATTAAAAGCGATTTTGCGGCACGATCCAGATGTCATTATGGTAGGAGAAATTCGTGATGCTGAAACCGCACGAATAGCTGTGCGCGCGGCGCTTACTGGACATCTTGTACTCACAACGATGCACACGAAAGATGCGGTTGGAGCGATTTACCGTCTTCTTGAGTTTGGTGTACCATTTCAAGAAATGGCGCAAACGTTAGTCGCTGTGACAGCCCAACGTCTTGTGCAATTGAAGTGCCCATTTTGTGAAGGAGAGTGCTCATCTTTTTGCCGACAGTATCGTCCTGTCCGACGAGCAGGTGTTTATGAGTTGTTATATGGAAATGAGCTAGCAAAGGCAATGCGAGCTGCAAAAGGCGAGCAAGCGACATACGTGTATACTCGGTTAAAAGATGTCATTAAAAAAGGAATTGCGCTCGGTTTTTTGAACGAGAGCGTCATTGAAAGTTGGTTGTTAGATGAAGCGACGCTGTAATTGGTCGTTACAAGAGCAAAGTTCGTTTTTCATCCAACTTGGGAAATTGCTTAGTAAAGGATATTCGCTTGCTCAGGCCATTGAGTTTTTGCAAATTCAGCAACCTGTAGCAAAACAAAAAGATTTAGATGATTGCATGCAGGCATTGCGAGCTGGGGTGCCCGTTCATGAAGCTTTTTCACGCATGCAATTTCATTCTCATCTTTTAGGATATATATTTTTCGCTGAACAACACGGTCAACTTGCTTACGGGTTTATCGAAGCAGGGGAAATCGGACAAATGCGAGCACATTACGTGGAGCAAGTGAAGCGTATGTTACGCTACCCGTTGTTTCTTTTTAGTTTTTGTATCGTCATGTTTTTTATATTTCAGCAAGTGTTAGCTCCGCAGTTTTCCCATCTTCTTTCTTCATTTCACGCTCGCTCTGCTTTTTCTACATTCATCTTTTCTGTTGCGGTATGGCTTCCTCGCATATTTTCGATTGCGCTCATCGTGTTCATTTTCTTCGTATTGTTTTACTTTTTTGTCATTCGTTCATGGCCTATTGATAAACAAATGAATCTATTTATGAACATTCCAATTGTTCGCTCGTGGATCGTTTCTTTTCATACGCAAGTATTTTCACTGCAATTAAGCCATTTGTTGAAAGGTGGACTATCGATTTATGAGGCGGTGCAAATATTCGAACAGCAATCTCACCTTCCGTTACTGAGAGAGGAAGCGAAGGTGATGAAACAGAAGCTATGTGCGGGCGAAAAACTAGATGAAATCATCGAGCAACGGGCGTATTACGAAAAGGAGCTGCCTTTTGTCATTCGGCACGGTCAGTCGAATGGGGAATTAGTTCAAGAATTGTTTCATTATAGCCAGTTTTCGTTACAAAAACTAGAAAGCCGTTTAAAAAAAATAGTATACGTTATTCAACCATTGTTGCTTAGTTTGATCGGTATTTTTATCGTTCTCATGTATATGGCTATGTTGTGGCCTATTTTTCAATTGTTAAATCATATGTGATGGGGGGATGTACATGCGAAATGAAAAAGGATTTACGTTAATTGAAATGCTAATTGTGTTAATGGTTATCACGATTTTAATTTTAATTACGATTCCAAATGTAACAAAGCATAACAGCATGATTAACAACAAAGGATGTTCAGCTTTTATAAAAATGGTTCAGTCCCAGGTCAAAGCGTATGAAATGGAGCACGGTATAATTCCATCTGTTCAGCAATTAATAGATGGAAAATACATTGAAAGCAACCGTTGTCCGAATGGGAAAACGATTGTCATTACGAGTGAAGGGGACGTTTTAGAAGGTGAATGAACGAGGATTTACGCTCGTAGAAATGTTGATCGTTCTTTTTATTGTCACAACGATCATGGTTTTTACCGTTCCACCGCTTCAACAAACGTTAGCTGAGCGGCAGTTACAATATTTTTTAGAACAGTTTCGTAACGATATGTTATATGCCCAACAATATGCGATTAGTCGAAAGAAAACGGTAGCGATTATGTTTTATTTCGATACATGTCGCTATCAAGTGAAAGAAGGTGGGACGTTTGGGAAGGAATTAATCGCTCGCTCCTTCCCTTCTCCTTTTCAATTTCAAACGGCTACGTTATCCCCGCCATTGTTTTATTATTCAAATGGGAATATCAATAAGGCGGGAACGTTGCTTGTTGCGTATGGAAGTAAAAAATATAAAATCGTTTTTCAATTAGGGAAAGGGAGATTGTATGTACAAAAATTGTAACGGTTTTACGCTTTTTGAGCTGCTCGTTTCACTTAGTTTGTGGAGCGGGGCAATCGTCATGATCGTCACCAATTGGACAATTATTACGATAGAGCGAGAAAATAAAAAAATAGAAACAATCGCCAATCAAATTTTATATGAGGTGATGATGAACGAGCAGATTGGGAACGAAACGATCGTGGTGCGAGGTGCACACACATTTTCGCTATTTATGCGTTCAAATGAGCGATGTGTGCGCTGGGAAGATAGATTGAAACGAACAAAAGAAAGATGTGAGTCGTTAAGACAATGATGCAAAAAGAGAAAGGGTTCACATTAATCGAAATACTCATGTCTCTTACCGTTTTGTTCATCATTTTATCTTTATTGACACCCGCATTTCATCTAGCAGTAAACTATACAGCAAAACGTGGAAACTTTCACTATTTTGAATGGCTTGTTTTTATTCAACAAGCAAAAATGGAACTAAGGGAATCGAAAGATGTTCGTATATACGGAACGACAATTCAATTCGATAAATGGACAGGGGAGCGCATAACGTATGAAAAGTACGGGGCGATCATTCGTCGACGTGTGAATGATACCGGTCATGAAATTATGCTTCAGTTTATTCGGCAAGTATCATATGAAAAAGAGGGAGCAGGCATCCGTATTCGTATATTAACAGACAAGGGAGATGAATATGAGGCGTTTATTCCGTCTTTTCATTAGCTTGAAGTATGAACGAGGGGTTATTTTTCTCTTTACTGTCATGTGCGCGCTATTCATGAGCGCTCTTTTTTTGCATGCTGTTGCATTGTATCATACAGAAATACAATTTTTTGAAGAAGAAAAGAAAGGATACGAAGCAGATTACTTAATGAAGCAAACGCTTATTTATGTGAAACAAACGCTTGCCAATACACCAGAAAACGTGCCATCATTAACCCAAACGGTTTCATTTGTTCATGGGCAGGCAACGTATCGTGCAACACGTATTGAGCCTGATGTATGGTCTGTAACTGTATCGTGTATAACAAATGCACAATTTCGTTACGACGTCCAATTTCAATTCAACGCTTCAACAAACAACATATCGGCGTGGCGAGAAGTGTACTAGAAGGGAGAGGGAACATGAAAGCGATTTATTTGACAGGATTTATGGGAGCAGGGAAGACGACGGTTGGTAGACGTCTAGGAGAAGTATTGCAATTGCCTGTGATCGACACAGATGCATATATTGAACAGCAAGTCGGAAAAACGATTACAAAGATTTTCGCAGAAGAGGGGGAAGAGGCGTTTCGAGCATATGAACGAGACGCATTAAAGAAGCTTCCAAAGGAACGTGTTATTATTACCACAGGTGGCGGGATTGTCATTCAAGAAGAAAACCGTCAATTTATGCGTGAGCATGGAATCGTCATTTATTTGCATTGTGAGCTACATGAATTGTTTCGGCGTTTAGCTGATGATGAGACCCGACCGCTACTGATGGAAAATAAACAAAGTCAAATAAAACAGCTATTTGAGCAAAGACTTGCGTGGTATCGTGAAGCACATATGACAATTGATACAACAAATCGCACGATAGATGACATTGTAGAAAACATTGTATTTTTGCTTAAAACACCTCATTTTTGACGATACTAGCATCGAGGTGATGAACGATGGCAGGGAACGATTATGTGAAATTTATGACCGAGCAAGTCGTGAAATATTTAGACCAACCGAAAGACGAACGGAAAAAACAGAGACAACAAAAAAAGGAGTTTAAAAAACAACAAAAGCAACCGTTTTTATATCGCTGGTTCGGCGTCATTCCGTATGCTATTATCCTTTTGTTTAAGCGAAAATAAGGCTCACGTTAGCCTTATTTCGCTTGCAAATAAAATAAACCGCCATTGATAATGGATATGTGAATTCTCGGTTCGTACCTTTGTCGCAACGCTTCTTTTTCTTTTTCATACTCTTCTTGTTTTTCTTCGATGCCCTCGTAAAAATGTTTCAGTAATGCTAAGTCTTCTTCCCAACGCGTGCGCGCTTCGTTTGCCCACTCGTGCGTGTCGGAGGCGATGAGACGTTCAACAAAAGCTTCAAGACGTGCAAGTCCACTAATTGGCTTAATAAGAGGAGAAATCGTAAAGCAATAATCTGGCACAGTGACTCCCCATTTTTTCTCTTTTAACACGTCGTAAAACGATTCGACAATCGTTCCGGTAATGAGATGAATACCTAACGACAATAAACGATCTTGTTTTCGATCGCATTCATAAGAGAGCAATATGTTTGTGTGAAGCCACGGATGAAGCGCAACAGAACGTTCACATACTTGTTCATAGAGACGAACGAATCGTCCGTTCATTTTGGCGATTGAAAAAATTTGGTGGAGCCGTGGTGAACCGAAATGAATATATTCCCCTTCTTTCGTAGCTGATTGTTTCGTCACAAGCGATAATTGCAATGGTTCACCTACGGCACCGGTGCGTTCAACATAATGCCAATAAAAAGGACGATTCATTAATTGTTTATCCATATCGACGGTAAGTTGAACGCGTATATGACCATCGCTACGTTCTAAAATTGCGCAATGGGTAGCGGTAAAAAAACGTTCGAGAAAAGATTGAATGTCATGTTGCTGCATGTACATTATCCTCCATATTTGTAAAAATTTCTACAAAATTTTGCATTTTAATTTTTAGCTCTCCTTCGCTTTTCGACTGAGCAATTATGCGTTCTAAATGATTTGAAAATGCAGGAGATTGCAGCTTCATTAAAATATCATCTAACTCACCAACGACCCGTTCAAATAGACGAATTTTTTCGTACAGTAACGTAAACATATGCTCTTCGACCGTATTGCGCACGACAAAATTATAAATGTGGACATCTTTCATTTGTCCGAGACGATGAACACGTCCAATTCGTTGTTCGAGACGCATCGGGTTCCATGGTAAGTCGTAGTTAATGACATGATGGCAAAATTGCAAGTTAATCCCTTCTCCTCCTGCCTCAGTTGCGATCAACACTTGTGCGCGATGTTGAAACAACTCTTTCATCCAATCTTTTTTACTTCGTTTAAATCCACCGCGAAACGGCACAGAAGAAATGCCGTGCTGTTTAAAAAACCATTGCAAATACAACTGTGTGGCGCGGTATTCTGTAAATACAATAACTTTGTCGTTTATTGTTTGAATAAGCTCTAACGCTTTTTTCGCTTTTGTATGGTCGGTGATGTCGTTCATTTTTTGTAACAATGCCCCGATTGTCGTTTCGAGATGAGGTTTTTGTTCAAACATGTTTTTTAACGTGCAAAAAAGTGCTTCTTTGCTGCTACATATTTCACGTAACAACGTCATATGTGATAGCGATGTATCTGAAAAGTAAGGCTTCAGTTGTTGAATCGCTTCGTATACGTTTCGCTCCGCTTCCGAAAAATCAATGAAAATCGTTTCAACGTGTCGCTTTGTCCATTCAATTCCTGTGTCGTGGCGGCGATGACGAATCATTACTTTGCGAATGAGCTCTTTTAAATGGGCATCATCGTGTAATGTCCGCAATTTTCCATACTTTTTTTGAAATTGTTCGGCGTTTCCTAAATGTCCTGGTTTCAGTAGAGAAACGAGATGAAAAATTTCTTCTACACGATTTTGAATCGGTGTTGCTGTCAATAGTAAACAAAACTTTTTTTTCAGTCCTTGAACAAACTCATAGTTTTTTGTTTTGTTGTTTTTTAACTTATGCGCTTCATCAATAATAACCATATCGTATGTTTGTTCGTAAATGATGTCCCGATGTGGTTGTTTTTTTGCTGTATCAATGGATGAAACGACAATGTCGCATTGTTCCCATACATAACTTTTCTTTTGAGCAACGGCAGGAATAAAAAATTTCTCGTTCAATTCTTGCACCCATTGTGACACGAGAGAGGCTGGAACGAGAATAAGCGCTTTTTTCACAAGACCACGAATCATATACTCTTTTAAAATCAATCCTGCTTCAATCGTTTTCCCGAGTCCAACTTCATCAGCTAAAATGGCTTTTCCGTTCATTTGTTCAACGACTTGACGAGCAACGTCGTATTGATGGGGTAAAATAGTAACATGTGGCAAATGTTTTGGCGCTTGTAGCCCATCAAACTGAGGAATGGCTAACGATTCCGTCGCTTCAAGCGCCAATTCATATGACTCCCAATTTGACCACGGGCCATCGCGTTCGATACGTGTGGCGAATTCATCCTTCCAACTTTTCTCCCAGTGTATGGTGACGTTCATAACACACCTCTCATTTTCCGAACATTTTGGGTTTGATACAAATAAATTTACGTGTTTTCTTTATAAAAAGATGTTGCGACAAACGGAAAGTTATAAGATAATAAAAAACGTAAGAAAGTTTGTAAAATTCCTTCATTGATGTGTTCACATATAGTGTGGCACAAGAATGACAATTGTATACGGGCGGATGAGAACAAGGGGAGAGACTACAGCATGTAGCGCCGAAGGAGCAAGTGGCAACACGAATCTCTCAGGCAAAAGAACTCTTGTTTGACGCAGCTCTGGAGAGCGTTCACAAACGTGAACCACCCACGAGGACACCTAATTACTTAGGGAAACTTTCAGGTGAAAGGACAGAGACTACCATATGACAATATGGGGGTCGTCTGTCTTTTTTTATGAACAAGGAGGGAGCATATGTTACAAAGAACACCGCTATTTCCTCTGTATGCAGAGTATGGCGCAAAAACGATTGATTTTGGTGGCTGGGAGTTGCCTGTGCAATTTTCTAGCATTAAAGAAGAACATGAAGCTGTACGAACGCGTGCAGGGTTATTTGATGTGTCCCATATGGGCGAGTTTGAAGTGAAAGGAAAAGATAGTCTTGCTTTTTTACAAAAAATGATGACAAACGACGTTGCGAAATTAACGGACGGTCGCGCCCAATACACGTTGATGTGTTATGAAGATGGGGGAACTGTTGATGATTTACTTGTTTATAAAAAAGCGGACGATCATTATCTTCTTGTCGTAAACGCTGCCAATATTGAAAAAGATTTTGCTTGGCTTTCTGAGCATGTTGTTGGGGATGTCGAACTTGTCAATATTTCAAACGATATTGCGCAACTTGCGCTACAAGGCCCACTTGCGGAAAAAGTATTACAGCAATTAACGACGGTCGATTTATGTGCGATGAAGTTTTTCGCTTTTGCAGATCATGTTGATGTTGCAGGAGTTCAAACGCTTGTGTCCCGAACAGGATATACAGGAGAAGACGGATTTGAGCTATATTGTCGAGCAGAAGATGCCCCAACGCTTTGGCGCACCATTTTAGAAGCAGGAAAAGAAGAAGGGGTACTTCCATGCGGGCTCGGTGCACGCGACACGCTTCGTTTTGAAGCATGCTTGCCGCTATATGGACAAGAACTGGCCAAAGACATTACCCCAATCGAAGCAGGGCTTGGATTTGCAGTGAAAACGAATAAAGATGTCGACTTTTTCGGAAAAGAAATATTGAAGAAGCAAAAAGAAGAAGGAGCGCCACGGAGACTTGTCGGAATCGAAATGATTGACAAAGGCATTGCGCGTCACGGATATGCGGTGTATGTCAACAATGAGCAAATTGGCTTCGTCACGACTGGAACACAATCGCCAACGCTTAAAAAAAATATCGGACTAGCGCTTATTTCTACTGCGTTTTCGTCACTTGATACGGAAGTGGAAGTAGACGTTCGTGGGAAGCGGTTAAAAGCAAGAGTGGTGGCAACACCGTTTTACAAGCGTACAAAATAATGTGAGGAGAGAGAGTTATGCTTCATCGTTATTTGCCGATGACAGAAGAAGATAAGCAACAAATGTTACAAACGATCGGGGTACAGTCCATTGATGAACTGTTTTCTGACATCCCGGAAAGCGTTCGTTTTCAAGGGGAGTACAACATTAAGCCAGCAAAATCAGAACCGGAGTTAATGAAAGAATTAATGGCACTAGCGGCAAAAAATGCGGATATGAAGACACACACGTCGTTTTTAGGGGCAGGGGTGTACGATCATTACATTCCGACGATTGTGGATCACGTCATTTCACGTTCCGAGTTTTATACGGCATATACACCGTATCAACCAGAAATTTCGCAAGGGGAATTGCAAGCCATTTTCGAGTTTCAAACGATGATTTGCGAGCTAACAGGCATGGATGTGGCAAATTCATCGATGTACGACGGTGGAACAGCGCTAGCAGAAGCAGCGTTATTAAGCGCGGCGCATACGAAAAAGAAAAAAGTGCTACTATCCAATGCGGTGCATCCGGAATACCGCGACGTTGTGAAAACGTATGCGAAAGGTCCTGGGCTAGAGGTAGTAGAAATACCGTATAAAAACGGTGTAACGGACCTTGCCGCGCTTCAGGCGGAAATGAACGAAGATGTGGCATGTGTCATTGTACAATATCCGAACTTTTTCGGACAAATCGAACCGCTAAAAGACATCGAGCCAATCGCTCATGCGCATAAAGGAATGTTCGTTGTCGCCAGCAATCCGCTTGCATTAGGGGTATTAACGCCGCCAGGCCAATTCGGGGCGGACATCGTCGTTGGCGATGCGCAGCCGTTTGGTATTCCAGCGCAATTTGGCGGCCCGCATTGTGGCTATTTTGCCGTGAAATCAGCACTCATGCGCAAAATTCCGGGACGTCTTGTCGGACAAACGACAGACGAAGAAGGTCGCCGAGGTTTCGTCTTGACATTACAAGCGCGCGAGCAACACATTCGCCGCGACAAAGCAACATCGAATATTTGCTCGAACCAAGCGTTAAACGCGCTTGCCGCATCGGTGGCGATGACTGCGCTCGGTAAAAACGGCGTAAAAGAAATGGCGACAATGAATATTCAAAAAGCACATTATGCAAAAGAAGCGTTTGTAAGCTGTGGTTTTCATGTCGTATTTGAAGGACCGTTTTTCAACGAGTTTGTCATTCGCATGAACAAACCGATAGCAGAAGTAAATAAAAAGCTATTGGAAAAAGGAATCATTGGTGGCTATGATCTCGGGCGTGATTATCCAGAACTACAAAATTGTATGTTAATTGCAGTGACGGAACTACGCACGAAAGAAGAAATCGACACGCTTGTAAAAGAATTGGGGGATTACAATGCATAAAGACCAACCGCTTATTTTTGAATTAAGTAAGCCAGGGCGAATTGGATATAGCTTACCGAAGCTAGACGTGCCAGCCATCGATATTGCACAAGTCATTCCAACCGATTACATTCGTCAAGAAGCACCGGAGCTTCCAGAAGTGTCTGAGCTTGACATTATGCGCCATTATACAGCGTTATCCAAGCGCAATCACGGGGTCGATTCGGGCTTCTATCCGCTTGGATCTTGTACGATGAAATACAATCCGAAAATAAACGAAAACGTTGCCCGCTTCGCTGGATTTGCTCACATCCATCCGCTTCAGCCAGAAGAAACGGTGCAAGGAGCGCTTGAATTAATGTATGACTTACAAGAGCATTTAAAAGAAATTACTGGCATGGACGCGGTAACGCTACAGCCAGCCGCGGGTGCGCATGGGGAATGGACAGGGCTCATGATGATTCGTGCTTATCACGAAGCAAACGGCGACTACAATCGAACAAAAGTCATCGTCCCAGATACCGCGCACGGAACAAACCCTGCATCAGCAACGGTGGCAGGTTTTGAGACGGTGACGGTAAAATCGACGGAAGAAGGGCTTGTTGACTTAGACGATTTACGCCGCGTTGTCGGTCCAGATACTGCAGCGCTTATGCTCACTAATCCGAATACGCTCGGTCTTTTTGAAGAAAATATTTTAGAAATGGCAGAAATTGTGCATGCTGCAGGCGGAAAGCTGTATTATGACGGGGCTAACTTGAATGCGGTGTTAAGCAAAGCAAGACCTGGCGACATGGGGTTTGATGTTGTGCATTTAAACCTTCATAAAACGTTTACCGGCCCACACGGTGGCGGTGGGCCTGGTTCAGGTCCTGTCGGCGTGAAGGCGGATCTCATTCCGTTTTTACCGAAGCCAACGGTAGAAAAGGGAGCAAACGGCTACTATTTCGACTACGATAGACCACAAGCGATCGGGCGTGTGAAGCCGTTTTACGGCAACTTTGGCATTAACGTTCGTGCGTACACGTATATCCGCTCGATGGGTCCAGACGGCTTAAAAGCGGTGACAGAATATGCGGTATTAAACGCCAACTATATGATGCGCCGATTGGCTGAGTATTACGACTTGCCATACAACCGCCATTGCAAACACGAATTTGTTTTGTCAGGAAAGCGACAAAAGAAATTAGGAGTACGTACGCTTGATATTGCGAAGCGTTTGCTTGATTTTGGTTACCACCCGCCGACAATTTATTTCCCGCTCATCGTCGAAGAGTGCATGATGATCGAGCCAACCGAAACTGAGTCAAAAGAGACGCTCGATGCATTTATTGATGCGATGATTCAAATCGCAAAAGAAGCGGAAGAAACGCCAGAAATCGTCCAAGAAGCACCACATACAACGGTCGTCAAACGCTTAGATGAAACGACGGCTGCTCGCAAGCCCATTTTGCGTTATCAAAAATAAAATAAAAGGTGCCAGGCGTGTTGGCTTGGCACCTTATTTTTTCTTTACTTTTCCTGTCCACATTTTAAATCCGCCTTTTAAATGGTATAAATCCCGATAGCCGTTGCGATACAACATTTGTGCCGCGCGACTACTACGTATTCCACTTTGGCAATATAAGTAAATTGGTTGATCTTTACGCAATTCTTTCATGCGTAAACGTAATTGAGAAAGCGGAATGTTACGAGCTCCTAAAATATGACCTGCCGCATATTCATCGGGTTCGCGAACATCGATGAGTTGTGCTTTTCGATAGCCTGCGCGAAACTCTTCTTCCGTCAACGTTTGAACGATTCGCTTTTGGTAAAAGTATGTAATGACCGCGTACACAATAATTGCTCCGAGAATAATAAGAGCGATTGTCATGATGCCCCTCCTTTTTTTCATCGTTGCCATGTCTATTATATAAATGTTTTAGGTAAGAAGCAAAGCATTTTCCATTGACTTATTATGTTTGCTACACTATAAAATGATAGAGGAAAGGGTGGAGTAGATGGAAAAAGAAGTATGGCGTTTTATTGACTCGGGCAATTGTTCTCCAGCGTTTAATATGGCGCTTGATGAAGCGTTGTTAGAATGGCATAGCGAAGGAAAAATTCCGCCGACGATTCGGTTTTACGGTTGGAATCCACCGACGCTTTCGATTGGCTATTTTCAAAAAGTCGAAAAAGAAATTGATATGGAAGCGGTCAAAAAGTATGGTCTTGGTTTTGTGAGACGTCCAACCGGGGGACGCGGTGTGCTTCATGACCAAGAGTTGACGTATAGCGTTATCGTGTCTGAATCGCATCCAGCTATGCCACAAACGGTGACGGAAGCGTATCGTGTCATTTCACAAGGCATTTTAGAAGGATTTCGCTTTCTAGGGCTTGATGCGTATTTTGCGGTGCCAAAAACAGAAGAAGAAAAAGCAGATTTAAAAAATCCGCGCTCGGCTGTTTGTTTTGATGCACCGTCTTGGTATGAGCTCGTTGTCGAAGGGAGAAAAGTGGCAGGAAGCGCCCAAACGAGGCAAAAAGGAGTCATTTTACAACACGGATCGATTTTATTAGATTTAGACGAAGACATGCTCTTTAGTCTATTTAAGTATCCGAATGAAAGAGTGAAAGAACGATTAAGGCAAAACTTTAAAAACAAAGCAGTCGCCATTAATGAATTAACGGATCGAAACATTACGATCAATGAGGCGAAAGAAGCGTTTTTCAGAGGATTTGAAAAAGGGTTAAATGTTCAGCTTGAACGATATGAATTAACAGATGATGAGCTTTACTACGTTCAGCAACTAGCGAAAAACAAATACGAAACAGATGAATGGAATTTTAAACGGTAAATTTTTCTCTTGACAAATAAAAAACGCTTGACTTAATTATCAATATGTAGTATGTGGTTTTCAAAAAATCATACTATATATTGATTTTTTTATTGATTATTGTTGTCGATATATGGTAGTTTAATGTAGTAAGATTATGTTGGTAGAGGAGAGGTAAAAAATGACGGTTGCGTTTTCTGAAAAAATGACGGTGAACGTGGACAAGTTGAACGAAGACATTCGTCTCTTTCCACAAGTGCACCCGATTACCCCTGAGATGCACATTACATATAAGGGTGTGTCGCGTTTAGTGATGCTTGATCGCTATTCGTTTAAAGATACGGAAAAGTTGACGTTAAGCGTTGGGGACTTTGTCGTTTTAACGGTAAAGGAAGATCCGAAGTTTCCAGCTCGTGGCCTTGGATTTATCGTTGAGTTGGACTGGGAAAATAAAAAAGCACACGTGCTCGTTGAAGAAGAATATCGTCATGTGTTAGAAGAAGAGGAAGCGAAAACAGGTGTTGTTGTTCGCTCGCTCGATGTCATTGAAAAGCCACTTGAAATTTTTTATGAGCAAATTGCAAAGCGGAACGCAACCGGGCTAGCCGCTGTTGAAAAAACAGAAGAAAAACGAAAAGAGTGGTTTGAAAAGTTTTATGAACAGCTCGTCAGCCTGAATTTTGTTCCAGCTGGACGCGTACTGTACGGAGCAGGTTCTGGGACAGAAGTGACGTACTTTAACTGTTACGTCATGCCGTTTGTGAAAGATTCTCGCGAAGGCATTTCTGAACATCGAAAACAAGTGATGGAAATTATGAGCCGCGGTGGCGGTGTCGGAACAAACGGTTCGACCCTTCGTCCACGCAATACACTCGCGCGCGGAGTGAACGGAAAATCGTCGGGATCGGTGTCATGGCTAGACGACATTGCAAAACTAACCCATCTTGTCGAACAAGGTGGCTCGCGCCGTGGCGCTCAAATGATTATGCTAGCCGATTGGCACCCAGACATTATTGAATTTATTATTTCAAAAATGCAAAATCCGCGCATTTTGCGCTATTTGCTTGAAAATACAGAAGATGAAGGTATTCAAAAAGCAGCGAAAGAAAAATTAAAGTTTACGCCACTTACCGAACAAGAGCGCGCGATGTATCAAGGGATCGTCAACTATAAAAACATCCCAGGATACGGCGGCTTTTCAGAAAAAATTATTAAAGACGCCGAAGAAAAGTTGCGGACAGGCGGTACGTATAGCGTGCACAATCCGGACTTTTTAACAGGGGCGAACATTTCCGTTTGCTTAACGAAAGAGTTTATGGAAGCGGTAGAAAAAGATGAAGAGTATGAATTGCGCTTCCCAGATGTTGAAACGTATTCAGAAGAAGAAATGCGCATTTATAACGAAAAATGGCATGAAGTCGGTGATGTGCGCGAATGGGAGAAAATGGGCTATCGCGTTCGCGTCTATCGAAAAATTCGCGCGCGAGAGCTATGGAAGCTCATTAACATTTGCGCAACGTATTCAGCAGAACCAGGCATTTTCTTTATCGACAACGCCAACGACATGACGAATGCCAGAGCGTATGGGCAAAAAGTAGTCGCAACAAATCCGTGTGGTGAGTAGTTTGCCTCACGTAAAAAACTGCGGAATGAAGCAGGAACCCTGAGATGGGAACCTGAACCGAAGGCTGAGCCTAAAAACTCAGTCAGGGGCAACGCATACGGAGTGAACCTGCCTATATAAAAGGCAGAATATAATCTCCGCAAGAGGCCGCAGCACTAATGAACATTCATTAGTGAAAACGTATGCTGAGCTAACGGGAAATGAACCGTTAGAACTATCGGATAAAAAGCCGATAGGATAACATAAGCTGGAACAACCACTCGCACCTTATTCTGTGTGCAATTTAGCTGCAATTAATTTGGCGAATATGGTCGATAAAGAAAAGAAAGTCGTCGACTATGAAAAATTAAAGCGGACGGTTGAAGTCGGTGTCCGTATGCAAGATAACGTCATTGATGCAACCCCATACTTCCTTGAGGAAAATAAAAAGCAAGCGCTCGGGGAGCGCCGCGTCGGTCTTGGCGTGATGGGATTAGCCGATTTGCTCATTTATTGCGAAAAAGAGTACGGCTCTGAAGAAGGCAATCAGTTAGTTGACGAACTGTTTAAAACAATTGCGACAACGGCGTACCGTGCGTCGATTGAGCTTGCGAAAGAAAAAGGAAGCTTTCCGTTTTTAGTTGGCGAAACAGAAGAAGAAACGATGAAATTGCGTGAAGCGTTTATTCACACCGGTTATATGAAAAAAATGCCGGACGATATTCGCCAAGATATTTTAAAATACGGCATTCGCAACTCGCATTTATTAACGGTTGCTCCGACTGGATCCACAGGGACAATGATCGGCGTGTCCACAGGACTTGAACCATATTTTTCCTTCTCTTATTATCGAAGTGGTCGTCTCGGCAAGTTTATTGAAGTGAAGGCGGATATCGTGCAAGAATATTTGGACAACCATCCAGAAGCGGATCCGAACAACTTGCCGCATTGGTTTGTAACCGCCATGAATTTATCGCCAGAAGCGCATGCGGATGTACAATGCATTATTCAACGTTGGGTAGATTCAAGTCTCTCGAAAACGGTAAATGCCCCGCGCGGCTATACGGTCGAGCAAGTACAAAAAGTGTACGAGCGGTTATGGCGAGGCGGCGCAAAAGGTGGAACAGTCTATGTCGACGGTAGCCGCGATGCGCAAGTATTGACATTAAAAGCGGAAGAATATGCGGTTGAAGAACAACTGGAGCTCCTTCCAGAAGAACCGAAAAAACGGGCTGTTGCGCTTGTTGAAACGATTCCAGATTTACGAGCGACAGACGTCACGATCGGTTCAGAAGTCGGCAACATTTGCCCAGTATGCCGTGAAGGAACGGTCGAAGAAATCGGCGGCTGCAACACGTGTACAAGTTGCGGAGCGCAATTAAAATGTGGTTTATAATGTAAAAAGGGACGGGAAAAACCCGTTCCTTATTTTATTATGACTAATAACAAAAATTGTATTTCATCACCTCATGACAATCAAGCATACTAACATTGAGGTGATCGAATGAAACCGTTTATTCCTCAGCTTGTTTATTTTGAGCCCGAAGCGCTTCATTATCCGCTCGGTAAAGAGTTATATGAAAAATTTAAACGTATGCATATTGACATACGCGAAACGACATCGCATAACCAAGTGCGTGGAATCCCAGGTGATACGGAACTCCAACAGTACCGAAACGCAAAATCTACGCTCGTTGTTGGTGTCAGACGTACATTAAAGTTTGATACATCTAAACCATCGGCAGAATATGCGATTCCGCTTGCGACAGGATGCATGGGGCATTGCCATTATTGTTATTTACAGACGACGCTTGGAAGCAAACCTTACATTCGTGTGTACGTCAATCTTGATGATATTTTTACCCAAGCGAAAAAATATATTGATGAACGCGCTCCAGAAATTACGCGTTTTGAGGCAGCTTGTACGTCCGATATTGTCGGCATCGACCATTTAACGCATGCGTTAAAAAAAGCGATTGAATTTATTGGTGAAACGGAATACGGACGGCTTCGCTTCGTTACAAAATATGAACATGTCGACCATTTGCTTGATGCAAAACATAACGGAAAAACACGCTTTCGTTTTAGTGTCAATTCACGGTATGTTATTCAAAACTTTGAACCGGGGACATCTTCGTTTGATGCACGGTTAGAGGCAGCACGAAAAGTGGCACGCGCCGGCTATCCGCTCGGCTTTATCGTCGCGCCGATTTACATGCATGACGGCTGGGAAGAAGGGTATTTTGAGCTATTTGAACGATTACATGTGAATTTACAAGACATCGACTTAACGGGTATAACATTTGAATTAATACAACATCGCTTCACGAAACCAGCAAAAACAGTCATTCAAAAACGGTATCCAAAAACGAAGCTCGATCTAGATGAGTCGAAACGAAAATATAAGTGGGGACGATACGGAATTGGAAAATATGTGTATGTGGATGAAGCGGCGAACCAGCTGAATGACACGATTCGTTCCTACATTGCACAATTTTTTCCTGAAGCCACGATTGAATATTTTACGTAAATAGTTGTCATGCTTGGTAAACATGTTATAATCATAATGATTACGGATGTTTGTTTAGGAGGGAAACGTATGCCAACACCAAGCATGGAAGATTATATTGAGCAAATTTATATATTGATTGAAGAAAAAGGATATGCCCGTGTATCAGATATTGCCGAGGCATTGTCCGTTCATCCCTCCTCTGTGACGAAAATGGTGCAAAAACTCGATAAAGACGAATATTTAGTATACGAAAAGTACCGTGGACTTGTCCTTACGCCAAAGGGCAAAAAAATCGGCAAGCGGCTCGTGTATCGCCATGAGCTACTGGAACAATTTATGCGTATCATCGGTGTAGATGAAGAAAATATTTATCGCGATGTTGAGGGAATTGAACATCATTTAAGTTGGAATGCGATTGACCGCATCGGTGACTTAGTACAATATTTTGAAGAAGATCGGTCACGTCTTGAAGCGCTTCGCAACATTCAAAAACAGAACGAGCAAGAACAGGCATAAACGCTTGTTCTTTTTTGTTTTTTATGCTCAACTCTTCTCGTTTTTCATACATATATGGCAAGGAGGGAAGAGGATGGAGATTGACGGTGTGTTTTCCGGTGGTGGCGTCAAAGGTTTTGCGCTCATTGGGGCATATGAGGCGATTGAGGAAAAAGGTTTTCGCTTTAAACGGCTTGCTGGTACGAGTGCAGGAGCACTCATCGCTTCATTGATTGCAGCAGGGTTTACAAGTAAAGAAATATTGAACATCATGGATGATCTCAATTTAATGGATGTTCTCGATGAGCGACGTACGATCATTCCGTATGCATGGTTAAAATGGCTCGTCCTTTATTGGAGAATGGGGCTATATAAAGGGGAAAAGCTCGAACAATGGATAGCTGAACAACTTAACAAAAAAGGGGTGCGCACATTTGCCGATTTGCCGTACGAACGACTGCGTGTTGTTGCTTCCGATTTAACGAATGGAACGATGCTTATTTTGCCAGATGATTTACCGAAATACGGCATTGATCCGCTTCGGTTTTCAGTCGCAAAGGCAGTAAGAATGAGCGTTGGTATTCCTTATTTTTTTGAGCCTGTGAGGCTAAAGACGGACGAAGGGAAGCATATTGTCGTTGATGGTGGCTTACTAAGCAATTTTCCGATTTTTTTATTTGATGAAGAACGAAAAAAGAGACCTGTTCTTGGTATCAAATTGAGTGCAAAACAGGCACAAAAAGCAAAAAAGAAAATTAATAACGCGATTGAGTTGTATGAAGCGTTGTTTCAAACGATGCGCGAGGCGCACGATGAACGATACATTTCACGCCGTCATGAAAAAAACATTGTTTTTCTTCCTGTTAAACATATTGTTGCGACCGATTTTTCGATAACCGCTGAAGAAAAAAAGAAGCTTATTTCGTTCGGAAAAGAACGGACAGAACAATTTTTAAAAACGTGGACGTATTGAAAGAAAAAAATCGGGTTAAAAAGAGGCCCGATTTTTTTTCTTCCCTTTTTTACCTTCAATGACTGTTAAATGAGTGGCGTGCTTTTTCTTTAAAGCGGTTGGGCGCGTTTGTTTTTTCGACGTCGGCTTTGTTTTTTGATGGTGGAGCTTTTTCGATTGTTTTACCGCTTTTTGATATGAGTGACCAGAGCGTTGTCTTTGCATCCATTTATATATGCCGTAAAAGCCAGCTACAACAAACACGATAAAAAATACTTGCTTCAACAATTGAATTGGATCGTTCCATAGTCGATAAGAAAACCCGAAAATAGCGAATACAATAAGCAAAGCAATAAGCGGGAATGGGCGCCGACGCAATCGATCCACCTCCTTTATCATTACACCACTTCTTCTTGCTGTTTCGTCGCTTCTCCCTCTAACTCAAGCAACCGTTGAAATGATGCGATCGCTACTTCTACTTGATCATTAGTCGGTTCTTTCGTTGTTAATCGTTGTAACCATAAACCAGGGTAGCCAAACCAGCGTAACATTGGAACATGTCGCACCGCGTTTGTAATTTGTAATACTTCAAACGATAGTCCTAATACAACAGGAATGAGGGCTAAGCGATTTAACACGCGCACCCAAAGCGGTTCGGTTGGAACGAACATGTAAACGAATACGCCAATGATGACAGTAAACAAAATGAAACTGCTACCACAACGATAATGAAGACGAGATTGTCGTTGCACATGTTCAACGGTCAACGGTAATCCATTTTCGTAGGCATTAATTACTTTATGTTCAGCTCCATGATATTGAAACAGTCGTTTGACAAGAGGTGTGAGTGAAATAAAGTAAATATAGCCCAAAAGCAAAAGAAGTTTAAAAAAGCCTTCAACAAGTATTTGTGCCGTTTTCGATGGGAAAATCGGTCTCGTTAATTCAGCTAAAAATACAGGAATAAGTGTGAAAATAAATTTTCCGAATAAAAACGATAATACCCCAATAAGCGCAACGCCTAAAATCATCGTCCATTTGGACGGAGCTTCAGCGTGCAATGCTTCATCTTCATTTGGATCAAGATCGTACCGTTCGCTCGAAAATTGCAAATGTTTCGAGCCGTTTGCGCTTGCCTGAATAATCGCAAAAATGCCGCGAAGAAACGGAATTTTCTTTAATGAAGCGAGCGTTTTATTTGTTTCGCGTGGAACGTGGAAATACTCAATCGAACCGTCTTTGCGACGAATGGCTGTGACAGAATGATGACGTCCAGCAAACATCACACCTTCAATGACCGCCTGCCCACCATATACGTTTTTGCTCATAAGAAGACACCAACCTATTTTCTTTTTTCTTATATTCTACAAGAAAACGATAAAAACCTCTAGGTCAATGCATCGTTTGTATTCGTATTGTTGCCAAAAATGAGAAACAATACACATGAGATGCAACATTTTGGATAAGATAAAAACGGAGGTGATTGCTGTGCAAACAAAAACGAAACAAGACGCACAACTAGAACAAAACAAAAGAGAAAAGCCAATGCCTGTTTTAGCAAAAGTTGCATGGATTGGTTTTATTGGAGGTGTGTTTTGGAGTTTCCTCGCATACTGTGCTTATTTTTTCCATTTTACAGAAGTAGCGCCAAATTTCATTTTGCAACCATGGGCAACCGGTGATTGGAAAAACGGAGCGCTCGGTCAGACGATTGCGATTTTGTTCATTGGAATTGCTTCTGTCGTTGCCGCGTTTGTATACTATGCTTTTTTAAAAAATCGTCAAGGTATTTGGCCAGGCGTCGCTTTCGGCATCGGGTTATGGGTGCTTGTTTTTTACGTACTAAATCCGATTTTTCCTCAATTAAAAGCTGTTCCACAACTTGAGCGAAATACGGTTGTCACGATGGTATGCTTTTACATTTTATATGGAACGTTTATCGGTTATTCCATTTCATTCGAAGTAGCAGAGATGAGGCGACAAAAACAGGCCGATGTGGTAAAATAACCATATGTATTTTCATCAGCAAAGGGGGGAGAGGGGGAATGGTTCGATTCCTCCTTTTAAACGGTCCGAACTTAAATCGTCTCGGCATGAGAGAACCGCATATTTATGGGCATACGACACTTGCACAACTAGAAAAACAGCTAACGGAATTTGCTAGTGAATATGAAGTAGAGTTAACGTGCTATCAAAGCAATTATGAAGGCGCGTTAATTGATCAAATTCATCGGGCGGAATCGTTATACGACGGGATCATTTTCAATCCCGGAGCGTTTACGCATTACAGTTATGCCTTGCGTGATGCAATTGCAAGCATACAAACGCCAGTCATTGAAGTACATATTTCAAATATTCACGCAAGAGAGCCGTTTCGTCATCAATCTGTTCTTGCTCCTGTGACGGCCGGGCAAATTGTCGGTCTTGGCGTAAACGGATATCGATTGGCGATTTTAGCGTTGCTTGATATGGTTGAAGGGAAGGGGAAATAACGTTGGATAAAGTACAAAAGCTTCGCGCACAATTTAATGAACATGGCATTGACGGATTTCTTATTACAAATGAATATAACCGTCGCTATATGACGAATTTTACAGGAACGGCAGGTGTTGTTTTAATTAGCGAAACAGACGCCGTATTTATTACAGATTTTCGCTACGTTGAACAAGCGACAAGACAAATTGAAGGATATGAAATTGTGCAACATACGCAAACGCTCATTGAAGAAGTAGCGAAACAAGTCGAGCGATTAGGCATTCAAAAGCTCGGATTTGAACAAGACGATCTTTCATATGCAACGTTTTCAGCATATGAAAAAGCGATTAAAGCAACGCTTGTTCCTGTTTCCGGCGCGGTTGAAAAGTTACGCTTGATTAAGTCGGAAGCAGAGATTAAGATATTAAAGGAAGCAGCCGAGATTGCCGATGCCGCATTTCGCCATATTCTCGATTTTATTCGTCCAGGTGTGCGTGAAATAGATGTGGCAAATGAATTAGAGTTTTTTATGCGTAAACAAGGTGCGACAAGTTCATCGTTTGATATTATCGTTGCATCTGGTGTGCGCTCAGCGTTGCCACATGGAGTAGCGACAGAGAAAGTCATTGAAAAAGGTGAGTTCGTCACGCTTGATTTTGGCGCATATTATAAAGGATATTGCTCTGATATTACGAGAACGGTTGCAGTTGGAGATGTAAGCGAAGAGTTAAAGCGCATATATGATGTCGTGTTGCAAGCTCAGCTTCGTGGCGTTGAACATATTCGTCCAGGGATGACAGGACGAGAGGCAGATGCGCTCACACGCGATTACATTTCTGCTTGTGGATTTGGCGAATACTTTGGGCATTCTACTGGTCATGGTCTTGGCATGGAAGTGCATGAAATGCCGGCGCTTTCAATGCGTTCGGATACAGTACTACAGCCGGGAATGGTTGTGACGGTCGAACCAGGCATTTACATAGCGGGATTAGGCGGTGTTCGCATTGAAGATGACATCGTCATTACAGAAAACGGCAATGAGCGGCTCACTCTTTCACCAAAAGATCTCATTACTTTATAGACATAGGAGGAAACGAACATGATTTCAGTAAACGATTTTCGTACAGGCTTAACGATTGAAGTCGATGGTGACATTTGGCGCGTCATCGAATTCCAACATGTTAAACCAGGAAAAGGGGCGGCGTTCGTTCGCTCAAAACTTCGTAACTTGCGCACAGGTGCAATTCAAGAAAAAACGTTCCGTGCAGGTGAAAAAGTAAGCAAAGCACAAATCGACAACCGCAAAATGCAATATTTATACGCAAACGGTGATCAACATGTGTTCATGGATATGGAATCATATGAGCAAATTGAACTCCCTGCGAAACAAATTGAACATGAATTAAAGTTTTTAAAAGAAAACATGGAAGTATTTATTATGATGTACCAAGGTGAAACGATCGGTGTTGAATTGCCAAACACAGTTGAGTTAAAAGTTGTTGAAACAGAGCCAGGTATTAAAGGTGATACAGCATCAGGTGGTTCTAAACCAGCAACGTTAGAGACAGGTCTTGTCGTTCAAGTACCGTTCTTCGTCAACGAAGGCGATGTATTAATTATTAACACAACAGACGGCACATACGTATCACGTGCGTAATAGAAAAGGTGCTCCAGAAGTAAGGGGCACCTTTTTCGACAATTATTAAACACTAGATGATGACCAAGTGTAACCAAAACAACAGAACTCGAATTGCGAAATATATCTTTCAAAAGGGGTTTCTAATTCAACGGCATTAGGCAAGGAGTCCCCCACCTCTAAGTGAAGGGAAGGTGGGGGAGGAATGGCTCTTTTTTTTATTTTTCGTACGAAAAACGGTTCATTCTTTCAGTAATATATCGTATAATTGTATATATACTGAAAAAGGAGGTGAAACGTATGGAATTGGTCGTCACCGCTAAAATTCGGTTGTTACCAACGGAAACTCAACACCTGCAACTCGTGGAAACGATGCAAGCGATGAAACAAGCGTTGAACTTTGCATCGAAAGTCGCATACGAACAACACCTGCTTTCCTCGTTTAAGAAACTGCGAGTTTTGGTGTATCGAGACTTGCGAGAGTTGTTTGGACTAAAATCACAAATGGCGTGTAACGTGTGTACCATTGTCGCAGGTGTCTATGCGTCCATGAAATCCAATGGCGAACGCACGCTAGCGGTGTTTAAAAAGCCTAAACTCCAATATTCGTACAATCGAGATTACTCGTTTACGAAAGACGGACAGCTGAGCATTGGCACGCTAAACAAACGAATCAAAATGCCTTTTCTTACAAAAGGGCAGGAACGCTATTTCGATGGCTCTTGGGAGTTTGGTACAGGTACCCTTGTGTACAAAAAAGGCAAATTCTACTTGCATGTCGCAGCGAAAAAAGTGATCCATCCCCCTACGGTGTATCAAAACGTTGTCGGTGTGGACATGGGGATGCGCTTTTTAGTGACCGCTGTGGATTCACGCGACCGTCATTTGTTTATCAAGGGCAATCACATTCAGAACGTCAAAGCGCGATACGTCCGACTTCGCAAAGAGCTCCAACAACGCAACACGAAATCCGCTAAACGCAAGCTAAAGAAAATCGCTGGGCAAGAAAACCGTTTCATGACCAATGTCAATCATTGTGTCAGCAAGGCACTTGTTCGGTTTGCAGGGAAGCATAGCTTGCTTGTCCTAGAGGATTTGACGGGCATCAACGATACGGTGTGCGTTCGCAAAAAAGACCGATATGTACGATTTACATGGTCGTTCGCTCAACTCCGCTCGTTCATTGAATATAAAGCACGACTACACGACAGCCACGTCCTTGTCGTTCATCCTGCTTACACGAGCCAGCAATGCCCGACATGTGGGTTTACCCATAAAAACAACCGCAAAAAACAGATCCATACGTTTATATGTGAGGCATGTGGCTATACATCCAACGATGATCGAGTAGGGGCGTTAAACTTACGCCAAAAGGGAATCGAGTACCATCATGGCGTGACCACCCAAGCATGACTTGTGTGGTCGGGGTGCCGTCAACCACCCTGATGCAACCCCAAGTCAAGGAAGGAGGACGAAGTCCGCTCGCACTTCTGGGGAGTTGCAAGCCCCCACTTCAAAAGTTAGTTAAGTGGGGGTAGTTGACAACACTTACTATGAACATAGCCTCCACTTGCCCCAGTAGCTGAAGAAAGCCCAAAAGAGTCTTTCACAGCATTAGAAATCGGAGTTGTCATTCGTCTGTCAATTTCACGATAGAGATTATTGGCTTTTTCTGTAATACATAATTTGAATGAGATTTGATTTAAAGACATACAAGCACCTCCTAATCTAATTCTTAAATTTGAAAATTCGATTATATTTTACTCTTTTTTTGTACATATTTTTCAGAAAATTCAATCAATATCATCGAATTTTTATAAATATTTACCATTGACTGTTTGATAACTATAAATTTTCCTCTCTATACTTCTGAATCGTCTCATTTCTGCATACGTTGTACTAGCACTGTTGTACAAGGAGGATGCGATGAAAATTGATGCAACGGTTTGGACGATGGCGGGGTTACGTTTTTTATCTGCAGCGATTGAGTTAAGCGCAGCGATCGTTATGTTGTCGTTCAACGACGTAAAAAAGGCGCTTGCGGTCAACACATTGCTTGCGGTTGTCGGTCCGACGATTTTTTTCGTTGTCATGATGATTGGGCTTGTGGCAGTGGCGAATGAGCTGTCCTTATTTAAACTCGTATGGATCGGTGCGGGGGTTGTATGTATATTAATCGGTATTTATGTCGTGACATGAGGGAGGGAAAGAGAATGCAGGCAGTATTTGATATGTTGCCTAAAACGCTTGTTCATGCTATTCAATCGTTTTCTATTTTTCCCCAGTCTACGATTGAAGAAATTCGCATTCGTATTCATCGACCGTTGGAAGTCATCGCTGGTGGGAGGTCGTACATATGTCCGCATGTTGTACAAACGGAAGAAGGTGTCGAACTATTAAATAAACTAAGCCAATATTCCCTTTACACGATCGAGGAAGAGCTGAAAAAAGGCTATATCACCATTCAAGGCGGCCATCGCGTCGGTTTAGCTGGAAAAGTAATTACAGAAGGTGGGAAAGTAAAAGCAATCCGACATATTACGTCATTTAACATCCGAATGGCCCGGCAACAAATCGGCATGGCTGCTCCCCTTCTCCCTTATTTATACGACGGTCGGTGGTTTAATACAATGATCATTGGTGCACCTCAAACAGGAAAAACAACGCTCCTTCGTGATATTGCACGTATCGTCAGCAGCGGGGTGACAGAGCAGCATATTGCTCCTCGAAAAGTTGGTATTGTCGATGAACGATCAGAAATTGCCGGTTGTGTCAAAGGCATTCCGCAATTTACATTCGGATGCCGCGTCGATGTGCTCGATGCATGCCCGAAAGCGGAAGGCATGATGATGATGATCCGTTCGATGAGCCCAGATGTTTTAATTGTTGACGAAATTGGAAGCGAAGCGGATTGTACGGCTATTTTAGAAGCTGTTCATGCAGGAGTTGGTTTATTTATGACAGCGCACGGTCGCCATCTGGACGATTTGATGAAGCGTCCATCGCTGCGTCCGATTATAGAACAAGCTGTATTTGAGCGCTTTGTTGAATTGACGAATATCGGACGCCCTGGGACGATTCAAGCCATTCGCGATTCAAGCGGTCGCGACGTATATCGAAAGATGAGTGTGATGTAAATGAAATGGATCGGAGCGGTATGCATCATATTAGCAACGACATGGTCAGGATTTGAAGCGTCGCGACTTTTACGAGAGCGCACAAAACAGTTGCGTCAGTTAAAAATGGCATTGCAGTCGCTTGAAGCAGAAATTATGTACGGACATACACCGTTAATAGACGCTTCCCTTCGCTTGTCCCAGCAACTATCGCGACCGTTATCATGGTTGTTTGAATCGTTTGCGCAAAAGTTGCAAAAAGGAACGATGAACGCACGTCAAGCTTGGGAAGAAAGCTTACATGAAATATGGAAAATGACCGCTTTAAAAGAAGGAGAATTGGAAATTATGAAGCAGTTTGGCGAGACGCTTGGGCAGTACGATCATGAAATTCAGCAAAATTACATTCGCTTAACGATGGTGCATTTAGAGAGAGAAGAAGGGGATGCCATTGAAAAACAACAGCGCTATGAAAAAATGATGAAAAGTTTAGGGGTATTAACCGGCATTCTCATCGTGCTTTTACTCATATAGAGGAGGACATTCAAAATGGGTGTTGACGTAGATTTAATTTTTCGTATTGCTGGTGTAGGTATTATTGTTGCTTTTTTGCATACGGTGTTAGAAGGATTCGGGAAAAAGGAATATGCTCAATGGGTTACATTATTAGGGTTTATTTATATTTTATTTTTAGTTATTTCGATCGTCCAAGACTTATTTCAAAAAATTAAATCCGTTTTTTTGTTTCAAAGTTAGGAGGGAATACCCATTGATATTTTACAAATTGTTGGACTTGGATTGATTGCCACGTTTTTAGTGACGATTTTAAACGAACATAAGTCGAATATTTCGCTTTTACTGACCGTTTTTGTCGGAACAGTTATTTTTTTATTCTTAATTGATCGCATTCAAGACATTTTTCAGATGGTTCAAACGTTAGCCAACGAAGCACACGTTCAAACCGTTTACGTTGAAACGATTTTGAAAATTATTGGCATTGCCTATATTGCGGAGTTTGGTGCACAAATTTCAAAAGATGCAGGACAAGGAGCGATTGCGGGAAAAATTGAGCTTGGTGGGAAAATTTTAATTTTAGCGATGGCCATCCCAATTTTAACTGCTCTCATCGAAACGATTTTAAGTTTTCTTCCGATGAAGGGGTGATGATATGAAGCGCGCTCCGATCTTATTTCTCTTTTTTCTTTTTTTCTTGCCTTCTATTGTACAAGCTTCACCGCCAACGAATGAGCTAGTCAAACAACAAGCAGAACAAGTTGGGGTAGAGTCAATCAAGCAATATTGGGATCATATCGTTCAACAATACGGCGGGTTGCTCCCGGAAAGTCAAAAAGGGTCGTTTTGGCAATTCATCAATGGTGAAAAAGAACTATCGCTCAGCGAATGGTTACAGGCGTTTATAAAGTTTTTATTGTATGAGCTTATGGCGAATGGAAAATTGCTAAGTATGCTTATTTTACTAACGATATTTAGCTTATTTTTACAATCGTTACAAAACGCATTTTCACATCACGCTGTGAGCAAAGTGGCGCATGCGGTTGTGTATATGGTGCTTATGATTATCGCATTAAATAGTTTTCATGTTGCGGTGACGTATGCGAAAGAAGCTATTCAGACGATGACAAGCTTTATGATTGCGCTTTTACCCATTTTACTGGCGCTGATGGCGTCATCAGGGGGAGTTGTATCTGTTGCCTTTTTCCATCCGATTGTGCTGTTTTTTATGAATATAACAGGGACGGTCGTTGAACGTTTTTCATTGCCGCTTTTGTTTTTAGCGACAATTTTAAGCATTGTTAGCTTATTGAGCGAACATTATAAAGTAACAAAACTAGCAAATTTGTTGCGCAACATTAGCGTCGGTTCACTCGGGATCATGTTGACGATTTTCTTCGGCGTGTTGTCTGTCAAAGGAGCGACAACCGCCATTGCTGACGGAATTGCGATACGGGCGGCTAAATTTGTCGCAGGAAACTTCATTCCTATCATTGGAAGAATGTTCACTGACGCCGCTGACACCGTTGTCACTGCCTCCGTCTTATTAAAAAATACAGTTGGGTTGTTCGGAGTCGCTTTATTGCTCTTAATTGCAGCGTTTCCAGCGATCAAAATTTTAGTCATTGCGCTTATTTATCAACTAGCAGCTGCTATATTACAACCGATGGGAGGAGGCATCGTCATTTCCTGTTTAAGCATCATGAGCAAAAGCATTATGTATGTACTCGTTGCCTTGATGATCGTATCGCTTATGTTTTTTTTAAGCATGACCGTCATCATTGCAGCAGGAAATTTAACGATGATGGTTCGCTGAAAGGGGAATGGACGCTGTGGGACTCTTGACAGAATGGATTGCTCATCTCATTACATTTATTTTGCTAGCCGTTGTCATTGAACTGATTTTACCAAACGGTTCGTTTCAAAAGTATGTCAAAATGGTCGTCGGTCTATTGTTTATTTTCATATTATTTTCTCCGCTTCTTCGTTTGTTTCACGGAAACGTAGATACGTGGTTTGTTTCAATTCAGCAACAACAAAATGAAACGATTGAAAATGACATTGAAAGAAAGAAAAAAGAAATACAAGCCTCGCAACGTGCATATATTTTAGAACAAATGGCTGTCCAGCTAAAGAACACAGCGGCTGAGGAGTTGATGCGCACATATGGGTTAACGGTGACGGACATTTCATTAACGATTGGGGAGTCAGACCAAATCCCCCCTCCGATTGAAGCGATTACGGTAGAGTTGGCAGAAGAAGCGACTTCTGTTGTCAAACCAATTCGCATTCAATCATCGCCATCAACAACGGAACAACATGACGACATCGCCCGCTTTTTAGCGCATATGTGGGAAGTAGACCCTGAGATGATTACGATTCATCTAGAAAGGAGGGAGTAGGGAGGGGTGAAACAATGGATTGAAAAAAACGGATTCATCGCCATCCTTTTCGTTTTCGGTTTATCGTTTATGATTTTTGGCAACGTGTTCAACTTTTCTTCGTCCAAACAAGTTCAGCAAGAAACCACTCAAGCTGTATTTCGCCAATCAGATGAAGAAAAAAAATTAAAGCAAATTGCCGACTATGAAGAACGATACGAACAACAACTAAAAGAAGCACTTGAAGCGATTGTTGGCGTTGGTGAAGTAAAAGTGATCGTAAATGTCGACGCTACAGAACAAAATGTACTTGAAAAAAATGCAACCGTTCAAAAAAAACGAACGACGGAAGAAGATAAAGAAGGAGGAAAGCGTCAAATTGAAGATGAATCAACAGACGAAAAAATTGTGATCGTGCGCAAAGGAGACGAAGAAACACCTCTCGTTTTGCAAACGAAAAAACCAGATATTCGTGGTGTGCTTGTTGTTGCGAAAGGAGCCGATCAAGTGCAAGTGAAAAAATGGATTGTCGAAGCAGTGACGCGAACGTTGAACGTTCCAAGCCATCGCGTTGCTGTTTTACCAAAAAAGTAAGGGGGAGAACATATGTTGAAAAAACAAACGGTTTGGTTGTTAACAATGTTTAGTTTAGTTGTCGTTTTATCGGTGTATTATGTAACAAGTCCTCAGCTTACAGAGCAAGTAGCGTTTGAACAAAAGGAAGAGGCAAACAATGAAAAAGGTTTAAAACCGACGGATGAAGCCATGAAAGAAGAAGTCGCAAATGAGGAAGATGTGGCGGTTGAACAAACGAATACAGGAAGCGACGATTTATTTACAGCGCTTCGACTCGAAATTGAGGATGAGCGAAGCAAGTTACGTCAAGAACTCAATGCCATTGTCGCTTCCAATAACGTATCTGCCGAAGAAAAAAGCAAAGCGATTGATCAGTTGCAACAACTATCGAACATTGCGGAAAAAGAAGCAGTGTTAGAAACGTTAATTAAATCGAAAGGATACGACGATGCGCTCGTTCGCGTTCACGAAAATCAAGTGCATATTACAGTAAAAGCAAAAGAACATTCGAAAAAAGCCGCGAATGAAATTATCCAACTCGTGCAAAGTGAACTTGGCCGCGTGCAAGACGTAGCTGTTCGTTTTCAAAAATAACCGGAAATCCGGTTATTTTTTTTCGGTTGAAAACGAATTTTATAATACTATATAATAGTAATTGTTTTTATGACCAGATATAAATTTACTAACATTTTCTTATCATTTTATTGAATAATGGAAAAGGTGTGTCGTATCATGGTATTGTATAATCTTTTTCTACAAATGATGGGGCGAGGGGTGTAAGTCAATGTTGAAAATCCAAGAAATTCGCGAATTAATCCGATTAGTAAACGAGTCAAACATTGTCGAGTTTGTATATGAACACGATGGCTCAAAAATTAAAATGAAAAAAGCTGGAGCAACAGAACAAGTTGTCGTTGCCGCACCGAAAGTGGACGTGCCACAAACAGCTGTCTTTCAACAACAAACGCCGGTGACACCAGTCGTTGAAAAGGTGGAAGTGAAAGAAGAAGTGAAGCCGGAAAAACAAGTTGTTGCAACAGAAAACTTACATACGATTACGTCGCCGATGGTCGGTACGTTTTATGCAGCACCGTCACCAGATGCTGCGCCGTACGTAAAAGTTGGCGATAAAGTGAAAAAAGATACGATTGTATGTATTGTTGAAGCAATGAAATTGTTTAACGAAATCGAAGCAGAAGTCGATGGAGAAATTGTAGAAGTGCTTGTGAAAAACGGCCAGCTCGTTGAATATGGACAACCTTTATTCCTTGTGAAGCCTGAATAAAGGAGCGATCGAGATGATAAAAAAATTGTTAATCGCCAATCGTGGGGAAATTGCTGTTCGAATTATTCGGGCGTGCAAAGAACTTGGCATCGAGACGGTTGCTGTATTTTCTGAGGCGGATCGTGAAGCGCTTCATGTTCAATTAGCAGACGAAGCATATTGTATCGGTCCAAAAACGTCTAAAGACAGCTATTTAAATTTCACAAACATCATGAGCGTGGCGACGTTAACCCAATGTGACGCCATTCACCCAGGATATGGTTTTTTAGCTGAAAATGCTGATTTTGCTGAACTGTGCCGTGAGTGTAACGTAACGTTTGTCGGACCAAGTCCGGAAGCGATTACAAAAATGGGAACGAAAGATGTTGCACGTGAAACGATGAGACAAGCTGGGGTTCCGATCGTTCCTGGTTCACAAGGAATCATTGAAAGCATGGACGAGGCAATTGCGCTAGCGAACGAAATCGGGTATCCTGTTATTATTAAGGCAACTGCAGGTGGCGGTGGAAAAGGCATTCGAGTCGCTCGAAATGAGCAAGAGCTCATTAAAGGAATTACGATCACACAACAAGAAGCAGCAACAGCGTTTGGAAATCCAGGGGTATATATTGAAAAATACATCGAAGATTTTCGTCATGTGGAGATTCAAGTGTTAGCCGATTCATATGGGAATGTGATTCATCTTGGTGAGCGCGATTGTACAATTCAACGTCGTTTACAAAAATTGCTCGAAGAGACACCATCCCCTGTGCTTGACGAAGATATGCGTCAAAAAATGGGGGAAGCAGCTGTCAAAGCAGCGCAAGCCGTTCAATACACCGGGGCAGGAACAGTTGAATTTATTTACGATTATCGCAATCGTCAGTTTTATTTTATGGAAATGAACACGCGCATCCAAGTAGAACATCCTGTGACGGAAATGGTGACAGGTGTCGATTTAATTAAAGAACAAATTCGCGTTGCCTCTGGTGAGAAATTAACGTTGAAACAAGAAGATGTGAAGTTTAACGGTTGGTCTATCGAATGCCGTATTAATGCGGAAAACCCTGCGAAAAACTTTATGCCATCGGCTGGGAAAATTCAAATGTACTTGCCTCCAGGGGGATTTGGTGTGCGAGTGGATTCTGCTGCTTATCCAGGTTATACGATTCCGCCGTATTACGATTCGATGATTGCCAAACTGATCGTTCATGCACCGACGCGCGAAGAAGCGATCGCACGCATGAAACGCGCATTGAGTGAGTTTGTTATTGAAGGAGTTCATACGACGATTCCGTTTCATTTGAAATTGCTCGAGCATGAAAAGTTTGTCGAAGGAAACTTTAATACAAAGTTTTTAGAAACATACGATGTAATGAACTCTTAATGATAAAGGAGGGCATTTGTTATGTCTGAACACGTATTAGAAATGGAAAATGGCCATAACGGTTTAGGGAAAGTAGAAATTGCACCGGAAGTTATTGAAGTCATCGCTGGCATTGCGGCTTCTGAAATTGAAGGGGTGGCGCAAATGCGTGGCAACTTTGCTGCCGGTGTTGTAGAACGGCTAGGGAAAAAAAATCATGGCAAAGGTGTAAAAGTCGACTTAACAGATCGCGGCATTATCATTGATATTTATTGTGTCATGAACTTTGGCGTATCTATTCCAACGGTCTCACAAAAAATTCAAGAGAACGTTCGTCAAGCGTTGTTGACGATGACAGGGCTAGAGACAGCTGAAGTGAACGTTCATATTGTTGGTGTTCAATTTGAAACACCGAAAGTAGAGACGGAAGTCGAATAAAGAAGAGGGGCAATCTCATTGATGAGATCGCCCTTTTTCCATGGGTGAGTGTTTTCTTTCGTCGAAATATGGTATGATCATGATATACTTTTCGACAATATGATAGAAAGGGTTTTGGTCATGAAACGGCATACAGCAAGAGAAAAAGCATTGCAAGCATTGTTTCAAATTGACGTAGGAGGCATTGAGCCACACGAAGCGGTTGCGAACGTCATTGAAGAAGAAACAGATCCGTTTATGGAGATGCTTGTTTTTGGCGTAGTTGAACATCAAAAAGAAATTGATGATTTATTGCGCCAACATTTAGAAAAATGGACGTTAGAGCGTGTCACAAACGTCGATCGCTCGATTTTACGTATGGCTGTATTTGAAATGAAATATATGGACGATATCCCGTTGAGTGTAAGTATGGATGAAGCTATTGAGTTAGCTAAAGTGTTTGGCGATGAAAAATCAAGTCGCTTTATTAACGGCGTGCTTGCAAAAATAAAAGAAACATTGTCTTAAACGAATAAGGGGGAGAAGGGTTTATGGCAGCACAAATCATTAACGGTTTTGAATTAGCAAAAGAAAAGCGAGCGCAATTAGCAAAAGAAGTCGAACAGTTAAAACGAGAAGGTATTGAGCCAGCGTTAGCTGTTATTCTTGTTGGAGATCATCCTGCTTCACAATCGTACGTAAAAGCGAAACAAAAGGCATGTGAAGAAATTGGCATTCGTTCGATTTTACTCACTTTTCCAAATGACATATCCGAATCGTTTTTGCTAGAGCAAATTGCTCGTCTAAACAAAGACCGCTCAATACACGGCATTTTAGTGCAATTGCCGCTACCGTCGCAAATTAATGAATTACATGTGATTGAAGCAATTGCGCCAGAAAAAGATGTCGATGGTTTTCATCCGTTAAATGTCGGGCGAATGATGATCGGACAACGCGCCTTTTTACCTTGTACACCATATGGTATTTTATATATGGTTCAATCTTTGCAAGTTGATATTACTGGAAAACATGTCGTTGTCGTTGGACGAAGTCATATCGTCGGCAAGCCGGTCGGTCAACTATTTTTGCGCGAGCATGCGACAGTCACGTATTGCCATTCCCGAACAAACGATTTAGAAGCGATCACACGCCAAGCAGATATTTTAATTGTTGCGGTCGGCAAACCGAAGCTTATTACGTCTTCATATGTGAAAGAAGGAGCAATTGTAATCGACGTCGGTGTGAATCGACTAGAAAACGGAAAGTTATGCGGAGATGTCGATTTTGATGATGTAAAACAAGTAGCAAGCTACATTACTCCTGTGCCAAAAGGTGTCGGGCCGATGACGATTACGATGCTGTTGCACAACACGGTGCAAGCAGCGCGTGAACAACATAAGTAAGCGAGGTTATTTTCGTGGCAGAAATGAGGTATGTAACGGTTGCGGCATTAACGAAATACATTAAGCGGAAATTTGAAGTCGATCCCCATTTGCAAGATTTATGGATTAAAGGGGAAATTTCCAACTTTACATATCATTCGCGTGGACATATGTACTTTACGTTAAAAGATGAACAAGCACGCATTCAAGCCGTTATGTTCGCAGGGTATAATCGCCAGCTAACATTGAAACCAGAAAACGGAATGACTGTGCTTGTGCGCGGTGAAATTTCCGTATACGAGCCAAGCGGAACGTATCAAGTATACGTAAAAGAGATGCAACCGGATGGTGTCGGTGCGCTTTATTTAGCGTATGAGCAGTTAAAAAAGAAACTAGAGCAGGAAGGGCTATTTGCTAAAGAGCATAAAAAGCCGATTCCGAAATTCCCGCAACATATTGGTGTTGTAACATCGCCAACGGGGGCAGCGATTCGCGATATTTTAACGACGATTCGCCGCCGCTATCCGCTCGCAAAAGTGATTTTATTTCCGACGCTCGTTCAAGGGGAGCAAGCTCCGTTATCGATCGTTCAATCGATTCAAAAAGCAAATGATATCGGATATATTGACGTGCTCATCGTCGGACGCGGTGGAGGTTCGATTGAAGAACTTTGGGCGTTTAACGAAGAAATCGTGGCGCGAGCGATTTTTGCCTCGCGCGTTCCGATTATTTCTGCTGTCGGACATGAGACAGACTATACGATCGCTGATTTTGTTGCGGATTTGCGTGCGCCGACGCCGACAGGGGCAGCGGAACTTGCTGTGCCGCATGTCGCAGATTTGCTTTCGCGTGTATCCGACCAACAAGCTCGTCTCATTCGAGCGACGAAAGAACGGTTAAATGCGGAACAAAAACGGCTTCAATCGTTGCGTTCATCGTATGCGTTTCGCTATCCGAAACGGCTTTACGAACAAAAAGAGCAGCAGTTAGATATGCTTGTTGACCGATTGCAACGACAAATGAACGATATGTTAAAACAAAAAGAGCATAAACTCCAACAACTACAACTCACATTGTTTGCACATCATCCGCAATCGCGAATCGAAAAAGCGACTGATCGTATTCGTACGTTACAACAAACCATCGTTCGCAATATGAACGATGTGATGAAACAAAAAAAGTGGTCGCTTGCAACAACGATGGCGAAGCTCGATGCGCTTAGCCCATTGAAAATTATGGAGCGTGGTTATAGCCTTGCGTATGATGAGCAAGAAACGCTCATTAAGACGGTAACACAATTGCAAACAGGAGATCGTGTTCATATCCGCTTTCAAGACGGGCGCGCACATTGTATTGTTTCAAATATTGAGGAGGAGAACGTATGACGTTTGAAGAAGCGATGAACAAGCTTGAAGAGATTGTACAAAAGCTAGAAGAAGGAGATGTTCCGCTTGAAGAAGCGATTCATTTTTTTCAAGAGGGCATGAAATTATCGAAGTTTTGTCATGACAAACTCCAACAAGTGGAAAAACAAATGGAGTTTATTTTACGGGAAGATGGACAGCTTGAACCGTTTACAGTGCAGGAGGAGTAGTTGTGGAAAAGTTATTGCGGCAATATAAAGAGCAAATCGAACAGCAGCTACCGGCGTATATTGAATCATTGCAAGCACCTCAAACGATCAAAGAAGCGATGCTCTATTCGTTGCAAGCAGGAGGAAAACGGATTCGCCCTCTTTTGTTGCTCTCAACGTTACATGCGTTTCGTAAACCAATTGACATCGGTATGTCTGTTGCCTGTGCGCTTGAAATGATTCATACGTATTCACTCATTCATGACGATTTGCCGAGCATGGATAACGATGATTTACGACGCGGTAAACCGACAAATCATAAAGTATTTGGTGAAGCGAATGCGATTTTAGCAGGCGACGCGTTACTGACATACGCTTTTCAAGTAGTTGCAGATGACAAAACCATTTCATCGGATGTAAAAGTTCGTCTTATTTCTGAATTAGCAAAAGCAGCTGGACCCGAAGGAATGGTTGGCGGACAAGTAGCCGACCTTGAAGGAGAAGGAAAAACAATTAGTTTGCAACAATTAGAATACATTCACCGCCATAAAACTGGAAAGTTGTTGCAATATAGCATTCGGGCAGGTGCGATATTAGGTGAAGCAACAGAACAACAATTAACATTGTTAACATTATTTGCTGACCATCTCGGTTTAGCGTTTCAAATTCGCGACGACATTTTAGATATTGAAGGAGACGAGCAAAAAATTGGGAAAAAAGTAGGTAGCGACATCGAAAACGATAAATCGACATATCCGTCTCTTTTGACGCTTGATGGGGCAAAGAAAAAACTTTACGATCATATGAAAGAAGCGCGCAAACTTCTTGATGAAGCAAAAATTGATGCATCGCTATTACATTATATTTGTGATATTGTCGAAACGCGGGATCATTAAGAGCATTGAGGAAAGAAGCAACATGTGGTATAGTGGAAAAGAAATGTTAGCCGTTCACACGTTCGTGTAAGCGGCTCTTTTTTGCGTACAAACATGTTTATCTGTATAATTAAAATACATAAAATTGTATGATACCAGTTGTTTTAGCTTACATGAAAGAGAGTGATCGCGTTGGATGTTACAGCGATTCAAAACCCAAAATTTTTAAAGCAAATGTCAAATGAACAACTCGTTCAACTGAGCGAGCAAATTCGACAATTTTTAATTGAGAAATTATCGAAAACAGGTGGGCATATTGGTCCGAATCTTGGAGTCGTTGAATTGACAATTGCGCTTCATAAAGTGTTTGATAGCCCAACAGATAAACTGATTTGGGATGTTGGTCATCAGTCGTACGTGCATAAAATTTTAACTGGGCGTGCTAGTCAATTTGATACGTTGCGACAATATAAAGGATTGTGCGGCTTTCCAAAACGTAGCGAAAGCGAACATGACGTATGGGAAACGGGACATAGCTCGACATCGTTATCCGCTGCAATGGGTATGGCGATTGCGCGTGATTTAAAGGGAACAAACGAATATATCGTTCCGATCATCGGAGACGGCGCGCTCACCGGCGGAATGGCGCTAGAAGCGTTAAACCATATCGGACATGAGAAAAAAGATATGATTGTCATTTTAAACGATAACGAAATGTCAATTGCTCCAAACGTGGGAGCGCTTCATAATGTACTTGGTCGCCTGCGAACAGCAGGAAAGTATCATTGGGTAAAAGATGAATTAGAAATGTTGTTAAAGAAAATTCCAGCTGTCGGCGGAAAGCTTGCTACAACAGCGGAACGTGTCAAAGATAGCATTAAATATTTGCTCGTTTCAGGCGTATTTTTTGAAGAACTCGGCTTTACGTACTTTGGCCCGGTAGATGGCCATAACTTTGACGACTTATTTGAAAACTTACATTATGCGAAAAAGACGAAAGGACCTGTTCTTGTTCACGTCATCACGAAAAAAGGAAAAGGATATCACCCGGCAGAAAACGATAAAGTAGGAACGTGGCACGGAACAGGACCGTATAAAATTGAAACGGGTGATTTCATTCAATCGAAGCAATCTGCTCCATCTTGGAGTGCGCTCGTGAGTGAAACGGTGCGGAAATTAGCGCGCGAAGATCGTCGCATTGTTGCCATTACGCCAGCGATGCCTGTTGGCTCAAAATTAGAAGGGTTCGCAAGCGAATTCCCTGATCGTATGTACGACGTCGGGATTGCTGAGCAACATGCTGCCACGATGGCTGCTGGTTTAGCGACGCAAGGGATGAAACCGTTTTTAGCGATTTATTCAACATTTTTACAACGGGCGTACGACCAAGTTGTTCACGACATTTGTCGTCAAAATTTAAACGTGTTTCTCGGCATTGACCGGGCAGGGCTCGTTGGTGCGGATGGTGAAACGCATCAAGGAGTGTTTGATATCGCCTTTTTACGTCACATTCCAAACATCGTATTAATGATGCCAAAAGATGAAAATGAGGGGCAACATATGGTGTATACAGCCATTCAATACGATGGCGGCCCGATTGCGATGCGTTTTCCACGTGGTAATGGTCTTGGTGTGCCGATGGATAAGCAATTGAAAAAAATTCCGATCGGTACGTGGGAAATGTTGCGTGAAGGAACAGACGTTGCCATTCTAACGTTTGGTACGACGATTCCGATGGCGCTTCAAGCAGCTGAACGTCTTGCAAATGAAGGCATTTCTGTACAAGTTGTCAACGCCCGTTTTATTAAGCCACTTGATGAAGCGATGTTGCATACGCTACTGCAACAAAACATGCCGTTACTTACAATTGAAGAAGCGGTACTTCAAGGTGGATTTGGTAGTGCTGTAATTGAATTTGCTCATGATCACGGGTATCATGGGGCGATTATTGATCGAATGGGCATTCCGGACCGTTTTATTGAACATGGCGGTGTGTCGCAACTTCTTGAAGAAATTGGACTAACGACTGAACATGTAATGGAACGAATTTGTTTATTAACTCCGAAAAAAAGAAAAAGGGCATGAGAGATGAAAGGGAAGAAAGAACGTTTAGATGTATTGCTTGTCGAACGCGGATTGGCTGAAACGCGCGAAAAGGCGAAGCGAACAATTATGGCTGGCCTTGTGTATTCAAACGAAATGCGGCTTGACAAACCAGGGGAAAAAGTTCCCGTGGACATTCCGCTAACGGTGAAAGGAAATGCGCTACCGTATGTGAGTCGCGGGGGACTCAAACTTGAAAAAGCGTTACAAATGTTCGCGCTTGAAGTAAAAGATAAGATTATGGTCGACATTGGTGCATCGACAGGCGGATTTACGGACTGTGCGTTGCAAAATGGGGTGAAGTTGTCATACGCTCTTGATGTGGGATACAATCAGCTCGCATGGAAACTGCGTCAAGATGAGCGTGTTGTAGTCATGGAGCGAACGAACTTTCGTTATGTGACGCCGAGTGATTTTCAACACGGCTTACCAAACTTTGCAACGATCGATGTGTCGTTTATTTCATTAAAATTAATTTTACCCGTCTTAAAAACGATTTTAGTGCCGCATAGCGATATCGTTGCTCTAGTCAAACCGCAATTTGAAGCGGGAAAAGAGTTTGTCGGAAAAAAGGGGATTGTCCGCGATGCACGTGTTCATGTGCACGTCCTTGAAACAATTACTGCATTTGCGCAACAAGAAGGGTACGACATTATTGGGCTAACCCACTCGCCGATCACAGGCGGTGACGGAAATATTGAATTTTTGCTTCATTTACGTTGGGAAGGCAAAGAAGTAGGAGAAAATCGCTTGACTGTTTCTCCAGAAGAAGTAGTTGCTCGGGCACATGACGAGTTGAAAGAAAATAAAGAACATGCGGGGGAATAACGATCGGTTATTCCCTCTTGTTTGCCCGTCTATCGTTCGGTAACATAGAAGTATAAATATGCATATGCTATACACACGAAAGAGGTGTTTTCGTTGAATAAAGGACAACGTCATATTAAAATTCGTGAAATTATTTCAAATCATGATATTGAAACACAAGATGAACTTGTGGATATGTTGCGCAAAGAAGGTTTTAACGTCACACAAGCAACGGTGTCTCGCGACATTAAAGAACTTCATTTAGTCAAAGTGCCGATGATGGATGGACGATATAAATATAGCTTACCTGCCGATCAACGATTTAATCCGCTCCAGAAGTTAAAACGAGCGCTCATGGATGCATTTGTAAAAATTGATGGAGCAGGTCACTTGCTCGTTATGAAAACGCTGCCGGGAAATGCGCACGCTATCGGTGTACTGCTCGATCATTTAGAATGGGATGAAATTGTTGGCACGATTTGTGGCGACGATACGTGTTTAATTATTTGCCGCACGCCAGAAGATACAGAAGTTATTTCAAAACGATTGTTGGACATGCTGTAATAAAGGTGTGAGCGGAAGATGTTAGCGGAGTTATCTATCAAAAATTTTGCCATTATTGAATCCCTTTCGCTTTCGTTTGAAAAAGGATTAACTGTTTTAACTGGAGAAACGGGAGCGGGAAAATCCATTATTATTGATGCCATTCATTTGTTAATTGGCGGACGCGGCTCAGCAGAATTTGTTCGATACGGCGAAACAAAAGCAGAAATCGAAGGTCTTTTTTTGCTTGAACAAGGTGATCACCCGTGTTACAGCAAATGTGCCGAGCTTGGCATCGATATAAGCGATGGGATGATTGTGCTTCGTCGAGAGCTAACGATAAACGGAAAAAGCGTCTGTCGCGTAAACGGAAAATTAGTCACGATCGCTACATTGCGTGAAATTGGCTCCACCCTTGTCGATATTCACGGACAACATGAGCATCAAGAATTGCTTGATGAAAGTAAGCATTTACATTTATTAGACGAATATGGCGGTGAGCGTATTCGCGAAGCGTTGGAAGAATACGGATCTTTGTATACCGCATACGAGCGAGTCAAGCGTCAGCTACAAAAGTTAAATGAAAATGAGCAACAAATGGCTCATCGTTTAGATTTATTAACGTTTCAGTTAGATGAAATTCAAAAAGCAGAGCTACAGTTAGATGAAGATGAACAGCTAATGGAAGAGCGGCGAAAAATCGTTAACTTCCAGAAAATATACGAGGCGTTACAAAGTAGCTATGAAGCGCTTTACGGGGAGCAACGCGGACTTGATTGGATTGGATTAGCGATGAATCATTTAGATCATGTGAGCGAAATCGATTCATCGTTGAAACAAGCCCAAGAAGTTGTATCGAACTGTTATTATTTGTTAGAAGAAGTGGCTCATCAACTGCGTGAGCAATTAGATCAATTAGAATACGATCCGCTTCGACTTGATGAAATTGAAAGTCGCTTAAATGAAATTAACCATTTGAAACGCAAATACGGCCAAACGGTACGTGACATCTTAGAATATGCGGCGAAAGTGGAAGAAGAAATTGAAACGATTCAACACCGCGATGATCATATTCATAAATTGCAGATCGAACTTCAATCCATTATGGCTGATTTATTAGTTGAAGCGAAACATATAAGCGAATTGCGTATGCAATATGCGAAACAACTGATCGACGACATTCATCAAGAACTAAAAGATTTATACATGGAAAAAACGACGTTTGATGTTGTTTTTCGAAAACGTCAAGGAACGTACGATGATCCATTGCTTGACGGAACGCCTGTAAAGTTGCAAGCAGACGGGATGGACGAAGTTGAGTTTTACATTTCAACGAATCCAGGGGAACCGTTAAAACCGCTTGCCAAAGTTGCATCAGGTGGAGAATTATCGCGCATGATGCTTGCCTTAAAGAGCATTTTCTCTAAACATCAAGGTGTCACATCTATTATTTTTGATGAAGTCGATACCGGTGTAAGCGGTCGCGTCGCTCAAGCCATTGCGGAAAAAATTTATCGCGTAGCACGCCATTCGCAAGTATTATGCATTTCGCACTTACCACAAGTGGCAGCGATGGCGGATACGCATTTATTTATTGCAAAAGAAACGAAAGATGGACGGACAAAAACAACGGTGGAAGCGTTAAACGAACAAGAAAAAATTAACGAAATTAGCCGTATGATTTCTGGAGTGGAGATTACAGACTTAACGAAACAGCATGCACGTGAGTTATTGCAATTAGCTAAAAAGATCAAAAACGAAACAACATAAATACCAACATTGACATTGTTTTTTTCATTTTATCCGGTTATATTTCATTTGTTTCAGGCAACATTAAATAGTGTAGGATTCGGTGTGTACGTAGGAACGAGGAGAGTGAAGACATTTGAATTTTGACAAGTTAAGAAAAGGAATAGGTGCATTTCTCCTTGTTTCTTTTATCGTTCTAAGTATGGCAACACCATTTCAAAAGTATGTAAATATTCCAAAACAAATTGTGTTATTTCAAGGACAAACGGCTCATGTGCCTGTGTTTGGTTCTGCTCATGCGATAACGACAAACGCTGTTTCTGTTCGACAAAAAGAAAAATTAGCGATTAGTGGAGAACATGTTGGAGAAAGCGATGTCATTTTACAAATGGCAGGATTTCCAATTAAACAAGTAAATGTAAAAGTATTGCCAGATTTCAAAGTTGTTCCCGGTGGTCAATCGATCGGCGTGAAGTTAAATACGATTGGCGTTCTTGTCGTCGGTCACCATTTAGTGGAGACGGAACAAGGAAAACAATCTCCCGGGGAGAAGGCTGGCATTCGAGTAGGGGACGCGATTACCCACATTAACGGACAAAAAATCGAAAAAATGACGGATGTTTCTCCATTCATTGAAGAGGCGGGAAGAACGGGTAAACCTTTACGATTAACCGTTTCTCGTGATCACGATACGTTTGAAACAACACTTACTCCGTTGAAAGATAAGCACGATCAGGCGTATCGTATCGGATTATACATTCGTGATTCAGCAGCTGGAATTGGGACAATGACGTTTTTCGATCCGAAATCAAACATATATGGAGCACTCGGACATGTCATCTCCGACATGGATACGAAAAAGCCAATTATCGTTCGAGATGGAACGATTGTGAAGTCAACAGTGACGGCAATCGATAAAGGAAGAAATGGAAGTCCTGGTGAAAAGCTAGCAAGATTTTCGGCCGATAAACAAGTGATTGGTGACATTAGAACGAACAGCCCGTTCGGTATTTTTGGTAAACTCTCAAAACCGATTCAAAATGGTATTTTTGACAAACCGATGCCCATTGCTCTGTCGACAGATGTAAAAAAAGGTCCCGCGAAAATATTAACCGTCGTCGAACAAGATCAGGTAGAAGCGTTTGATGTTGAAATTGTTAGTGTGACACCACAAAAATTCCCAGCAACGAAAGGAATGGTCATTAAAGTGACCGATCCACGGTTGCTAGAAAAAACAGGCGGAATTGTACAGGGGATGAGTGGAAGTCCAATCATTCAAGATGGTAAGCTTATTGGGGCCGTCACACACGTATTTGTCAATGACCCGACATCCGGCTATGGTGTCCACATTGAATGGATGTTGCATGAAGCTGGAATTAATATTTATGACCGAAATGAGCAAAAAGCGAGCTAATATTAGCTTGCTTTTTGTTTTTCTACGCAATTTGTCATATTTTATCATGACACGACGTAAATATGTAGTGTAAAATGAAAGAAAAAGCACGTATAAATATTTTATGAAAAATATAAATTATTTGACTAATTTTGCAAAAGAGAAAGGATTTTTGTCCATTGCGTCGAATTAAGCACGTATGTGACAAAAGATCATTGCTTTAGGGAGGAAGGATTTCGTGAGTACAATTAAAGTGTGCATTGCAGATGATAATCGTGAGTTAGTGCATTTGCTTGAAGAATACATTACAAGCCAAGGGGATATGGAAGTCATTGGCGTGGCATATAACGGACAGGATTGCTTGCAGTTGCTGCGCGATCGCGATCCTGATGTTCTCGTTCTTGACATCATTATGCCGCATTTAGATGGTTTGGCTGTATTAGAGAAGTTGCGTATAATTAAACAACCGTTACCAAACGTCATTATGTTAACGGCGTTCGGACAAGAAGATGTAACGAAAAAAGCAGTTGAACTTGGCGCTTCTTACTTCATTTTAAAACCGTTTGATATTGAGCATTTAGTCAATCAAATTCGCCGCGTATGTGGCAAAAAACCAGCCGTACTCAAACGACCGCTTCTTGCGCCAATTCGTGACGGAAAACCGAAAAATTTAGACGCAAGCATTACGAACATTATTCACGAAATCGGCGTCCCGGCGCATATTAAAGGATATTTATATTTGCGTGAAGCGATTGCAATGGTATACAACGATGTTGAGTTGCTCGGATCCATTACGAAAGTGCTTTATCCAGATATTGCAAAAAAATACAATACAACGGCTAGTCGCGTCGAGCGGGCAATTCGTCACGCGATCGAAGTGGCATGGAGTCGTGGTAATTTGGAATCAATTTCTTCTTTATTCGGCCATACCGTTAGCATGTCAAAAGCGAAACCGACAAATTCCGAATTTATTGCGATGGTTGCTGATCGGCTAAGACTTGAACATAAAGCGAGCTAATAAAAATAAGGTAGTCGAGCGGCTACCTTTTTTGTTGTTCCTTTTTTTCGATCTCAAGTAACTTTTGGATTAATATGTGCTGAGGCATGTGCATAATTTGTTCTAGCGGGACATTTAATGCTTTTGCTAGCTTTTGGGCGGTTTCTAACGAAATTTGTAACGGTCGCATACATCTCACTCCTTTCATATGTTAAGTATAAAACATTTTTTAAGGTGGGAAAAGGATGACACATATTTTTGCTCATCGTGGTTCGGCAGGAACGCATCCGGAAAATACAATGATTTCGTTTATGGAAGCGGCACGTGTGCAAGCGGACGGAATTGAACTTGACGTGCAACTTTCGAAAGATGGGGTTGTCGTCGTTATTCATGATGAAACAGTAAATCGAACAACAGATGGAACAGGATGGGTAGGACAAATGACGTATCGGCAATTACGGAAATTAAATGCTAATTATAAATTTAAAAAATACGGCTTTTGTCCCATTCCATCGTTACAAGAAGTGCTTGAGTGGGCAAAAAACACGTCGTTACTCATCAATATTGAACTAAAAAACAACCTGATCCCTTATGAACGGTTAGAAGAAAAAGTGATTGAACTTGTTGAACGATACGATTTAGCATCGCGTGTCATTTTTTCCTCGTTCAACCACGAAAGTATGGCAACATGTCACCAATTGGCTCCCCATATTGAAACAGCGCTACTATATATGGAAAAGTTGCATCGGCCGTGGAGCTACGCTCATACGTTACAGGCGCTAGCGCTTCATCCGTATCATCCAACTGTAGATCGATCGTTTGTGGAAGCGGCTCATGCCCATCACTTGCTCGTCCGCCCTTTTACGATCAATAAAGAAGAGTTGATGAAAACGATGTTTCAATATGAGGTAGATGGTATATTTACCGATTTCCCAGAAAAAGCGCAAAACGTACGTGAAAAAACGCTTCGATCACTCTGAATCGAAGCGTTTCTTTTTTTGGAAGCGTGGTTGCACTTTATTTCGTTTTCGATCGCGATGCAAAATAAATCCTGCAATAAAGCCAAGACCGACAAGAAAACAAAATAAGCCAAGCAAAAACTGCACAATAAGTGAAGGAATAGGTGCGTGTAAAATACCGAATATTGTATCACGCATCCATTTAATCCCCAATGCTGCTATAAACCCAGGAATAAGTAAGATAAGCAGGGCGATCATTCGTTGCATAAAACAAAACCCTTTCCGTTTGTTCTGTTTTCATCATAAATGTTTTTGATGGTTTGTCAAGAAGAGAAAAACAATGTATGATGAAAGCGTCTGCAAAAAATTGCAAACGAATAGGTGATGGGAATGAAAAAAGTATTAATTGTCGGGGCAGGCAAAGGTGGAAGTGCGTTATTAAAAATGTTTCATGAAACGAAATTGATGGATGTGGTGGCGATTGTCGATCGAAACGACGATGCACCAGGGATAAAGGCTGCGCGTGACATGGGTATTCAAACGAGCAACCATTGGCGCGATGTGTTAACGGACGATATTGACGTCATTGTTGAAGTCACAGGAGACGACGAAGTGTTTACTACGTTGCGTAAAGCAAGCGCTGCGCATACGGTCGTCATTCCGGGGGATATTGCCTATATTATTGCACAACTTGTCGAAGAAAAAGAACAACTTATTGCTACGTTAAAAACAGCGACAACAAAGCACGATTTGATTTTTAACTCCACACATGACGGAATGATTGTGATTGATGAACGTGGTTTTGTAACGCATATGAATCCAAGTGCAGAGAAGATGATTGGAAAAAGGAAAAAGGAAGTTATAGGATCACATATTTTGCATGTCATTCCAGCTAGCGGATTGCCACGCGTATTACAGACGAGAGAAGTCGAGTTGAATCAAGAATTGTTATTAGAAAACGGAAAAAAAATGATTACGACACGTATTCCGTTAATCGATGAAAACGGCAAATTGTTTGGCGCTTTTGCGGTATTTAAAGATATTACAGAAGTTGTCCATTTGGCAGAAGAAGTAACAAATTTAAAAGAAATTCGCACGATGTTAGAAGCGATTATTCATTCGTCAGAAGAAGCAATCTCCGTTGTTGATGAATATGGCAATGGCATTTTAATTAACCCAGCGTATACAAAGCTAACAGGCTTATCGGAAGAAGAAGTGATCGGAAAACCGGCGACAGCAGATATTTCAGAAGGGGAAAGCATGCATATGAAAGTGTTAAAAACACGGCGACCAGTAAGAGGTGTGCGCATGAAAGTCGGACCGAAAAAGCGAGATGTCGTCGTGAATGTAGCCCCTATTATCGTTGATGGGGTATTAAAAGGGAGTGTCGGTGTCATTCACGATGTATCTGAAATTGAACAGTTAACCTCTGAGTTACAACGCGCTCGTCAAATTATTCGTACGTTAGAAGCGAAATATTCATTTGATGACATCGTCGGCACGTCTGAGGAAATGATGTTAGCGATTGAACAGGCGAAATTGGCAGCGAAAACACCAGCAACCATTTTGCTTCGCGGCGAATCCGGGACAGGAAAAGAATTGTTTGCACATGCTATTCATAATGCGAGTGATCGAAAATATCACAAATTCGTTCGCGTCAATTGCGCTGCCATTTCTGAGTCACTACTTGAAAGCGAATTGTTTGGTTATGAGGAAGGGGCGTTTTCTGGTGCAAGACGCGGAGGAAAAAAGGGACTATTTGAAGAGGCAAACAACGGAAGCATTTTTTTAGATGAGATTGGGGAGTTATCCGCTAATATGCAAGCCAAACTATTACGGGTTCTGCAAGAAAAAGAAATTGTGCGCGTCGGTGGCACAAAGCCGATTCCGATTAATGTACGTGTCATTGCAGCAACAAATGTTCACCTCGAAAAAGCAATTGCCGATGGGACTTTTCGTGAAGACTTATACTATCGGTTAAATCGCATGCCGATTTACATCCCACCGCTACGTGCTCGAAAGCAAGATATTCCAGCTTTATGTGAACGACTCATACAAAAACTAAATCAAGACTATGGACGTAATGTGGAAGGGATTACAGATGATGCGCTCGCTTATTTACTCTCTTACGATTGGCCAGGCAATGTGCGTGAGTTAGAAAACGTATTAGGGCGCGCCATGATTTTTATGAAATATAACGAAGTCATCATTGAGCGTAAACATATTTTATTGTTGCATAAGCCGAAGGAGCAAGAACATGTTTCATCACACGAATCATCGGCTGTGCACAAACCGTTAGCGATGCTTGTAGAACAGTATGAAGCAAAAGTAATTGAAAACGTTTTACAATCATGTCAAGGGAATAAAACGGCAGCTGCCAAACAGCTTGGCATTTCTATTCGAAATTTATATTACAAACTTGAAAAGTATGGACTTGATAAAAAAAGCATGCAATAATGTTCATAGTATGCAAAAAGTTGCAATCAAAAATAAATAAAAGTAAAGCGTTTTCAATCAAAAAGAAGTTGGCACACTTTTTGCTAGAATAAAAGGTGACGAAAAAACAAAGGGGTTGAGCAGATGAGATGAAGCTACAATCGTTGATCACCAAAGCAACCCAATTTCCTGAAGCAACGGTAGCTGTTGCGGCAGCAGAAGACGAAGAAGTGTTAAAAGCGGTCGCACAAGCGCTACAAGCAGGATTCGGGCGATTTATTTTATATGGCGATGAATCCGTTTTATCGCGCCTCGTTGCTGAACACGTCCAAGATGTCGGTCACGATGCTATCCGCATCGTTCACGCTTCGACAAACGAAGAAGCAGCCCATATGGCTGTGAAAGCGGTGCATGAAAAGGAAGCAAGTGTCTTGATGAAAGGGAACGTACCGACAGCAACGATTTTAAAGGCGGTGCTAAATAAAGAATATGGACTTCGTACAGGCCGTGTTTTATCGCATGTTGCTATATTTGATGTGCCGCATTATGAACGTCCTATTCTTGTTACTGACGCAGCGATGAATATCGCACCTGATTTACAACAAAAAACAGAAATTATTATGAACGCAGTACAAGTGGCAAAAGCAATTGGCATCCATATGCCGAAAGTTGCACCACTCGCCGCCGTTGAAGTCGTTAATCCAGCGATGCCGGCAACGATTGATGCAGCAGCATTGTCCCTGATGAATCAACGCGGACAGCTGAAAGATTGCATCGTCGATGGACCGCTCGCTTTAGATAACGCCATTTCCGTTGAATCAGCGCAACATAAAGGCATTCAAAGTTCGGTAGCAGGACATGCGGATATTTTAGTTGTGCCGAACATTGAAACGGGAAATGTGCTATATAAATCACTCGTGTACTTTGCTCGCGCGCAAGTAGGGGCGATGATTGCTGGCGCGAAAGCACCCATTGTATTAACATCTCGAGCAGATTCAGCAGAAAGCAAATTATACTCACTAGCGTTGGCCATTTGCGCAACGAACAAATAACAAGGGGGAACGAAAGATGGAGATTTTTAAATATATGGAACAATACGACTATGAGCAATTAGTATTTTGCCAAGATAAAGAATCAGGATTAAAAGCGATCATTGCGATTCACGATACAACGCTTGGACCAGCGTTAGGCGGTACGCGCATGTGGATGTATGAATCAGAAGATGCAGCCATTGAAGATGCGCTTCGTTTAGCGCGTGGGATGACATACAAAAACGCAGCAGCTGGATTAAATCTTGGCGGTGGAAAAGCGGTTATCATTGGGGATCCGCGTAAAGATAAAAACGAAGCGATGTTCCGTGCGTTCGGTCGCTTCATTCAAGGGTTAAATGGCCGTTATATTACAGCGGAAGACGTTGGTACAACGGTTGCTGATATGGACATTATTTACGAAGAAACGGATTATGTGACAGGTATTTCACCAGCGTTCGGTTCATCTGGAAATCCTTCTCCGGTTACTGCATACGGCGTGTATCGCGGTATGAAAGCAGCGGCAAAAGAAGCATTTGGTAGCGATTCGCTTGAAGGAAAAGTGATCGCGGTACAAGGTGTTGGTAATGTTGCTTACAATTTATGCCGTCATCTTCATGAAGAAGGAGCGAAGCTGATCGTTACAGACATTAATAAAGAGGCGGTACAACGCGTTGTTGAAGAATTTGGGGCGCAAGCGGTAGACCCGAACGATATTTATAGTGTGCAATGCGACATTTTCGCTCCATGTGCGCTTGGCGGAATTATTAACGACCAAACAATTCCACAATTGAAAGCAAAAGTTATTGCTGGTGCTGCGAACAATCAATTGCGTGAAGCAAGACATGGAGACATCATTCATGAAATGGGTATCGTTTATGCGCCAGACTACGTCATTAACGCGGGTGGCGTCATTAACGTCGCGGATGAGTTATACGGATATAACCGCGAACGTGCGATGAAAAAAGTTGAACAAATTTATAACAATATTGAAAAAGTCATCGAAATTGCGAAACGTGACGGCATTCCAACATATCAAGCAGCAGACCGTTTAGCTGAAGAGCGCATTGCGAAAATGCGTCAATCACGCAGCCAATTTTTACAAAACGGTCAACACATTTTAAGCCGTCGCCGTACGCGCTAAAAATATGCAATGAAGCGAGGACGTATGTTCTCGCTTCGTCGATGATAAAAAATGGAGGGTTACACATTGCAGGAACATTCATTTCGCATCTTAGTCATTAATCCGGGATCGACGTCAACGAAAATTGGCGTTTTTGATAACGAGCGCTCCATTTTAGAAAAAACGATTCGCCATGATACAGAGGCGTTACGAGCGTATAAAAAAATTATTGACCAATACGAATTTCGCAAACAAACAATTTTAGAAACGCTTGACCATGAAGGAATTAATATTTCTAAGCTCGATGCGGTATGCGGACGCGGTGGCTTACTTCGTCCGATTGAAGGTGGCACATATGCTGTCAATGAGGCGATGCTACAAGATTTAAAGCGTGGTTATTCCGGTCAGCACGCTTCGAATCTCGGTGGAATTTTAGCGCATGAAATTGCTTCCGCATTAAATATTCCAGCGTTTATCGTCGATCCAGTCGTTGTAGACGAGCTTGAACCGATTGCTCGCGTTTCTGGATTTTCGTTAATTGAGCGCCGAAGCATTTTCCACGCATTAAATCAAAAAGCCGTCGCGCGTCGTGTTGCTAAACAGATGGGAAAAACATATGAGGAAGTCAATTTCATCGTCGCACATATGGGCGGAGGTATTACAGTCGGTGCACATCAACGCGGTCGCGTCATTGACGTCAACAACGGATTGGACGGAGAAGGTCCGTTTAGCCCTGAACGTGCCGGTACTGTGCCAGCGGGTGATCTCGTTTCTCTCTGTTTCTCTGGTGAATATTATCGAGAAGAAATTATGCGCATGCTCGTTGGTGGCGGAGGTCTCGTCGGTTACTTAGGGACGAATGATGCGGTGAAAGTCGAAAAAATGATTGAAAATGGCGACGAAAAGGCAAAGCTCATTTACAGTGCGATGGCGTATCAAGTAGCGAAAGAAATTGGAGCGGCAAGCGCGGTATTATCGGGAAAAGTTGATGCCATTATTTTAACGGGCGGTTTAGCATACGGAAAACAGTTTGTAAAAGAAATTGCTGATCGCGTACAATGGATAGCTGATGTCATTGTGCAACCTGGAGAGAATGAACTGCAGGCACTCGCTGAAGGAGCGCTTCGCGTATTGCGTGGAGAAGAAGAAGCAAAACAATATCCACAAGCGGTCAAAACAACGGTTTAAGGGGATGAAATGATGGCGAAAGAATACGATGTAGTCATACTTGGGGGCGGAACAGGCGGATACGTCGCTGCGATTCGTGCTGCTCAGCTCGGTTTAAAAACAGCAGTTGTCGAAAAAGGAAAACTTGGGGGAACGTGTTTGCATGCGGGATGTATCCCGAGCAAAGCATTATTACGTAGCGCGGAAGTGTATGCACAAACGAAAGAAAGCGAAACGTTTGGTGTCATAGCTAGCGAGGTACGATTAGATTTTTCTAAAGTGCAAGCGCGCAAACAAGCCATTATTGATCAACTGCATAAAGGCATCCACATGTTAATGAAAAAAGGAAAAATTGACGTGTATGAAGGAACGGGACGCATTTTAGGCCCATCCATTTTTTCACCAATGCCGGGAACGATTTCGGTTGAGATGAATGACGGAACAGAAAATGAAATGCTCGTACCAAAATACGTCGTTATCGCAACAGGATCTCGTCCGCGCACGCTACCGGGGTTAACAATTGACGGTCAATTTGTCATGACTTCAGATGAAGCGTTGCGCATGGAGACGTTGCCATCTTCGATCATCATTGTCGGTGGTGGCGTCATCGGTATCGAATGGGCATCGATGTTGAATGACTTTGGCGTGGATGTTACAGTCATTGAATACGCAGATCGCATCTTGCCAACAGAAGATCGCGATGTCTCCAAAGAAATTGAAAAAATATTAAAACAACGTGGTGTACGCATCGTTACAAAAGCAAAAGTATTGCCTGACACACTCGTTGTCGAAAATGGTGTGCGCATTCAAGCAGAAATGAACGGAAAAAACGAGACGTTTACAGCGGAAAAAATGCTTGTTTCTGTCGGTCGCCAAGCGAACGTTGAAGGCATCGGATTGGAAAATACCGATATTGTCGTCGAAAAAGGATTTATTCAAACGAATGAATATTACCAAACAAAAGAAAAACATATTTACGCCATTGGCGATGTGATCGGTGGCTTACAGCTTGCTCATGTCGCTTCACATGAAGGGATTATTGCGATTGAGCATCTTGCTGGAAAAGAAGTTCATCCGCTTGATTATGCGATGGTGCCAAAATGTATTTATAGTCGTCCAGAAGCGGCGAGTGTAGGTTTGACAGAAGAAGAGGCGAAGGCAAAAGGATATGACGTGAAAGTCGGTAAATTCCCTTTCAAAGCGATTGGAAAAGCACTCGTATACGGAGAAGCTGAAGGGTTTGTAAAAATTGTTGCTGATGCAAAAACAGATGATTTGCTCGGCGTGCATATGGTTGGTCCGCACGTCACAGATATGATTTCCGAAGCTGGATTAGCACGTGTGCTTGATGCGACACCGTGGGAAATTGCTCACACAATTCATCCGCATCCGACGCTGTCAGAGGCGATGATGGAAGCAGCGCTTGCTGTTGATAGAAAAGCGATTCATTTTTAAAGGAGGAATGAATGATGCGTCATAAACAACTCGGTTTGAGTGATGAAACCGTTTTACAAATGTATGAAACGATGGTGTTAGCGCGTAAAATTGACGAACGGATGTGGTTATTAAACCGCGCAGGTAAAATTCCATTCGTTATCTCTTGTCAAGGACAAGAAGCGGCGCAAGTAGGAGCGGCATTCGCTTTAGATCGCACGAAAGATTATGTGTTGCCATATTATCGCGATATGGGCGTCGTATTAACGTTTGGGATGACGCCGACAGAATTGATGCTTTCCGCATTTGCGAAGGCGGAAGATCCAAACTCTGGCGGTCGCCAAATGCCAGGGCATTTCGGGAAAAAGAAAAACCGCATCGTCACCGGTTCTTCTCCAGTTACAACACAAGTACCACATGCAGTTGGAATTGCTTTAGCAGCGAAAATGGAGAAAAAAGATTTCGTATCGTTCGTTACATTTGGAGAAGGATCTTCGAACCAAGGTGACTTCCATGAAGGGGCTAACTTTGCAGGCGTTCATAAGCTGCCGGTCATTTTTATGTGCGAAAACAACAAATATGCAATCTCTGTTCCAATTGAAAAACAATTAGCATGCGAAAAAGTGTCAGATCGTGCCATCGGCTATGGCATGCCAGGTTATACAGTGGACGGTACAGATCCGCTTGAAGTATATCGCGTTGTCAAGGAAGCAGCCGATCGTGCGCGCCGTGGTGAAGGACCAACATTAATTGAAACGGTTGCTTATCGCTTAACAGCGCATTCGTCGGACGATGACGATCGTGCATATCGTACGCCAGAAGAAATTGCAGAAGCAAAGTCAAAAGATCCAATTTATTTATTTGCAAACTACTTAAAAGAAGTAGGCGTGTTAACAGATGAGTTGGAAAAAGAAATTCTCGATCGCGTCATGAAACAAGTGAACGAAGCAACAGACTACGCAGAAAAAGCACCATATGCACAACCAGAACATGCGTTGAAATACGTATACGCAGAGGAGGAATAAATATGCCTGTCATTTCATATATCGATGCCGTTACGATGGCGATTCGCGAAGAAATGGAACGTGACCCGCGCGTATTCGTACTCGGGGAAGACGTTGGGAAAAAGGGGGGCGTATTTAAAGCAACGCAAGGGCTTTACGATCAATTTGGTGAAGAACGCGTCATTGATACGCCGCTAGCGGAATCTGCAATTGTTGGTGTCGGCATTGGCGCCGCGATGTACGGATTGCGTCCAATTGCAGAAATTCAATTTGCGGACTTTATTATGCCTGCTGTAAACCAAATTATTTCTGAAGCAGCGCGCATTCGTTATCGCTCTAATAACGATTGGAACTGTCCGATTGTCATTCGTGCCCCATATGGCGGTGGAGTCCATGGAGCGTTATATCATTCGCAATCAGTTGAAGCGATTTTTGCGAATCAGCCGGGATTAAAAATTGTTATGCCGTCTACGCCATACGACGTCAAAGGATTATTAAAAGCGGCCATTCGTGACGAAGACCCTGTGCTATTTTTTGAACATAAGCGAGCGTATCGTCTCATTAAAGGAGAAGTACCAACGGATGATTATGTATTACCGATTGGTAAAGCGGATGTAAAACGCGAAGGAGAAGATATTACAGTTATTACGTACGGTTTATGCGTTCACTTTGCATTACAAGCTGCTGAAAAATTAGCACAAGAAGGCATTTCTGCTCACATTTTAGATTTGCGTACTGTATATCCGCTTGATAAAGAAGCGATCATTGAAGCAGCAAGCAAAACAGGAAAGGTATTGCTTGTGACAGAAGACAATAAAGAGGGAAGCGTCATGAGCGAAGTCGCTGCCATTATTGCAGAACATTGTTTATTTGATTTAGATGCACCGATTATGCGACTTGCTGGTCCAGATGTTCCAGCGATGCCATATGCGCCAACGATGGAAAAATTCTTTATGGTTAACCCAGATAAAGTCGAAAAGGCAATGCGCGAATTGGCGCAGTTTTAAGGAGGAGTTACGATGGCGATTGAGAAAATTACAATGCCACAGCTTGGTGAAAGCGTAACGGAGGGAACGATTAGCCAATGGCTCGTATCTGTTGGCGATCGCGTCAATAAATACGATCCGCTTGCCGAAGTGATGACAGATAAAGTAAATGCAGAAATTCCATCTTCATTTGCAGGAGTTATTAAAGAAATTATCGCAAAAGAAGGAGAAACATTGCCTGTTGGCGCCGTCATTTGTACGATCGAAATCGAAGGAGAAGGACAAGGAGAAGAAAAACCAACGAACAACGAAAAAGAATTGGCGGTAACGAACGAACAAACGAATAAACAAACGGTGAAAAAACAAACTAGTGAGCGAGGACGTTATTCTCCAGCTGTTCTTCGTCTCGCCCAAGAACATAATATTGATTTAACGCAAGTGACAGGAACGGGCATGGGCGGACGCATTACGCGCAAAGATTTACTCAAATTAATTGAATCGGGCAACGTGCCAAAAGCGGATGCGCCAAAACAAGTCGCCGAGCCGATCCAACAAGTAGAAGTATCGAAACAGGAAGTCGCACCAAAAGAGGAATTACCAAAACAGCAAGCACCGAGCGTTTCTGTGCAAGCGGGCGACATCGAAATTCCTGTCACACCAGTGCGTAAAGCCATTGCGACAAACATGCTTCGCAGTAAACATGAAGCACCGCACGCATGGACGATGGTTGAAGTCGATGTGACAAACTTAGTTGCTTATCGCGATTCGATGAAAGACGAATTTAAAAAGCGCGAAGGGTTTAACTTAACGTATTTTGCGTTTTTTGTAAAAGCGGTGGCTCAAGCGTTAAAAGAATTCCCACAAATGAACTCGATGTGGGCAGGAGACAAAATTGTTCAAAAGAAAGATATTAATATTTCAATTGCCGTAGCGACAGATGACGCACTTTTTGTCCCAGTTATTAAACATGCGGATGAAAAATCGATTAAAGGGATTGCACGTGAGATTGCGGAATTAGCCGCAAAAGTGCGCGCGGGCAAGCTCCGTCCGGAAGATATGCAAGGTGGTACGTTTACGGTTAACAATACAGGTTCGTTTGGCTCCGTTCAATCCATGGGAATCATCAACTATCCACAAGCGGCGATTTTACAAGTGGAATCGATCGTGAAACGACCTGTTGTAAAAGACGGCATGATTGCTGTTCGCGATATGGTTAACCTTTGCTTATCGCTAGATCATCGCGTGCTCGATGGCTTGATTTGCGGCCGCTTTTTAGCGCGTGTGAAAGACATTTTAGAACATGTGACAAAAGAAAATACACCGATTTACTAACTAGTAAGAAGAGGGTAACGAGTTGTTATCCTCTTCTTCTTGTTATGATTTCTCTTTTCTTCCTTTCATCTATGTACTACAATAAAAAATGTAACGAATATTTTCAAAAATATGAAAAGAAAGCGTTTTAACAACAAAGGGGATGAGGTGTCACGATGAAACAAATATCGTTTCCGATTCCAAGCTATGACGAATGGAAACAAGAAGTGGAGAAATCGTTAAAAGGAAAACCGTTTGATCGATTATATGCCACAACATACGAGCAAATTCAATTAAAACCGATTTACACACGCGCTGATTTAGAGGGGTTGCCTATCGAACAATATCCAGGTTTTCCTTCATATGTGCGCGGAACAGAAGTAGAAGGGTATATAAAAAAATCGTGGGAAGTCAGTCAACAGTGCGAGGCTTCGACACCTGAACGATGGAACGAGCTCATTCAAAAGCAGTTAGAACGCGGACAGACGGAAATTCACGTTGTGCTACCCAAGTTAGGCTTTTTTATCGAAACGATCGAACAAATCAAAACGATGTTTTCTAACGTTTCTTTAGCCAATTACTCACTTCGTATCGATACGGGCGTAAGTTCTTTACCCTTTTTTCCTCTTTTTGTGACATACCTTGAGGAAAATGGACAGTCACTTCATGAGGTGCATGGAACGATCGGAATGGATCCGCTTGGCACTCTTACGGTAGCAGGAGAGCTTCCGCTTCCGCTTGCTACTTTATATGACGTGATGGCCGATGTGACAAAATGGGCGAAAACACATATGCCACATGTGAAAACGATAACGATACATGCCGACCCGTATCATAACGGTGGAGGGCATGTCATTCAACAGCTAGCGTTTGCTTTTGCGACAGCGGTAGAGTATATAAACGAATGTCTAGAACGAGGTTTGACGATTGATGACATAGCAAAACGTATTGATTTTTCTTTTCCAGTCGGTTCACATTTCTTCATGGAAATTGCGAAGTTGCGTGCTGCGCGGCTCATTTGGACAAACATTGTGCAAGCGTACGGTGGAAGCGAACAGGCGCAAAAACTATCCATTCATGCGCGCACATCGTATTTTACGAAAACGATATATGACCCATATGTGAATATGCTTCGCGCAACGACAGAAGCGTTCGCAGCGATCGTCGGTGGGGCAAATAGCCTTCATGTTTCTCCGTTTAACGAACCGTTTGCAACTGAAGATGAATTTGCAGCGCGCATCGCTAGAAACACACAACTTATTTTGTTAGAGGAAGCCCATATCGGAAAAGTGATCGATCCAGCTGGCGGATCGTATTATGTAGAAACGTTGACAGCACAAATAGCAGAAGAAGCTTGGAAATTATTTCAACAGATTGAAGCGCAAGGCGGGATGACAAAAGCACTTCAATGTGGATTTGTGCAAAAGGAAATTGAAAACATAGCAAAACAACGTGAACAATATGTGAAAGCAAGAAAAGAAAAAATTGTTGGAACGAACGTGTATGCTAACATAGCCGAAGCGCCGGCGCCAAAGCATGTACACGTCCCTCATGGAAATCATAATATATATGTAAACGTAAAAACAATGGAAGAAGCTCTTTCGCTTGCTAAACGTCGAGCGTTCGCTCAACATGTTATACGTGAAGAAGCCCATTCGGCGATTACCGTGACACCGATCCGCCAATGGCGTCTTTCCGAGCCGTTTGAGCGGCTTCGCCAAGCTTCTGAACGTCATATGGAAACAAACGGACAACGTCCAACGCTGCATCTTGTCAATCTCGGTTCGATTTCCAAACATAAAACACGCGCTGATTTTATCACAGGCTTTTTTGAAGCGGGTGGATTTACAGTTAAAAAAAATGACGGCTATATGGACGTAGAGGAAGCGATAAATGGAGTGCTCGAATCAAACGGAACGCACTATGTGATTTGTGGAACAGATGACGACTATATTCGTACTGTTCCACACATTGTCCGTCAAGTGAAAGTGAAAAAAAGCGATATTCGCATATATGTGGCAGGTAAGCCAGCACCAGACGTGGAGGCAACGTTTATACATGCGGGTGTGGACGGATTTATTCATCTCGGTTCCAATTGTTACGATACGCTGTTGGCGTTTATGAAAGACATGGGGGTGAACGTGAATGGGGAAAATTAATTTTGCCAATCGACCGTTGCAATATGGAAAACAAGTCGATGAACGAGCATGGAAACAAGCCATTGAACAAAAAGTGCAAGCAACATTAGATGAGCTTGTCTTCCAAACAAACGAACAAATTACGCTTAAACCACTATATACAAAAAAAGATATTGAAGGATTTGACTTTCTTGACTATATGCCCGGTATTCCACCATATTTACGCGGACCGTACCCATCCATGTACGTCAATCGTCCATGGACGATCCGACAATACGCTGGTTTTTCTACTGCAGAGGAAAGCAATGCGTTTTATCGCCGCAATTTAGCGATGGGACAAAAGGGCTTGTCTGTTGCGTTTGACCTTGCTACCCACCGTGGTTACGATTCAGACCATCCGCGCGTCGTTGGCGATGTCGGCAAAGCAGGGGTGGCGATCGATTCCGTCCTCGATATGAAGACGTTATTTGATGGCATTCCGCTTGATCAAATGTCGGTATCAATGACGATGAACGGAGCGGTATTGCCAATTATGGCGTTTTACATCGTAACAGCTGAAGAACAAGGGGTAAAGCAAGAGCAGTTATCTGGCACGATTCAAAACGACATTTTAAAAGAATATATGGTGCGCAATACGTACATTTATCCCCCAGACATGTCTATGCGCATCATCGCCGACATTTTTGCGTATACGTCAAAACATATGCCGAAATTCAACAGCATCAGCATTTCAGGTTATCATATGCAAGAAGCAGGAGCACCAGCGGATATTGAACTCGCTTATACACTTGCTGACGGATTAGAGTACGTGCGCACAGGTTTAAAAGCAGGCATTGACATTGATTCATTTGCTCCGCGCCTATCGTTTTTCTGGGCAATCGGCATGAACTATTTTATGGAAGTAGCAAAAATGCGGGCAGCGCGCATCATTTGGGCAAAAATGATGAAGACGTTTCAACCGAAAAATCCAAAATCGCTCGCGCTTCGTACACATTCGCAAACATCAGGATGGAGCTTAACGGAACAAGATCCGTTTAATAACGTTGTACGGACATGTTTAGAAGCGCATGCTGCAGCGATGGGACATACGCAGTCGCTTCATACGAACGCACTTGACGAGGCGATTGCATTGCCGACTGATTTTTCCGCTCGCATCGCGCGCAATACACAGCTTTATTTACAAGAAGAAACAGGCATTTGCCAAGTCATTGACCCATGGGCAGGCTCGTATTATGTGGAAACGTTAACGAATGAATTAATGAAGCGTGCGTGGGCACACATCGAAGAAATCGAAAATCTTGGCGGGATGGCGAAAGCGATTGAAACAGGGTTACCAAAAATGCGCATCGAGGAAGCAGCAGCAAGACGGCAAGCCAAAATTGATTCTGGTGCGGAGACGATTATCGGTGTGAATAAATATCGTCCAGAAAAAGAAGACCCGATCGATATTTTAGAAGTCGATAATACGGCTGTGCGTATGCGACAAATCGAAAAATTAAAACAGTTGCGTGCGTCTCGGGATGAAGCGCGTGTGCAACAAACGTTGCAAGCGATTACGAAAGCGGCAGAAACAGGCGAAGGAAACTTGCTCGAGTTAGCGGTTGAAGCCGCGCGCGCTCGTGCGACGTTAGGTGAAATTTCAGACGCCATTGAAAAAGTGGCAGGTAGACATAAAGCGGTCATTCGTTCCGTTAGCGGTGTATATAGCGCAGAGTTTACGAACGAAGAAGAAATTGTACGTGTGAAAAAAATGACGGACGAATTTTACGAGTTAGAAGGAAGGAGACCGCGCATTTTGATTGCAAAAATGGGACAAGATGGACACGACCGCGGAGCAAAAGTGATCGCCACCGCATTTGCGGATTTAGGTTTTGACGTTGATATCGGTCCGCTCTTTCAAACACCAGAAGAGACAGCGCGGCAAGCGGTTGAAAATGATGTGCACGTCGTTGGGATGAGCTCGCTTGCTGCTGGACATAAAACGTTATTGCCACAGCTTGTGGAAGAGTTGCGAAAATTAGGACGAGAAGATATTCTTGTCGTTGTCGGTGGCGTCATCCCACCACAAGATTACGAATTTTTATATGAACATGGTGCAGCGGCCATTTTTGGACCAGGTACGATCATCCCGGTCGCAGCTCAAAAAGTGTTGCACGAAATTTATCGACGACTCGGTTACGAGGAAGTGAGCGAATGAGTGAGGAGCGAACATCTCGACCAGAATGGGTGGATGACCACAATATGTTTGCAACGTCGTACGTGAAAGGAAACGATCGTGTTCAGCCGACAAAAGAAAGACGATGGGTAAAAAGAAAAGAGCTTTCGATTGAAGAATATGTCGCAGGTGTATTAAATAACGATCGCACCATTTTAGCACAAGCGATTACGCTAATTGAAAGCAATGCAGCCAAACATACAGAAAAGGCACAGCGCATATTGCATGAGCTCCTTCCTTATGTAGGGCGTTCGGTTCGCATTGGCATTACCGGTGTTCCAGGTGCAGGCAAAAGTACATTCATTGAAGCATTCGGACAATTTTTATGCGATAAAGGCCATCGGGTTGCGGTATTAGCGATCGATCCGAGCAGCTCGCTTACAGGTGGAAGCATTCTTGGCGATAAAACGCGCATGGAATATTTAGCTCGCCATCCGCGTGCGTTTATTCGTCCTTCTCCATCGGGTGGCACGCTCGGGGGAGTGCATCGGAAAACACGTGAGACGATGTTGCTTTGTGAAGCAGCAGGATATGATATTATTCTCGTGGAAACGGTCGGTGTTGGTCAAAGTGAAGTGGCAGTACGCGGCATGGTTGATTTTTTTCTATTGCTTGCGCTAACAGGCGCTGGTGATGAACTGCAAGGAATGAAAAAAGGGATGATGGAACTCGTCGATGCGATCGTTATTAATAAAGCAGACGGGGATAATAAACAGAAAGCAGAGTTGGCGAAAGAAGAGTATAATCAAATTTTACATTATTTACGCCATGCCACGAAAGGATGGGAGACGAAAGCATATACTTGTTCTTCTCTCTATAAAGAAGGAATTGAACAAATTTGGGACGTGATCGAACGCTTTGTCCGAACGACAAAACAATCGGGTGTGTTTGAGGAAAGAAGAAGAGAACAGATGAAAGATTGGTTGCATGCGATGATTAAAGATTATTTACACATCCGCTTTTTTCATCATCCGACTGTACAGCAACAATTGCCGAACATTGAACAACAGGTGATGGAAGGAAAACAACCGGTCACAATGGCTGCACAGCAATTGATTCACTTATACGAGCAAACGTAAAGGTGTCCGTTATGGGCACCTTTTATTGTTGGATATGTTATAATGAGGGCGGAGTGTGATATTTGTGTTAAAAATTGGTTATCGAACGGTGAAGACAGCCATTGGAACGGCGGGTGCCATTGCACTTGCTCAATCGTTACGTCTTGAAAATTTTGCTTCTGCTGGTATTATTACATTACTTTGCATTCAAGTGACGAAAAAAAAGTCATTGCAAACAGCGCGCGCTCGCTTTGTTGCCGGTTTAGTTGGCTTATTGTTTTCATTTTTCTTTTTTGAAGGACTTCGCTACCATCCGCTTTCGATCGGTTTATTGCTGCTGTTTTTCATTCCAACGACTGTTGCCTTGAAAGTGACCGAGGGGATTGCGACAAGCGCAGTCATTATTTTACACGTATACATGGCGAAAGCGATGACGTGGTCTCTCGTATATAACGAAGTGATGTTAATGATCATCGGGATCAGTATCGCTTTACTTGTCAATATGTACATGCCAAGCGTGGAAAAAGATTTAAAAGAGTATCAACGGATTGTAGAAGATTTATTTCGCATCATTTTTAAAGAAATTGTTCATTATTTACGGACGAACGAAAGTTTATGGGATGGAAAAGAAATTGCGCTAGCGAGCGATACGTTAAAGCAAGCAAAAGCGCTTGCGTTACAAAACATTGAAAACCATTTTTTACGCAATGAAGATTATTATTATCGATATTTTCGTATGCGCGAACGACAATTTGAAATTATTGAACGCATGCTGCCGCTCATCAGTTCGATGGCGTACACAGTTGAGCAGCGAAATATGATTGCCGATTTTATTGATGAATTAAGCGATGCGATTCACCCGGGAAATACAGCAGACCGTTTTATTCGACAACTGGAGGAGATGAAAAAACAGTTCCAACAAATGCCTTTGCCAAAAACGCGCGAGGAATTTGAAGAGCGAGCTGCTCTTTTGCATTTTGTAAAAGAGATGGAGCAATATTTAATCATTAAAAGTCAGTTATAACGGTATGATCGCTCTTTTTTGATGCACAATAATGAAAAAAGGGTGAGATCATGCCGCTTTTGTTTGCTTTCTTTCTTTTTCTTTCACCGCTTTGGCCGCTTGGAGATAATCCGCGCGTTGGCGATCCGATGATTATTGTCAATAAACAAACGAACCAACTTGCTTTTATTCGCCATGGGAAAATTGAACGCATATATCGAGTGGCGACAGGAAAAACGAATGTACTCACGCCAGAAGGGCTATTTACGGTAACTGTTAAGGCAGTAAATCCTTATTATCGGAAAAAAAACATTCCAGGAGGAGCACCGAACAACCCGCTTGGTACGAGATGGATCGGATTTGATGCACGTGGAACGGACGGTCGAACGTACGGCATTCATGGAACGAATCGACCCGAATCGATTGGACGGTATATAACAGAAGGATGCGTACGCATGCATAATCGCGATGTCGAAGCGCTATATCCGAACGTGCCATTAGGAACGAAAGTAGCGATCGTAAAAACGAACGAATCATTTTATCAGCTCGGGAAAAAGTACGGAGCGCTTAAATAGAACAAGCTGGCCGAATACGGTCAGCTTGTTCTATATCCACATGCTTAATCCAGCAAGCAAAGATGTTAACAGCATCGAACCGAGCATTAAATAAACAACAATTTTTTGCACTTTTTTTGAATGCATCATCTTCACCTCTTCTTCCTATTGTACAAACATGCTGTTCGGCAAACAAGCAGGAAACATGCAAAAAAAGAAGGAAAAAAGAAAAAAGGTGTCGAAATACATATACGGTTTGCAACCGAGAACAACAAAGGGGTTGGGGTAATGGAAGTAAAAAAAGTCGATCATATTGGTATTGCTGTGAAATCATTAGATGAGGCGCTTCCGTTTTATACGGATACGCTCGGCTTATCGTGCGTTGGCATGGAAACGGTCGAATCGGAGCAGGTGAGGGTAGCATTTTTAAAAGTCGGAGATGTAAAAATTGAATTGCTTGAGCCGCTTTCTGAACATAGTCCAATTGCTTCTTTCATTGAAAAAAGAGGCGAAGGTATTCATCATGTCGCGCTTGGCGTAGATGATATTGAACTGCGCATTCAAGAGTTAAAAAATAATGGTGTTCGTATGATTCATGAGCAACCGAAACGCGGTGCAGGGGGTGCACGGATCGCTTTTATGCATCCGAAATCAGCCCGCGGCGTGTTGTATGAGCTTTGTGAACGGGGCGGTGGGCAATGATGGATATGTACGATAAAATTAACGAGTTATATGACCGCCGACGCGAAATTGAATTAGGTGGCGGTGACGATAAAATTGCTAAACAACATGAAAAAGGGAAATTAACAGCGAGGGAGCGCATTGATCTTTTATTAGATGAAGGGACGTTCGTCGAGTTAAACCCGTTTATTGAACATCGTTGCACCGATTTTGGATTAGCAGGAAAAAAAGGTCCGGGTGACGGAGTTGTCACAGGATACGGGAAAATCGACGGTCGAACAGTATTTGTATTTTCACAAGATTTTACTGTATTCGGTGGCGCACTTGGAGAAATGCATGCGAAAAAAATTGCGAATATTATGGATTTAGCAGCGAAAACAGGGGCACCAATCATCGGATTAAACGATTCTGGTGGTGCACGCATTCAAGAAGGCGTATTGTCCCTCGATGGCTACGGCCATATTTTTTACCGTAATTCCATCTATTCTGGCGTCATTCCGCAAATTTCTGTTATTATGGGTCCATGTGCAGGAGGGGCTGTCTATTCACCAGCCATTACCGATTTTGTTTTTATGGTGGAAAAAACGAGCCAAATGTTTATTACTGGACCGAAAGTGATTGAAACGGTGACAGGAGAAAAAATTAGTGCGGAAGATTTAGGTGGTGCACGCGTTCATAACACAATTAGCGGAAACGCTCATTTTTCAGGAGCGACAGAAGAAGACGTGCTTGCTCAAGTACGACGGCTGTTAAGCTATTTGCCAGCAAACTGCCAAGAAAAGCCACCGATCAAGCCTGTTGCCAATGAAGATGACTACCGTCCTGATTTAGCGGATGCGATTCCAATTGACGCGGTCAGACCGTACGATGTGCGCAACGTTGTGCTACAAGTCGTTGATGAAGGATCGTTTATGGAAGTGCAAAAAGATTTTGCGAAAAACATTGTCATTGGCTTTGCTCGCATCAAAGGAGAAGTTGTTGGACTTGTATGCAACCAGCCGAAGTTTATGGCGGGAGGACTAGATATTGACTCATCGGATAAAGCAGCCCGCTTTATTCGTTTTTGCGACTCGTTCAATATTCCGATTATTACATTTGAAGATGTGACGGGCTTTTTCCCGGGAGTCAAACAAGAGCATGGGGGGATCATTCGCCATGGGGCGAAAATTTTATATGCGTATTCGGAAGCGACCGTGCCGAAAATAACGGTCATTTTACGGAAAGCATACGGTGGGGCATATGTTGCATTAAACAGTAAATCGATCGGAGCGGATGTCGTATACGCATGGCCAAATGCAGAAATTGCTGTTATGGGACCACAAGGGGCAGCGAACATTATTTTTGCAGGCGAAATTGAAAATAGCCCGAATCCAGAAGAAACAAGAGCGCAAAAAATTGAAGAATATCGCGATAAATTCGCCAACCCTTATGTTGCAGCGAAATACGGCATGGTTGATGATGTTATCGACCCACGCGACACGAGAATCAAGCTTATTCAAGCACTCGACATGCTTCGTCATAAGCAGGAAGAACGCCCGAAAAAGAAACATGGCAACATTCCATTGTAAAGAAACGTTTAATTAAGAAAGGGGCTGTCCGAAAAAGGTAAATCCATTGCATTTTGAAAAACGAGAATGTTGATTTATCAGCATTTTTAAACATGAAAAGGGGCGTCTAATAGCCGAAAAATCGACTTATTAGACAGCCCCTTTTTTTCATGTGCTCGGCATAGGTACAATCTGTATGGTGAAAGTCCCAAACTGCGGAGGCAGAAGAAGCAGTTAGCTTCACGCAAAGGTGTCCGTGATGACACGGAATGTGAGAGAATCGACAAAAACGTTATAAATTCTTGCGTCACTTATCTTGATCGAACGCCGTATACGGAACCGTACGTACGGTGGTAGGACGGAGGTTAATCACCTCCTCCTACTCAATGGAGAACCATGTTTGTAATTTCGGAATGCGACGTATAACAATCCAATCGACAGCAAAAGCAACAACTAATGAAAGAGCAACTAAAGGCATGATAAGCCCTAATACGATGATGATCAATGCGACCATTCGCGCTACATTTTTGTTTTGTGGCGCAGGTGGCAACCCAATCCTTCCTTTTGGGCGTCGTTTCCACCACATAACAATCCCGCTATATGCAATGAAAATGAGACCGAGGCAAGTCGCAAGGCCGATCAATTGATTAAATAGACCAAAATACCGGCCTTCATGAAGGGCAATGCCAATTTCGATCACTTTAGCTAGCCATCCATAATCTTTAAAGCGTAAGTCAGCTAACACTTCGCCACTATATTGATCAATATGCAATGTCGCTTGATCTTGTGGCAAAGTCGGAAAGACGGAAACAGTATATACCCCTTTTTCTCCTTCAGGGAAGTAAATCGAATAGCCCGGATGGACGTGCCGTTCTTGTGCGATTTGAATGACGGATTCAATTGGAATTGTCATTGTTCCGTTTTGTTTCGATTCAGGCACGGGCATATTTTCTGCAGCCCATGGTACATCCGCAACTGACTTTGTTGGAATAACAGATTCAGGTATGTCGTCCCATAATCCAGCAGGGTAGCCTGTATGTGTTGCCGTGGCGATGCGGTTAATTTTATCTCCCATAAATCCAGCCCAAGGTAATCCAGTTACAATAAGCAATAAAATAAAAACAGAAAGCCAAATCGCGAGAACAGAATGAATGTCCTTCCACATGACGCGCTTTCCCTCATGAAAACGAATGCTTACAATTCCATATAAAGAGCGCTTACGTGGCCACCATAAATATAGTCCTGTAATTAACAAAATAACGGCCCAACATGCTGCAAGCTCAACAATTCTGTCGCCAACTGTTCCGACCATCAACTCCCCATGGAGTTTAACGATGATATTCATTAGTTTACCGTTTTTTGCAATCTCTCCAAGAATATTTCCGTTATAAGGATTGACAAAAACAGTGTATGGTTCATCGTGTAAAACGATACCGATCTCTACGGAACGGTTAGGGGCATCACTTGGTCGATAGCTAACAACGGTAGCCTCTTCATACGCGCTTGTTACTTTTTCAATTAAACGGCTCGGTGCTAACTGCTGTTGACCTTCTGCAACATAAAAATAGTTTTTGTACAAAACAGATTCAATTTGCGGCTTAAATAAGTAGATGGCACCTGTAATGGAAAGAATAATTAAAAATGGTGCAAAAATGACTCCTGCGTAAAAGTGCCAACGCCACATTGCTTTGTATAAGTCCTTGTTTGTTAAAGAATTCATAAAAACCTCCTGATTTACTATGAAATGAAGTTTCGTAAGAATGATATAATACGAGTGTGATAAATGTGTGAAATGAGAGAAAAAAATTGTGATGACATGTCCATCGCTATATGAGGAAATTTTCGCTATACTTAAAGATGAGTACATACATAGGAGGAGTGTAGGATGGTCAATAAGCAACGTTTAGTTGATGAGTTTTTAGAACTCGTACAAATTGATTCGGAAACGAAATATGAGCGCAACATTGCAAATGTGTTGAAAGCGAAATTTGAAGCGCTCGGTTTACACGTCATTGAGGATGATACGACAGCACAAACAGGGCATGGAGCAGGAAATTTAATTTGCACATTACCTGCGACAAAGGAAGGGGTAGATCCGATTTACTTTACATCCCATATGGATACGGTTGTGCCAGGAAAAGGGGTCAAGCCGTCGATTCAAGATGGTTACGTCATCACAGATGGTACGACGATTTTAGGGGCGGACGATAAAGCAGGGCTTGCTGCGATGTTCGAAGCGATTCGCATTTTAAAAGAAAAACAAATCGCGCATGGGACGATTCAATTTATTATTACTGTCGGTGAAGAATCGGGGCTCGTTGGAGCGAAGGCGCTCGATCCATCGCTCATTCAAGCGAAATTTGGATATGCATTAGATAGCGATGGAAAAGTCGGACAAATTATCGTTGCTGCTCCGACGCAAGCAAAGTTGAAAGTGACTGTTCACGGAAAGACGGCTCATGCGGGTGTCGCTCCAGAGCGTGGTGTATCAGCCATTACGATCGCCGCAAAAGCAATCGCGCAAATGCCGCTTGGGCGCATTGACGAAGAAACAACCGCAAACATCGGCCGTTTTGAAGGGGGAACACAAACGAACATCGTATGTGATCGCGTGGACATTTTAGCTGAGGCACGTTCCCTTGTGCCAGAAAAAATGGAAGCACAAGTCGCAAAAATGAAAGAAGCGTTTGAGCGTGTCGCAGAACAAATGGGTGGTCGTGCAGATGTTCATGTGGAAGTGATGTATCCGGGATTTAAGTTTGGGGATGGGGATCACGTCGTTGAAGTGGCAAAACGAGCCGCTGAAAAAATTGGTTGTCCGCATGAGTTGTTGCGCAGCGGCGGCGGTAGCGATGCGAACGTCATTGCAGGATTCGGCATTCCAACGGTCAATTTAGCGATCGGTTATGAAGACATTCATACAACAAATGAACGGATGCCAATTGAAGAACTTGTTAAAACAACGGAAATGGTCATTGCAATTATTGAGGAAGTGGCTACAAGGGGGTGAAACGATGCATAAAGTCGTCGTTTTTCAACTATGTAATGAGCAATATGCCATTCCAGTTGAACATGTTGTTTCCATCGAAAAAATGAGCCATCCGACGCTCATCCCGAGCATGCCTTCGTATATGCTTGGCGTTGTGCGCATTCGCGGTGAACTTGTTCCCGTGCTTGATACGTCGCAAATTTTATATCGCCGTCCGTATGCAGAAACAGAAAAAACGCGGCTTGTCGTCGTACATACGGGCGATTTACATGTCGCGTTCATCGTAGACGACGCAAAGGAGATTATTGATATTCCACCACATATGATGAAGCAAGTGAATATGCTTGCTTATCAACAGACGCCATATTTCATCGGGATTGCAAACTTGCCTGATCGGCTCATTACTGTTATCGATCCGACGATATTGTTTGACAATTTAGAAGGAGCAAGCTCAATAAAAGAACATATAAAGAATGAGAAACAGAACACTTGAACGAGAAAAGAAGATTATGGTATGTTCTTTGTTGAACAAACAAAAATAGAAAGGAACGTTTACTATGGCGAAACAACAAATTGGCGTGATCGGTTTGGCGGTCATGGGGAAAAACTTGGCGCTTAATATTGAAAGCCGCGGGTACTCAGTAGCCGTATATAACCGCTCGCGCGAAAAAACGGATGAGTTTTTACAAGAAGCGAAAGGGAAAAACATCATTGGCACATACAGCATTGAAGAGTTTGTTCACGCACTTGAGAAGCCACGCAAAATTTTATTAATGGTAAAAGCAGGAGCGGCAACAGACGCAACGATTGAACAATTAAAGCCGCATTTAGAAAAAGGCGATATCGTCATCGATGGCGGCAATACGTATTTTAAAGATACACAACGCCGCAATAAAGAACTTGCGGAACTCGGCATTCATTTCATCGGCACAGGTGTGTCTGGCGGGGAAGAAGGGGCGTTAAAAGGTCCATCGATTATGCCTGGAGGACAAAAAGAAGCACATGAATTAGTCCGCCCGATTTTTGAAGCGATCGCGGCAAAAGTCGATGGGGAGCCGTGCACGACGTACATCGGTCCAGACGGTGCGGGCCATTACGTAAAAATGGTGCATAACGGCATCGAATACGGCGATATGCAATTAATTGCCGAAGCGTACTTTTTATTAAAACATGTGCTCGGGTTAAATGCACAAGAGCTTCATGAAGTGTTTGCGGAATGGAATAAAGGGGAATTAGATAGCTATTTAATCGAAATTACGGCAGACATTTTCACGAAAATCGATGAAGAAACAGGCAAACCGCTCGTCGATGTCATTTTAGACAAAGCAGGGCAAAAAGGAACAGGAAAATGGACGAGCCAAAACGCGCTCGACTTAGGCGTTCCTCTTCCAATTATTACGGAATCGGTATTCGCTCGTTTCATTTCCGCGATGAAAGACGAGCGTGTGAAAGCAAGCAAGTTATTAGCTGGTCCTGCAGTGAAGCCGTATGAAGGCGACCGCGCGCATTTCATTGAGGCCGTGCGCCGCGCGCTTTACATGAGCAAAATTTGCTCGTACGCCCAAGGCTTTGCGCAAATGAAAGCTGCATCGGAAGAATACAACTGGAATTTACAATACGGCAACATCGCGATGATTTTCCGAGGCGGCTGCATCATTCGTGCGCAATTTTTACAAAAAATTAAAGAAGCGTACGACCGCGATCCAGCGCTGCCAAACTTATTGCTTGACCCATACTTTAAAGACATCGTCGAAAACTATCAACAATCGCTTCGTGAAATTGTCGCAACGGCAGCGATGCGTGGCATTCCAGTTCCGGCATTCGCAAGCGCTCTTGCATATTATGACAGCTACCGGATGGAAACATTGCCAGCAAACTTAATCCAAGCCCAACGCGACTACTTCGGTGCGCACACGTACGAACGCATCGACAAAGAAGGCATCTTCCATACGGAATGGTTGAAATAAACGAACCCCCTAGGGCAAGTGGCTCTTGGCGAACAGTGCCTGTCACCGTTCGCCTAATAGTTAATCCCCCTCACCATGCGATGAGGGGGATTGTTTATTGTTCAAACAACAATACGCGTGCTGGGGCGGCGTCGGTGCCAACGAGTTTTAGCGGAGCGGCGACCATCCAATATTCGCCTGCTGGAACGTCCTTTAGGCGAAGTCCTTCGATGACGATAATGCCATGGCCGAACAACGTTTTATGCGTTGGGTGTCCTGCTTGGTTGCGTTCGACGCCGAGGGCATCAATGCCGACGCCGCGAATGCGTTTTTCTGCTAAATATGCCGCTGCATCTTCGGCAACGTAAATAAATTCAAAGTTAAAAGCGTCGTCGAACGAGTTTTTCGTTTTGAATAAGAGAAAATCGTTTTCTTGAATATCAAAATGAATGAGATCTTCTTTTGTAATGCGATCATTGACGGTTGTGACGTCTAATACTTTGCAGTAGCCGACGAGTTTTTCAAGCGGAATCGTTTCAAACGTTTCTCCGTCTTTTACCATATGGAGCGGTGCGTCAATATGTGTGCCCGTATGTACATCCATATCGATGCGCGATTCGGTGACGTAATCGTTCGTGACCGTCGTCAACTTCGGCTGTTTTTCCGGTTTGTTTTTATACACAGGCATCCCTTCAAAAATTGGAGAGGTGACATCGTATAGTTTCATCGTTGTTTCCTCCTTACATTGTTCCATTTAATGGCCACCAGTGGAAGCCGTCTTTTTGTAACAGTTCATCCGCTTTTTTCGGTCCCATCGAGCCTGCTTCGTAGTTCGGAAAGTCGGCGGCTTTCGTATTTGCCCATACTTCAGAAATCGGGTCGACAAAGCTCCATGAGGCAGCGACTTCATCCCAATGCGTAAAGTTTGTTGCATCGCCGCGCATGCAGTCATATAACAATTTCTCATACGCTTCCGGTGTATTAATGCCGTCGATACAATTGTTGCAGTAGTCGAGCTTAATCGGTGTCGTTTTCATGCTTTCGCCGCTTTTTTTCGCATTTAAATGAAGGGTGATGCCTTCATCAGGTTGAATATGAATAACAAGTAAATTTGGATGAACGTGCTCGCTTGTGCGATAATATAAATTCATCGGCACATCTTTAAATTGCACAACAATTTTTGTTGATTTTTCTGTCATTCGTTTTCCTGTTCGTATGTAGAACGGCACACCTGCCCAGCGGAAGTTGTCGATCATTAGTTTCCCTGCAACGAATGTTTCTGTATTTGAATTTGGGTCGACGCTATGTTCTTCACGATACCCGACGACTTCTTGTCCGCGCACAATGCCCCGTCCGTATTGTCCACGCACGAAATATGTTTCTACGTCATCGTGCGTCATCGGACGAAGCGCACGAAGCACTTTTACTTTTTCGCTACGAATATCGTCTGTCGTTAACTTAATTGGCGGTTCCATCGCCAAAAGGGCAACCATTTGCAACATATGGTTTTGTACCATATCGCGAAGCGCGCCGGAATGGTCGTAATAACGACCGCGATCTTCTACTCCAAGCGTTTCGCTTGATGTAATTTGAATATTAGCAATAAATCGGTTGTTCCAAAGCGGCTCGAAAATGGCGTTCGCAAAGCGAATGACTTCGATGTTTTGCACCATTTCTTTCCCTAGGTAATGATCAATTCGGAAAATTTGCTCCTCCGAAAACGATTGGCGAATTTCTTCATTTAATTTTTGTGCACTTTGCAAATCGTGACCGAACGGTTTTTCAATGACTAATCGCGTCCAGCCGTTTGTGGCCGTCAGCCCCTCGGATTTCAAGTGCGATGTAATCGTTCCGAAAAATTCAGGTGCCATCGCCAAGTAAAAAATGCGGTTGCCTGGAATATGAAATTGTTCTTCCACACGAGTTAATAATTCATTTAATTGTTCATATGATTGCGTATTCGTCGCATCTAATGAATGATAGTAAAAATGAGAAATAAATTTGTCATCGATCAGTTCTTGTTTCGTTGCTTCCTCAATCGTTTCTTTTACATAGGAACGAAACGACTCATCAGTATGTGGACGGCGGGCAACACCAACAACCGCAAACTGTTCAGCAAGCTTTCCTTTTTGATAAAGTTTATAAATAGATGGGAATAGTTTACGTTTTGCTAAGTCGCCAGTCGCACCAAAGATGACGATTGTCGCTTTTGGTTGTACGTCGTTCACGGACCATATACCTCACTTTTATTCATTTTTTGAAAGGTTCATGATAATGTAATTTTAGAGGTTTATTGTGGTAAACGCAAATGTTTTATTCGATTAAAGAAAAAGAGAGGAGACTGTAGCGTGGAGTTATTGTTTTTAGGGACGGGCTCTGGCGTCCCATCAAAAGGTAGAAACGTATCAGCCGTTGCCCTTCAGTTGTTAGAAGAAAGAGGAGCAACGTGGCTATTTGATTGTGGAGAAGCAACGCAACATCAAATTTTACATACGTCTATCCGTCCAAGGCGTATTGAGCGCATTTTTATTACGCACTTACATGGCGATCATATTTTTGGTTTGCCAGGGTTGCTTGGAAGCCGTTCGTTCCAAGGTGGAGAGACTCCTCTTTTTGTTTATGGTCCGGCTGGTATTCGTTCGTTTGTTGAAACTGCCTTAGCGGTAAGCGGTACGCGACTGAAATATGAGTTGTATATTGAAGAGTTTGCAGAAGGAGTCATATTTGAAGATGAGCAGTTTATTGTTACAGCGAAATTGCTTGATCATGGTTTACCTTCATACGGTTTCCGAATCGTTGAAAAAGATTTACCGGGTACGTTGCTTGTTGACGAGTTGCGTGCTCTCGGGGTGAAGCCAGGTCCCATTTATCAACAAATTAAACGCGGAGAGGTTGTTACGTTAGACGATGGTACGGTAATTGATGGACGCAAATTTGTTGCCCCGCCAAAAAAAGGACGTATGATTGCGATTATGGGAGATACGCGTTATTGTGAGGCAAGTGTGGAACTTGCCGAAGGAGTGGACGTGCTTGTCCATGAGGCAACGTTTAGTGCAAACGAAGCCCATTTAGCGCGGGATTACTATCATTCGACAACCGTGCAGGCCGCGGAAGTAGCGAAGCGGGCTAGGGCGAAGCAGCTTATTTTGACACATATTAGCTCGCGTTATCAAGGGGAGATGTGTGATCAGCTCGTTGAAGAGGCAAAAACGATTTTTCCGAATGTAGCGATTGCGTCTGATTTTGCCTCATTTTCGATTTTAAGAAACGCGGAGTAAAAAAGAGCTGGCCGATGATGCAGGCCAGTTCCTCACGAAGACGCATATCGGAGCGTACAAAACGCCCGACGTACGATTCTCTCCTCTTGTTCATAATTTTGGAATGTCGATTGAAAAAGAAAAATGTCGAGTAAAAAATATCGAATGAATGCGAGAGAAACGAGCAAATATGTAAAAAGAGGGGAGAGTCATGCCGATTTCAAAATCAGCCAGTGCCGTGATGACACGCAGTAGTTATTCAAGTACAGTGAATACTCATGTGATAAATACGGTGCCAAAAATAGAAAAAGTCAACCGTCCACAAAATAGCCCAGCTAAATCAAGCCAAACATCCACTTCAAAAGACACCGTACATATTAGTCAAGAAGCACGAAAGGCATACGAATCGTCTACATCGATCGCAGCGATTAATCCAGTAAGAAACACGATTGGAAATACAGTTTATAACCCTATTGATTTTATCAAAAGGGAAGCTTCAAGAAATTTAGGAAATCAAACAGAAACCGCGCTCTATAACCCTGTAAAGAGCATTAAAGATGCGCTCCAGGCTGCGTTCAAACCATTAGAAAAAGACGCGGCGCAAATGAGAAAAAAAGAAGTTTAAGAAGCGGCTCAACAAGCACAAAAATAAACGATGTAAAGAAAGCAAAAGAAGAAGCGCTGACTCGACAAATTCGGCTATCTTTGTATAATATGGACAAAGACATTCGTACTGTCGCCGGTCATAATCTGTCACAGAACATATACACGGCTTCAAAAAACAAAAGTGACAAAGGATGGTCAGCAACAAAGGAACTGATCGATGTATTGACCGATTTTGTCCCAGGGGTAGGTACGATCAAAGATGCCTATCGCTTGTATCAAGTGTTGAGCAATCCGAAATCCAATGCAAAAGATGTGGCGGAAGCGTTAGTTGGTTTTATTCCGGTACTAGGTGATCTAAAGAGCATTGCACAAAGTAACAAATGCCATTAAGAAAGCATTTGATATTGATCCGAAAAAATTAGATCAGGCTGTGAGTATTATTAAGGGTACGGGTAATGCTAGACCGTCTTGGAGACAATCAGAAATTGACATAGGAAAAGAATATCCAGAATATAGTGCTCAAAAGTCTTTAAAAAACGGAAAAGAAGTACCTTATGGGACAAAAGGAAGCTCAAGATCAGATTTTTATAGAGAAGGATTTAGTATAGAGGTAAAAAATTATAAAATTACTACCCCAAGTGATAGAAGCAGATTAGTAAACAATATTTCTACCCAAGTTGAAAAACGATTAAGTGATTTGCCGAGAGGTACTAAACAAACTGTTATTATCGATATACGGGGACAAAACGTATCGGAAGAAATACTAGATGATTTGTATGATAGAATAATGAAGAAAACAAATGGTAAAGTAAATATTAGATTTAAAACTAATGAGTGAGGTGGCAGAATTGGGTGTAGGTTTGAAAGTAAAATATTACTGGTATCCAATTGGTCATGGTGACTTTTTACATTCGTTTTTTTCAACAGTAAGCTATCATTTAGAGCCGAATGGTTGGGGAACAAAGTATCCTCTTTTATTAAAAAAACTATATAATGGTAAACTTGAGTATAAATATATTAAAGATGTTATTAAAGAAATAGATGAAATTCAAGAAAGTTTGAAAAATTACAGTCCATCACAAGTCGTTTGGGATATTGGAGACCTTTCAAAAACACCTCCATGGGGAGATAATATAAGTGGTGAAATCACAGACTTATCTAACTATTTTGTTACAAGTGATGGGGAAGATTTAATAACTATTTTAAAAAAAGCATTAAATAAAGCTTTAAAAATAAAGTCGGACGTTGAAATAGAAAGTATTTAAGAGAGTATTTGATATTGATCCGAAAAAATTATATACATGCACTTTAAAGTAACTGTAGTTGAGCAATTCTTATAACAATAATTACCATTTAAAAGGAGACAAACAGGGTATCCCTTATGCCACGTGGAGCTGTTTTTTCACGGTATCAATGGGAATGTTTTGTTTTGCTGCACCACGAGTGTTTATTATCCAATATTTTACTAAAAATACAGAATCATTTGACTGAACACAAGGGGCTGACTCCAAAAGTCCGCTTTCTAGCGGGCTTTTTGGTCAGCCTCTTTTTTAAAAGATAAGAAAGTATAAAATTTTACGATTAGGTGGGGCGATGTCTAGCTTCAAGCGCCATCGGCTCGAGTCGCCTCGCCCCTTCTTTCGGCGGCGACACACTGAGTTCGCTTCTTTGAAATATCCCACGCAAGCCCAAGCTTTGCTTGGGCTGAGCCTCCTCGGTGGGGCTTGTGCGATCTTCGCCGATAGGTGAGCGCTTTGCGCTTTTCTTACTAATATCAGTAGGAAAAATAGCTTCTAATCGTTTCCATTACTCGTTTTAGATCATGTTCATGGATGTTTCCAATCTTAAAAAGAAGCTCTCGGTAATGAATGGTGTTGATTTTTGAACACCTAACAACGGACGGTTTGTCTAATCCTGCTTCTTTCCAATACTCTAAGACGACATCATATTTGTTTCGTGGCTGTTGACTTGTAATATTTGCAATCACTCTGTCCAATTCTACGACAACATCATGGTGAGATACGATGAGCACAGGTCTTCGTTTTCCTTTTATTTCTGCAAACCATACTTCGCCTCGTCTTCCCAGATTACTCATCGTCTTCTCCCCATATTTCTTTTTCTAGTTCTTTTTCAATGACATCTTTTGGAGGTCTGTTGTCAAAGTATTTGTCGAAAAGCCATGATAGCAATTTAATTCGCTCCGCATTGTCCATTTCGTCTAAAGCTTTCATGAACTCTTCCGCCCTCACATGTATCACCCTTATTTTAAATCATCTCATTATAAATTTTCGCAAAGTTAAAGCAGGTGGTCAATCCTCTAAACGTGCGCTTTATTTACCATCCCCGCACGTATGGCTTCGGCGCTTCAAGCTGAACGCCAAGTTCATTTGCGGCTGTTTTTGGCCAATATGGGTTGCGAAGAAGTTCGCGGCCGATGAAAATCAAGTCGGCGCGGCTGTTGCGCAAAATTTCTTCCGCTTGCCGTCCGGATGTAATAAGTCCGACAGCACCAGTTGCGACGTCTGCTTCACGGCGAATCGTTTCGGCAAACGGCACTTGATAACCTGGATATACGTCAATTTTCGCTGGAACGACGGCGCCAGAACTAACGTCGATCAAATCAACGCCTTGCGTTTTCATGCGTTTCGCGTATTCGATGTAGTCGTTCACCGTTAAACCGTCTGGGTGATAGTCAGAAGCAGAAATACGAACAAACAACGGTCCGCTCCATACTTCTTTTACCGCTTCAATCACTTCACTTAAAAAGCGGTAGCGATTTTCCCCGTATTCATCTGTTCGTTTGTTTGTAAGAGGCGATAAAAACTCGTTAATGAGATAGCCATGTGCCGCATGAATTTCAATGACATCAAATCCTGCTTCTTTGGCGCGACGTGCACCTTGTTGAAACGCATGAATCGTTTCTTCAATGTCCGCTTTTGTCATTTCTTTTGGCGTGCGCATCGTTTCATCAAATGGAAGTGGTGATGGCGCGATGATTTCTCCGGCAACCATCGCTTTTCGTCCGGCATGGGCAAGTTGGATGCCGATTTTGGCGCCTTGTTCGTGAACAAGTGAGGTAAGTGTACGTAATCCGTCAATATGGTCATCATTCCAAATGCCTAAATCGCGAGCGGAAATTCTTCCTTGTGGTGTCACGGCTGTCGCTTCGACAATAATAAGCCCGACTTGCCCGACAGCACGAGATGCATAATGAATGAGATGCCAATTGTGCACCGTTCCGTCTTCGCGATCGCACGCATACATACACATCGGCGACATGACAATGCGGTTTTTAAAGGTAACATCTCGAATCGTATATGGTGAAAATAACATGTTTCATCCCTCCCACAGTATGTTTCATAACAAATGATACCATGGGTATTTGGAAAAGAAAAACAACTTGCACTATTGAACGGAGGAAAGCAGTGCCTCACCGAGTTCTTTTGAACGTTCAGTCGCTCGTTTAATGCAGGCAATCATCGCTTCTTGATAGCGATAACGTTCAAGCACGCCAATGCCTGCTTCTGTCGTTCCGCCTGGGCTTGTGACTTCTTTGCGCAACACGGATGGATGTTTGTTTGTTGCTTTTAACATATGAGCAGCGCCGATAATCGTTTGTAAAATAAGCTCTTTTGCAATATCGCGCTCAAGTCCAATTTCATCCGCTGCTTTTTCCATCGCTTCAACTAAATAGTAAACGTACGCTGGTCCGCTGCCGGATAATGCTGTTACGGCGTGTAAATGCTGTTCATCAACAATCGTAACGATCCCGACTGTTTCAAATAGCTCTTTTGCCATGTGTAAATGTTCAGCTGTTGCATAGTTACCTTTTGCTAGCGCTGTGGCGGATTGCCCGATCGCCGCTGATGTGTTTGGCATGGCGCGAATGACAGGCATTTGCTTTCCGATGAGCGATGCAATTGTATCGGTCGTTACTCCGGCAAGCAATGAAATAATAAGTTGCTGTTCGTTAAATGCATGTTTGATCGACGTCAAGCTATCCGCAACGTCTTTTGGCTTCATCGCTAAAATCACGATATGAGCTTCTTTCACTGCTTTTGCTTTATCTGTGTCGATTCGTACCCCGTATGTTTGTTGCATATACGTCAGTCGTTCCATTCGAGAGCGATTCGTTACGATCATTTGCTCTGGCTTATATAACGTTTGTGTCACCCCAGAAATAAGTGCTTCTGCCATCGATCCTGCACCGAGAAACGTGATTGCCATACTTTCTCCTCCTCGTCTCCAAAATAAAAAAGACCTTTCGTCCGATAAAGGACGGAAAGGTCTTTATTTCCGCGGTACCACCTTTGTTGGCACAATGTGCCCACCTCTTATGCCGGTATCGTCGGCAAGACGGTTAGGTTTTCCTAACAGCTCATAGGGTAGGTTCCATGATAAAGAGGGTAATGAAACCTTTCAGCCAACGGGTTTCACTCTCTTTTACCGTTTATCATGTACTGGCCCTAGTCATCGCTTCGTACATATATGATTTGTTTGCAATTATGCATGAAAAACAAGCGTGTTGTCAATAGGTTTCACGTTTTTATTTTCTGAATTTTTTAATAAATAAATAAAAATCAATGACAAACGAAAAAAATAAGTGTAAACTGATAAACAGACGAAACGGAAAATTATGATGATATAATGAAGGAGTCAGAAAAATGGAACAGTTACATCGTATTGTCGTTCCTACGCCATTTGCTGTTGGCGATGTGAATATGTATATTGTCAAAGGAGACCGTTTAACGCTCATCGATGCGGGTGTAAAAACGGAAGAAGCATGGCATGTGTTCGTTCGTGAATTACGGGAACTCGGCTATACACCAGAAGATATTGAACAAGTGATCATTACACATCACCATCCGGATCATGTTGGATTACTTGATTATTTACCTTCGACCATTCCCGTCATTGGTCATCGGAAAGCCGCCCCATGGATTGCAAAAGATGCTGCCTTTTTTGCATGGCATCAACAATATTTTGAGCAGTTTTTAATGGAATGCGGAGTTGGAACAGAAGGGATCGCAAAGCTTGGAAACTTTCGACGCTCCCTTCGTTTTTCGTGCGAGCGCTCGCTCACACAAGAAGTGAAGGAAGGGGATGTGATCGAAGGCTGGATGGTCATCGAAACACCAGGTCATGCACAAAGTCATATTGCATTATATCGAGAAGCAGACGGTTTGATGGTTGGAGGAGATCATTTATTAGCGACCATTTCATCGAATCCGCTATTAGAGCCACCTGCGATCGGTGAACAAGAGCGACCAAAACCACTTTTGCAATATAACGATTCATTGAAAAAACTACTGAATTACGACATTACAACAATTGTTACAGGACATGGGGAAAATGTGACAGATGTTGCACCACTTGTCGAAAAGAGGTTAGAAAAACAAAAAGAGCGTGCTGAACACGTATGGAAATTGTTGAGTGAAAAACCGATGACAGCATTTGACGTATGCCGTGCGCTTTTCCCAACCGTATATGAACGGGAATTTTTATTGACGATGTCTGAAACGATTGGTCAACTTGATTATTTAGAAGCGATCGGAGCAGTGAAAAAACAAAAAGATGGTCAAATATATATGTACGAAGTGGTGAGATCATGAAGTTAGCAGGGAAATACGTTGTCATTACAGGAGCATCGAGCGGTATTGGAGAACAAATCGCATACGAAGTAGCGAAGCGCGGGGGAATACCGATATTGCTCGCTCGGTCAAAAGAAAAGTTGGCGCAAATTGCGCAACATATTGAACAAACGTACAACATCCCCTGCGTATATGAATCGCTAGATGTTAGTAATCAAGAAGAAGTAGATGCTGTATTTGATCGATTACTTGCGTCCGTCGATATCGATATTCTCGTCAATAATGCGGGGTTCGGTGTGTTTCGGTATGTCGAGCATATCGATCTCTCAGAAGCGAAGCAAATGTTTGATGTCAACGTGCTCGGATTGATCGCGTGTACAAAAAAAGTGTACACCCATATGATGAAGAAACGATTCGGCCACATTATTAATGTCGCATCCCAAGCAGGAAAAATCGCAACGCCAAAATCGAGCGTATACGCTGCAACAAAACATGCTGTCCTTGGATTTACAAATAGCTTGCGAATGGAAGCGTCCATGTATGGCATTTTTGTCACTGCTGTGAACCCTGGACCGATCGAAACAAACTTTTTTACTGTTGCTGATACGTCCGGAGAATATGTGAAAAACGTGAAACGATGGATGCTTCGTCCGGAATTTGTCGCCAAGCGCGTCGTTGATGCGATGCTTACTCCAACGCGTGAAGTGAATTTGCCGTTTTGGATGCATATAGGAAGTCGCGTGTATCAATTATTTCCATCGGTCGTCGAAAAAATGGGAAAACGGGCATTTTTAAAAAAGTAAGCGAGGTGTAAATGGTGAAAATTACGATCACGGAACGAGCGATCGAACAACTTCGTCGTGTTCGTGGAAACAAGCACGTCAAGTTGACATATGATACAGATGATTGTGGTTGTGCTGTAAATGGAGTGCCTATGTTACTGCTTGTCGAGCAATTAGACGAACATGATGTAGCGATTGAAACAAACGATATCCAGATTTGGATGGAAAAACATCGGCTCATTTTCTTTGATGAACGCATGACGATTGATGTTGTCGATGGGGCAGGATGTTTTCAATTAAAAAGCCCCAATCAAATATTGAATCCGCGCATGTCGCTGATGGAGCGCTAACAAAGTAAAAAGCCCGGAATAAAAGCCGGGCTTATTCGTTTTTCGGCGCGCGAACGACCGATTCAAATTTTCCTTTATGGGCTGCATCACAAAATGGCATATTTTGCGAGAGCCCGCAACGACAGAGGGAAAATGTTTCTTTTGTTTCAAACTTGTTTCCTTCCATATCAATTAATTCAACATCTCCGGTCACACGAAATGAACCGTTATCCATCACTTTAATTTGCACTTTCGCCATATATTCCACCTCCTTGTATACCTTATATCGTATATACTATCTTGTTTTTATGGAAGAAGCAACTGTGGCTATGTTTTGGAAGGCTCTTTTCTTATTTCACGATATTGAGTTAAAATAAGGATGTATATGTAAATGACATAGAAAGAGTGATAGTTGTGAATGATCAAGTGAACCGTCTTCGAAAAATAGCAAAAGAAAAAACATGGGTGTCGTTTTTGTACAACAACCATCCATATAGTTTACTTCATTGGTCCGTTGCAGGATTTTCAAACGACGAACGCGATGTTTGGCTTTTGCAAGATGAAATGACGTTCGAAACGCAGTCGTTCGTTCAATTAGATGAAGCGCTTGCATGGATTGAGCAACATATGCCACATATTACAGATATTTTATAGGGGGACGAATCCCCCCTTCTTATTGTGGAGAGTTTTGCCGTTTCGTCGGATGAATTGCTTTTTCTAATTCTTCCTTTGCGATCACAGGACGAACGGTATCGGCTGTTGGTTTTCCTTTTTGGCTTTTATTTGTTACCATGAGAGCTCACTCCTTTATAGTTGTTCACAGTTAGTTTGAAAAAAGAAGGGGATGTTTATGCTAAAAGATCGATTAAATGAGCAATTGGTCGAACAGCTAAAGCAAAAACAAAAGCAGCTACAAGAAAAGGAACAAAAGCGAAAAGAAGAAGAGGAAGCAAAGCGTAAAGAAGAAGCTCGTAAACGTGAAAAAAATAAAACATTTGCCGAATGGTTAGAAGAAAGTGACTTAGATTGGAGAAAATTCAAATAACCGAGGGTGACCCCCTCGGTTACCGATGATCGGTGAATATTGTTTGTTTTGTTAGCTGCTTTAATAAAGCCACTTGTTCATCGTTCAATGTGACTGATTGAGCAGCAACGTTTTCGATGAGCTGTGCCAATCGGCTTGCGCCTGGAACAACTGTTGCGACGACTTCGTGCGCTAAACAAAAACGAAGAGCAATCGCCGTTAGGGGTTCATTTGGTGCAACGGCTTTTAGTTTTGGGATAAGTGTGACTAATTCATCGAATAAATAATCGACATAGCCGTTTTGTTTTATTTCTTCGCTTGCTTGGTCAAGTGGACGTTCAGTCAATAATCCTTTCGCTAGCGGCCCGCGTGCAATGACGCTAATGTGATGTTGTTTCAAAAGTGGAAACCATTCTTCAGCGCGGCGATCGAGCAAACTATATGGCATCATAACAGAAACGATGCGTGAGCGTTTGACGTATTCGCGAATGACGTTTGGGCGCATGGAGGAAATGCCGTAATAACGAATCACGCCTTCTTGTTGCAATTCCTCAAACGCCTCAATTGTTTCATCGATCGGATCATCAATTGTCCCACCGTGTAATTGATATACATCAATATAATCGGTTTGTAATCGTCGCAAGCTATGTTTCACAGCTTCTTTTATGTATGCTTTTGACGGATCCCACGTCCAACGGTTTCCTTGTTCTGTCCAACGATTTCCTACTTTTGTTGCAATGATGACATCGTGGCGCTTTCCTTTTAACGCTTTTCCAACGATTTCTTCATTCACTCCACCATCATATAAATCGGCTGTATCGAAGTAGTTGACCCCTTTGTCGATCGCTTCGTGAATGATGCGAATCGCTTCGCCCTCCGAAGTTCCAAGCGACATGCAACCGAAGCCAATTTCACTTACATATAAGTTCGAATGTCCGAGTTTCCGTTTTTTCATGTGCTCCCTCCTTTTTTAACATTATAACGAATAAGTTTTCCATTTGTCTTTGTAGATGTAGTACAATCGATATGAAACGATGACATGGTGGTGAAATAATGGATCATTTATATGAAAAAACGATGAATCAACAGCGTATTTTTTCCGGAAAAGTGATTGATGTGTATGTTGAAGATGTATTATTGCCAAATGGAGAAACGAGCAAGCGAGAAATTGTCAAGCATCCTGGAGCAGTTGCGGTACTTGCGATAACGGAAGAAAATAAAATCGTGCTCGTTCGTCAATATCGAAAAGCGCTAGAGAGGGTGCTGGTGGAAATTCCAGCAGGGAAGCTCGAGAAAGGGGAGGCACCGCTTGAAACAGCCAAGCGTGAACTAGAAGAAGAGACGGGGTATGTATGTGAAAAAATGGAGCCGCTCCACTCTTTTTACACATCGCCTGGGTTTGCAGATGAATTAGTACATATATTCCTTGCGAAAGGACTGACGAAAAAAAGCGAAAAGCAAATGCTCGATGACGACGAGTTTGTAGATGTGCTCGAAGTCACGTTAGAAGAAGCGTTGAAGATGGTTGAAGATAAACAAATTTACGATGCAAAAACGATTTACGCTCTTTTATATTGGCAACTGCATATGTAAAGCGGTCACCGCGACCGCTTTTTGTCATATCACGCCCCTTTTCCCATACAATGTAGTAACAGAGCGTGTAGGGGGATGGAGCGATGAGAAAACGATCATGGACGACAACATGGGGTCAACACGTACAAGAGCATTACACGACATATGTATTTACCGTCGTTCTTTTTGTGATGGGCATTATTTTTGGTGCTATTGTCGTCAATAGCTTAAGCTTTAGCCAAAAAGAAGATTTATATTATTATTTAACGAATTTTTTTGGACAAGTTTCTGCAGGAAACATGGCGAATGCACATGATGTATGGAAAGAAAGTTTTTTGCAAAATTTGAAATATATCGGCTTGATGTGGATTTTAGCGATGTCGCTTGTGGGGCTACCACTTATTTTAATTTTATTATTTTTAAAAGGCCTCGTTGTTGGATTTACAGTTGGGTTTTTAGTCAGCCAAATGGGGTGGAACGGATTTTTGCTAGCTTTCGTATCTGTCGTTCCGCAAAATATTATTCTCGTTCCGATCTTTATTGTGATGGCGGCTGTATCCATTTCATTTTCTTTAAAAATGATTCGTCATCAATTTGTGAAACGAACATATGAACCAATTTTTCGTGCGATGCTTCGCTATACGTTTGTTATGTTATCGTTTAGTATCGCTTTAGCGTTAGCCTCTTCTCTTGAGGCATACGTATCCCCGTTACTCATGAAAGAAGTTGTGCAATGGATAGAAAAATAATTATTATTTAATAATCATTTTATTTATTAATTTATAATCATTTTATTTTGACACGTTCCTTTCTTTTGTTATAATGAGAATGAGTAACGAGGGAGGCTTTTGACTGTTAACTGTTAACGATAAATGTATAAATGATAAATATTTACAAAAATCTGATGATCATTTTATGTAAAAAAGTCAAAAAGGGGCTGGAAGAAGATGATTCGCACGTACAAAGTCATGCTTCTGCCCAATAATAAGCAAAAGACGAAACTCTTTCAATGCGCAGGTGTTGCCAGATGGGCGTATAACTTTGCATTAGCACAACAACAAGAAAATGATAAACAAGGTGGTCAATTTTTAAGTGATGGTGAACTAAGAAAAAGGTTAACGCAGCTCAAACAAACGAAAGAGTACAGTTGGCTCAATCAATTCCCAAACAACATCACAAAACAAGCAATGAAAGATGCGTGTCAAGCCTACAAAAACTTTTTTGAAGGACGGGCGAAGTTTTCGAAGTTTAAAACAAAAAAGCGAACACGCCCAAGTTTTTATCAAGACACCGCCAAAATCAAAGTGACCGACACGCATGTGAAACTAGAAAAACTCACCCCATCTAAGAAGAAAACCAGGCAAAAATTGAATTGGGTTCGTTTGGCGGAACGAGGACGTATTCCGTACGGAAAACATGTAAAATACGTCAATCCGCGCATCGTGTTTGATGGGATGAACTGGTTTTTAACGGTCGGTGTAGAGGAAGCGGAAGTGAAACATGAAACGTACAACGAAGGCATCGGCATTGATTTAGGGATAAAACCGTTCGCTACCGTCAGCAATGGGATGACATTTCCTAACATCCATCACATGCCTCAAGTGAAAAAGCTTGAAAAACAAATGAAGCGAATGCAAAGAAAAATATCGCGAAAATATGAAATGAACAAAATCCAAATTGAAGGAGGTGAATTCCGTTACAGAAAAACGGAAAACATCAAGAAATATGAATTCCTTGTTTTGAAAAAACGCCGAAGGCTAAAAATATCCAGCTAAACTATACTCACCACATCACCACGACGTTGGTGAAAACCAAGCCAGCGTATGTCGTGATGGAAGACTTGAATACAAGTGGCATGTTAAAAAATCGGAAGCTATCGAAAGTGATTCAACAACAAACATTCCACGAGTTCAAGCGGCAAATGACGTACAAATGTGCATGGCATGGGATCGAGTTGATCGTGGCGGATCGGTTTTATCCGTCAAGCAAAATGTGTAGCCGTTGCGGTCATGTAAAAGAGAAGCTTTCTTTATCCGAACGGACGTATCGCTGTGAAGCTTGCGGGATAGAAATGGATCGCGACCTCAACGCAAGCATCAACTTGAAAAACTATGCCAAGTAAAGCACAACATGTACCCATCCGTTAGTGGGGAAGTGAAGCCTTCGGAGCGCCAAGGAAACGAGAGTAGCTTTTCGCGAAATCGGGCGCGATGAACAAGGAAGGAAACAGTCTTGTAAGTTTTCTGTAACGGGAAAGAGGATGGAAAGTCGGCTTGACCGAATAAAAAAACAACTGCATGCAGCAAGCTATAAATTAACGCCGCAACGTGAAGCGACAGTACGGGTGTTGCTCGAACATGAAGAAGATCATTTAAGCGCGGAAGATGTTTACCTCCTCGTGAAAGAAAAAGCTCCTGAGATTGGGTTAGCTACTGTATATCGCACGTTGGAGTTATTAACAGAATTGAAAATTGTCGATAAAATTAATTTCGGGGATGGCGTTTCCCGCTACGATCTTCGTAAAGAAGGTGCGGCTCACTTTCACCATCATTTAGTGTGCATTGAATGTGGCGCGGTTGATGAAATTCAAGAAGATTTATTAGAAGATGTCGAGGCGATTGTGGAACGGGATTGGAATTTTAAAATTAAAGATCACCGCTTGACGTTTCACGGCATTTGTCATCGTTGTCAAGATAAGCATGAGGGGCAGTAAAACCTTTTCGTCTATGAAAAGGTTTTTTCATTTATGTATAAAATACGTTGAAACGGGCATATCCTCTTACTATATGACAGTTGACGGAGGTATGCCATGAAAAGAATTGTAGACGTATTAAAGGTTTTTCTTTTATTTACGGGATGTACGATTTTATTTTATTATAGTATTGTATGGATGAGTGAAGAATATAACTATTACCGTCGCTACGATGAGCCGATGGGGTCAGCTGTGAAAGTATCGACGACGGAGCAACAAGAAACACATTGGCTCGATCGGCTATTGCTTTTCTATCAAATCGGGGAGTAGAGTGCGTGTGGAAGATCAAGTAAAAGATTTTATTCACTATTTAATTGTTGAGCGCAATTTAGCACATAACACGATCGTATCATATGAGCGTGACTTAAAAAAATACGTTCAATATTTACAAAAAGTCGAACAACTATGTCATTGGAACGATGTAAACCGTTTTCATATTATGCAATTTTTAAAGTTTTTGAAAGAAAAAGGAAGTTCACCGAAAACGATCGCCCGTCATCTAGCATCTGTTCGATCGTTTCATCAATTTTTATTGCGTGAAAAAGCGGTTGATCAAGATCCGACCGTTCATATCGAGACGCCGCAACTGCCACGAAAATTGCCTAACGTGTTATCGATGGCGGAAGTTGAGGCTTTACTCGAAGCACCGAAACAAAACACACCGTTTAGCATTCGCGATAAGGCGATGTTGGAACTTTTATATGCGACAGGTATTCGTGTAAGCGAGCTCATTCAATTGAACATATCTGACGTTCATTTGACGATGGGATTTATTCGTTGTTACGGAAAAGGTCGAAAAGAGCGCATCGTTCCAATCGGGAAAATGGCGACAGAAGCATTAAAGCGGTATATAGAGCAAGGTCGACCAGAACTGTTACAAAGAAAAAAGGGCACGACAGACGCGTTGTTTTTAAACCATCATGGTGAGCGTTTAACACGACAAGGATGCTGGAAAATTTTAAAGCGGCTCGCTCAAGAAGCGAACATTCAAAAACAATTAACTCCTCATACGTTGCGCCATTCGTTTGCGACGCATTTATTAGAAAATGGCGCCGATTTGCGCGCCGTGCAAGAAATGCTCGGACATGCGGATATTTCTACAACGCAAATTTATACGCACGTAACGAAAACGCGTTTAAAAGATGTATACAAACAGTTTCATCCACGAGCGTAACTGTGACGATAATTTGTCACAGTTTTTTTATTGCAATTCATTATGAAAACGTTTTATAATTTAGTTGTCAGACTTCTGACAAATAGGAACAATGCGTGATTTTGTTTCATAGTGGGCATGCTATGAAGCGAATGAAACGATTGGGGAGGTAAAACGGTGAAACCTGCATATAAACGTGTATTTTTAATTGTGATGGACTCAGTTGGAATTGGCGAAGCGCCAGATGCTGAAAAATATAACGATAAAGGCGCGGATACGCTTGGGCATATTGCACAACATCGCGGTGGCTTACATATGCCGAACATGGCCAAGCTAGGCTTAAGCAACATTCGTGAAATTGAAGGGATTCCAAAAGCAGAAAAGCCACTCGCGTATTTTACGAAAATGCAAGAAGCGTCCGCTGGAAAAGATACGATGACAGGTCATTGGGAGTTAATGGGTCTTCGTATCGATACACCGTTTCAAGTATTTCCTGACGGATTTCCAAACGAGCTAATTGAGGAATTAGAAAAACGAACAGGAAGAAAAGTGATCGGCAATAAACCAGCAAGTGGCACGGCGATTATTGATGAACTTGGCCCTGAACATATGGAAACAGGTGCGCTTATTGTATATACGTCAGCCGACTCAGTGTTACAAATCGCAGCGCATGAAGAAATCATCCCGTTAGAAGAACTATATCGCATTTGTAAAATTGCGCGTGAATTGACGCTTGATGAAAAGTATATGGTCGGTCGCGTCATTGCTCGTCCATTCATCGGCACGCCAGGCAATTTCCAGCGTACAGCCAACCGTCATGACTATGCGTTAAAACCGTTCGGACGAACGGTGATGAACGAACTGCAAGATGCTGGGTATGATGTCATTGCGATCGGAAAAATTGCTGACATTTACGATAACGAAGGTGTGACACAAACGTTGCGCACAAAATCAAACATGGACGGAATGGACAAATTAGTCGATACGTTGCAAATGGACTTTACGGGACTCAGCTTTTTGAACCTTGTCGATTTTGATGCGTTGTACGGTCATCGCCGTGATCCAAAAGGATATGGTGATGCGTTAGAAGAGTTCGACGCCCGTTTACCAGAAGTGTTTGAACGTTTAAAAGAAGACGATTTATTAATCATTACAGCGGATCATGGAAATGACCCGGTTCATCACGGCACAGATCATACGCGTGAATACGTACCGCTTCTTGTGTATAGCCCACGCATGAACGGAGGTAAACAACTTCCATTGCGTGAAACGTTTGCAGATGTAGGGGCAACGATTGCAGAAAACTTCGGTGTGAAGATGCCAAAATACGGAACGAGTTTTTTACAAGAGTTGAAATAAGGAGCGTGAACAAATGAATCGAACAGCTATTGAACAAGCGGCACAATTTTTAAAAGAAAAGTTTCCAACTCCACCGCAAATCGGTCTTATTCTTGGTTCTGGCTTAGGTGTGTTGGCCGATGAAATTGAACAAGCCATTAAAATTCCGTACAGCGACATTCCGAATTTCCCTGTATCGACGGTCGAAGGGCATGCAGGTCAGCTCGTATATGGCCAGTTAGAAGGGGCGACTGTCATCGTCATGCAAGGGCGCTTCCATTACTATGAGGGGTACAGTTTCGATAAAGTGACGTTTCCTGTCCGTGTGATGAAAGCGCTCGGTGTTGAGCAATTAATTGTGACAAATGCCGCAGGCGGTGTAAACGAATCGTTCGAACCAGGCGATTTAATGATTATTTCGGATCACATTAATAACATGGGCGGCAATCCGCTTATCGGCCCAAATGACCCAGCACTTGGCGTGCGCTTTCCAGACATGACAGAAGCGTATAGTAAACGACTTCGTCAACTCGCCAAAGATGTGGCAAATGACATCGGTTTACGTGTACGTGAAGGTGTGTATGTCGCCAATACCGGTCCAGCATACGAAACGCCGGCAGAAATTCGTATGATTCGTGTCATGGGTGGCGATGCAGTCGGTATGTCAACGGTACCTGAAGTGATCGTTGCTCGTCATGCCGGGATGGAAGTACTCGGTATTTCGTGTATTTCGAATATGGCCGCAGGTATTTTAGATCAGCCACTCACACATGATGAAGTCATCGAAACGACGGAAAAAGTAAAAGCCGACTTTTTGCGATTTGTCAAAGCGATCGTGCGTAGCATGGCGAAAAAATAAACGAGAAGGTGAACGACGATGAGAATGGTCGATTTAATTGAGAAAAAACGTGATGGTCATGCGTTAACGAAGGAAGAAATTCAATTTATTATTGAAGGCTATACAAAAGGTGACATTCCTGATTATCAAATGAGTGCGTTAGCGATGGCGATTTTTTTCCGTGGCATGAACGAAGAAGAGACGGCGGAATTAACGATGGCGATGGTGCATTCAGGGGATACGATCGACCTCTCGAGAATTGAGGGCATTAAAGTTGATAAACATTCAACAGGTGGGGTAGGCGATACGACGACTCTCGTTTTAGGTCCGCTTGTTGCTTCTGTCGGCGTTCCGGTTGCGAAAATGTCTGGGCGTGGGCTCGGTCATACGGGCGGAACGATCGATAAATTAGAATCTGTGCCAGGATTTCATGTTGAAATTAGCAATGATGAATTTATCGATCTTGTTAATAAAAATAAAATTGCGGTTGTCGGTCAGTCGGGAAACTTAACGCCAGCTGATAAGAAACTGTACGCGCTTCGCGATGTGACAGCAACGGTCAATAGCATTCCGTTAATTGCCTCATCGATTATGAGCAAAAAAATTGCCGCAGGGGCAGATGCGATCGTACTTGACGTAAAAACAGGTGCGGGCGCGTTTATGAAAGATTTAAACGATGCGAAAGCATTAGCGAAAGCGATGGTGGATATCGGAAATCGGGTTGGACGTAAAACGATGGCAATTATTTCTGATATGAGCCAGCCGCTCGGTTATGCGATCGGAAATGCGCTTGAAGTAAAAGAAGCGATCGATACGTTAAAAGGCGAAGGTCCAGAAGATTTACAAGAACTGTGCTTAGTGCTTGGTAGCCACATGGTATATTTAGCGGAAAAAGCATCTTCGCTTGAAGAAGCTCGTCATATGTTAGAAAAAGCGATGAAAGACGGTTCAGCCCTTCAAACATTTAAAACGTTCTTAGCTGCACAAGGTGGCGATGCATCTGTTGTCGATGACCCAAGCAAATTACCGCAAGCGAAATATGTCATTGAACTTGAAGCAAAAGAAGATGGATACGTATCGGAAATTGTCGCCGATGCGGTCGGAACGGCAGCAATGTGGCTCGGTGCGGGGCGTGCGACGAAAGAATCGACAATCGACTTAGCGGTCGGTTTAGTGCTTCGTAAAAAAGTGGGCGATGCGGTGAAAAAAGGTGAATCGCTCGTTACGATTTACAGCAACCGCGAACAAATTGATGATGTAAAACAAAAACTATATGAAAACATTCGTATTTCAGCAACACCTGTTCAAGCTCCAACATTAATTTACGATAAAATTTCGTAACCTGAAGGATTTATTCCTTCAGGTTTTTTTATGTATAAAAAAATAAAAAATGGAAAGGATGGCAAGTATAAAGAAATGGAGGGTTGGAGATGAAGCGATTTTTTTACGCACTTGCCATCGTGTTATTATTTGTTCCGATCGTATCCGTGCATGCGGAACAACCGAAAGTTGAGTTAGCAACGGAGGCAAGATCGGCCATTTTAATTGAACGAGATACAGGGGCTATTTTGTATGAAAAAAATGCCCACGAGCCACTTCCGCCAGCGAGCATGACGAAAATTATGACGATGCTTCTCATTATGGAAGCGATTGATCAAGGGAAGTTAAAGTTAGACGAACGGGTGCGGGCAAGTGAATACGCTGCATCGATGGGTGGTTCGCAAATTTTTCTTGAACCAGGAGAAGAAATGACGGTTGACGATTTGTTAAAAGGTATTGCGATCGGATCGGGCAATGATGCGTCCGTTGCGTTAGCGGAACGAATTGCAGGATCAGAAGAAGCGTTCGTCCATCTGATGAACGAAAAAGCAAGACAGCTTGGGCTCAAGCATACGGCATTTGAAAATACGACAGGTTTACCAGCGAAAAATCATTATAGCACCGCGTACGATATGGCGATGATGGCGAAGGAACTATTGAAATATGATTTAATTACAAAATACACAGGTACGTATGAAGATTATTTGCGAGAAAATACGGATAAAAAATTTTGGCTGGTCAATACAAATCGCCTCGTGAAATTTTATCCGGGTGTTGACGGATTAAAAACAGGTTATACGAGCGAAGCGAAATATTGTTTAACGGCAACAGCGAAAAAAGGGAATATGCGCGTTATTGCTGTTGTGTTTGGAGCGCCAACACCAAAGGCAAGAAACGCCCAAATTACGAAAATGTTAGATTACGCTTTTAGCCACTACGAAACGAAACCACTTTATAAAAAAGGGGAAACGATCACCATGCTTCCTGTCAGCAAAGGAAAGAAAAAGTCGGTCGCCGTTGTGACGTCTGAGCCCATTTCTGTTTTGTTGAAAAAAGGGGAAAAATCAGACGCAGTAAAAACGACATGGAAGTTAAAAGAAACAGTGAAAGCACCTGTGAAAAAAGGAGATACACTCGGTACGCTCGTTGTGAAAAAAGATGGAACGGTGATTGCCAAAAGTCCTTTAGTGGCAAAAGAACAAGTGGACGAAGCAAATATATGGGAGTTGTTCAAACGAATGTTTAACTCATTCTCACGCACATCTTGACGAAACGAGGCGAATAACGACTAGTTTTGTCGGGAAGAAGGATTGTCGTTTAAACAAATCGAATTCTTCCTTAACCTAAACGGATAAGGAGGAAACGATCGTGAGTTTATCGATTCAATTAGAAGTGAAACAACATGTATTGCTCGTACGATTAGCTGGCGAGCTCGATCATCATACAGCGGAACAGTTGCGTGCAGAAATTACGGATGTATTAGAACGAGAACGAATAAAAGCAATCGTTTTAAACTTAAATGAGTTAACGTTTATGGATAGCTCAGGATTAGGTGTTATTTTAGGAAGATATAAACAAATACAACGCATGGGTGGAGAGATGGTTGTCTGTTCCGTTTCTCCTTCCATTAAGCGTTTATTTGATATGTCAGGGCTGTTTAAAATTATTCGTTTAGAAGTGAATGAACAGTATGCATTACAAACGTTGGGGGTGGCGTAAATGAGAAATGAAATGCACCTTCAGTTTTCCGCCCTCAGCCAAAATGAATCGTTTGCTCGTGTGACGGTTGCAGCGTTTGTTGCGCAACTCGATCCGACGCTCGATGAGTTAACCGAAATTAAAACAGTCGTATCTGAAGCTGTAACAAATGCGATTATTCACGGCTACGAAAATGATCCAAGCGGCGTTGTCTACATTTCTGTCATCATTGAAGGACATACGGTTCATTTAACGATTCGCGACCACGGAAAAGGGATTGAAAATGTGGAAGAAGCGCGACAGCCGTTATTTACGACAAAGCCAGAGCTCGAGCGTTCTGGTATGGGTTTTACAATTATGGAGAATTTCATGGATGAAGTAAACATTTACTCAAAAGTGAATGAAGGAACAACGGTGGAGCTGATTAAGCATTTAACGAAAAGCAAAGCGCTATGTAATTAAGGGAGACGTGCCTATGGATGTCGAGGTACAAGCTGTCAAAGACCATGAGATCAAAGAATTGATTCGGAGGAGCCAGCAAGGTGATCAGCAAGCGCGCGATGAGATTATTGAAAAAAATATGCGGCTTGTTTGGTCGGTTGTGCAGCGGTTTTTAAACCGCGGATACGAGCCTGAAGATTTGTTTCAAATCGGTTGCATCGGTTTAATGAAATCGGTCGATAAGTTTGATTTATCTTACGACGTCAAATTTTCAACGTATGCGGTACCGATGATTCTTGGGGAAATTCAACGATTCATTCGCGATGATGGGTCCGTCAAAGTGAGCCGTTCATTAAAAGAAATTGGCAATAAAATTAGAAAGGCAAAAGACGAATTATCGAAACAAAACGGTCGCGTCCCAACGGTGAATGAAATTGCACAGTTTTTGCAAATTTCACCCGAGGATGTTGTGCTAGCTCAAGAAGCTGTCCGTTCACCGACGTCCATTCATGAAACGGTGTACGAAAACGATGGTGATCCGATTACGCTGCTCGATCAAATTGCGGACGAACAAGACGTTTGGTTTGACAAAATCGCATTAAAAAAAGCAATGGAAGAGCTAGATGAACGAGAGCGACTCATCGTCTACTTGCGCTATTATAAAGACCAAACCCAATCAGAAGTGGCAGCTAGATTAGGCATCTCTCAAGTACAAGTGTCTCGTTTAGAGAAGAAAATATTGCAACAAATGAAAGCCCGAATGGATGAATAAGTCCGTTCGGGCTTTTATGCATATACATAACGATCATATCTCATACTACTAGTACAACGATGGAAGCAAGGTGTCAGTATGAAAGAAACGATTTTTTTGAAAATGCGTCATCGTATTCAAGTGAAGCCGAATGCAACGATTCGGGTAGGGGATGTGGCACAAGTTGTCGCAACAAAACGAATCGATGATATTGTACAAACTCCTATTTATACGGTGCAGAGAAAAGATCGCAACATTGTCATTATCGATGTGATGCATGTGATGAAAGCGTTAATGAACGTTGTTCCTCAAGACGATATTCAATCGCTTGGACCGTCCCAAACGATCGTTGAGGTCGTTTATGAGAAAAAGCGTTGGGGGTATTTGTACGTCCCAATCGTATGGCTTCTTCTATTCATTGGCTCCGGTCTTGCGATTATGAACTTTCACGAAGATGTGAGCATGCAGCAAGTGCAGCAACGGTTATATCGAGTCATTACAGGAAAGGACGTAGAAAAACCGTTATGGTTTCAAATTCCGTATTCGCTCGGGCTTGGAATTGGCATGATTTTATTTTTTAATCACTTTTTTAAAAAGCGAATTAATGAAGAACCGAGCCCACTTGAAGTTGAGATGTTTCAATACCAACAATCGCTCGATCAATATGTCATTATGCATGAAAATAAAGAGGCAATGAGGCGAATGGATGATGATTCGTGAGTTCGTTGTAGCTTTTGTTGGATTGGCAGGAGGACTAGCTGTCGGTTCTGGTTTTGTCGCATTTTTAACTGTTCTCGGTGTTATTCCACGCTTGACCCAACTCACAAAAACGATGAAATGGATTGCGACGTATGAATGGGGTGTTGTGCTTGGTGCGGTTGTAAGTAGCTGGGTTAGCTTGCGCGATCCGTTGCTTTCTTTTCCGCCAATTGTGACAAGTGTCATCGGTTTATTGAGCGGAGTGTTCGTCGGTATGCTTGCTGCGGCATTAACGGAAGTGTTAAATGTGTTTCCGATTTTAGCAAAACGGCTTGGTATCGATGAACAAATTGTCATGTTACTCATGGCAATGGTGTTTGGTAAAGTCGCAGGATCTCTTTTCCATTGGATATATTTCGTTGATCGCTAGGAGGAGGCGTATGTTGAAAGTTTTTTTAGTCGGTGGATTCATTGCGGTCGTTGCCCAAGCGCTTCGCGATATGTACATCATATTGTTTCATATGGGTGAAGCGGAAGCCGTTCGCTGGATGAACGGGACGTTGATGGTATGTGCTGCGATACTTACGCCAATCCGATTTTATCGCCGATTGACACAATTTGCAGGAGCGGGAATGATTGTACCGATGATGAGTCTAGCGAACATATGGAGTGCTAGCGCTCTTGAGTATCGCAATGAGGGAGTAGCAGAACATATGCTTTCTGTTGGCGGGAGTATCATTGTCACATTAGTTGTCGCATCATACGTTGCAGCGTTGTTTTTGTAAGGGGGGGTTTGATGAAAAAAATAGGAGAGCAAACGATTGTATTTGAGAAAAACATTTACATCGAATCGAGCGGCACCGTCGTTGGACCGAAAGAGCGTGAAGGTCCGCTCGGCCCATCATTTGATCGTGCTTACGACGATTTATATTGCGGTGAACAAAGTTGGGAGCTCGCGGAACGGCGACTTATGAAAGAAGCGATTATGATTTGCTTAACGAAAGGAAAAGTACAAACGCACGATGTCGATTTATTTATCGCGGGGGATTTACTTAATCAAACGGTTACTGCGAACTATGTTGCAAGTGAATTACATATTCCATTTTTAGGGGTATTTAGCGCTTGTTCAACGATGACGGAAGCCATGCTTGTGGCTAGTACGTTCATTGATGGTGCATTTGCCCATCGTGTGCTAGTTGCAACAAGCAGTCACTACGGTGCAGCTGAACGTCAATTTCGTTTCCCGACGACAATTGGCGTTCAAAAGGGGGAAAGCGCATCGTGGACTGTAACAGGGGGAGCAGCAGCGCTATTAAGTACGACACGTTCGCCATTTCGGATTCGCACGGCAACGATCGGACGCGTGATCGATAGCGGTGTGACGGATCCGCTCGATATGGGACGAGCGATGGCACCAGCAGCATTTGCAACGATTAGGCAACATTTGATAGACTGTGGGCTTTCGATCGAAGCGTATGATGTGATTATCACAGGGGATTTAGGAAAAGTTGGGAGTAGTGAATTAAAGTCGTTATGCTATGATGCGGGCATGAACTTAAGCGAGAGATACGATGACTGTGGTGTGCTTATTTACGATACGGAACAACAAGCATTTGCAGGTGGAAGCGGATGTGCATGTTGTGCTGTTGTAACGTACAGTCATTTTCTTGAGAAAATGAGAGAGAGAAAAATAAAGACGATGCTCGTTGTTGCCACAGGAGCATTATTTAATGGTACGATGGTGAAACAAAATCAAACGATTCCGGCGATCGCTCATGCGATTGCCGTTGAAGCGGTGACGTAAAGATGGAAACGTACGTGTATGCATTTGTCATCGGTGGCACATTGGCACTAATCGGACAGCTGTTGCTAAGGAAGTGGTCGTTTATTCGCGTTATGACGATATTTGTATTTATCGGTATGGTGACCGAATCGATCGGTGTATACCGTCCCATTCAGTCATTTGCGCATGCAGGAGTAGAAACGACACTTGTTCATCTAGGGGCATCTTGTATACAAGCGGTAAAAACGGGGGACTTTACAAATGTCGTTTTTTTTCTTTCTTTTCCAATCTTCGTCGCCTGGATGACCGCTATTGTTTGTAAGCCGAGAGGAAGGATCGAATGAAAAAAAGGAAAGTTATTTTAGTGACAGACGGAGATCAACATGTGCAACGTGCACTCGAGAAGCTCGCAAAACAACTTGGCGCTCGTTGCATTAGCCAATCGCAAGGCAACCCATCGCGGTTGACAGGAAAACGGCTTGTTGAACTTATTTTGCAGACGCCGTATGACCCTGTTTTTGTCATGTTTGATGATAGTGGCATTATCGGTGAAGGAGCGGGAGAACAAGCGCTTCGCTATGTTGCAACACATGAACAAATTGATGTGCTCGGAGCGATAGCGGTGGCGTCTGATACGAACAATCAAGAGTGGACGAAAGTAAATATTTGCATTGATTATGATGGCAACTTCACAACATACGGTGTCGATAAAGAAGGAATTGCTGAGTGGGAATTCGGTCGAGTGAATGGTGATACAGTATATTGTTTAGATGAATTATCTATCCCGATTGTTGTCGGAATTGGAGATATTGGAAAAATGAGACGTCATGATGATATTCGCCACGGTTGCCCGATTACACGCAAAGCGATTGAATATATTCTTGAAAGGAGTAAACGTGATGAAAACAGAAAGTTACACACCGATTTCTCCGAAGTTGAATGAAAACGAGCAATTTTTCAAAGATGCGATCGGGGTTGGCACGAGCTTCGATTTAGGCGTCCGTAAACTAAACATTTTAAAAACAGATGTTCATTTATATTATTGTAACGGTCTTTGTGATACACAGTACATTATCGAACTACTTGAAATGCTCGTTCAAGTGAACGATCGTGAACGGCAATCAAGCAAGCTGCCTGAAATTATTGAAAACCGTCTCGTTCATCAACAAGTGAATCCAGTAAAAAGTTTAGATGAAGCGGTCGACTTTTTATTAACAGGTTTAATTTTATTGTTTATTGATGGAGAGACGAAAGCGTTTGCTGTTGATGTGCGCAGTTATCCGGGACGTTCGCCAGAGGAACCGGATACTGAAAAAGTCGTACGCGGGGCGCGCGATGGATATGTTGAGAATATTGTCGTGAATACAGCGCTGACTCGTAGACGCATTCGTGATGAACGACTTCGCTTTGAAATGATGCAAGTCGGAGAGCGGTCAAAAACGGACATTTGTATCGCCTATATTCAAGATGTCGCCGATCCGGGACTTGTTGAACTCATTAAGCAGGAATTAAACGAAATTCAAATTGATGGGTTAACGATGGCAGATAAAACAATTGAAGAATTTTTAGTGAAACAAGGATACAACCCATATCCGCTCGTTCGTTATACAGAAAGACCTGACGTCGCAGCGACTCATTTGTTAGAAGGGCATGTGATTATTATGGTTGATACGTCACCAAGCGTCATTATTACACCAACGACGTATTTCCATCACGTTCAACATGCGGAAGAATATCGACAATCTCCAGCTGTAGGAACGTTCGTACGATGGGTGCGATTTTTAGGCATCTTTGCTTCACTTTTCTTACTCCCGCTTTGGTTTGTCTTTGTTCTTGACCCGTCGTTATTGCCAGAAAAATTATCATATATCGGTCCGAATGAAAAAACAAATATCCCGATTTTTGTGCAACTTCTCATTGCTGATATTGGTATTGAGTTTTTACGAATGGCTGCGATCCATACGCCAACCCCCCTTTCCACGGCAATGGGCTTAATTGCAGCAGCATTAATTGGACAAATTGCGATTGATGTTGGACTGTTCGTGCCAGAAGTGATTTTATACGTATCTGTCGCAGCGATCGGCTCTTTTGCGACGCCGAGCTATGAATTAAGTATTGCCAATAAAATTTTCCGTCTTTTATTTTTAGTGGTCATTGCATTGTTTGGCGTCCCAGGATTTATGATTGGCGTTACGGCGTTTTTACTTTTCCTTGCGAACATTCGCTCGTTGAATACGCCATATTTATGGCCGTTTATTCCCTTTGATCCCGGGGCATTTATGCAAATTATTGTGCGACGATCTGTGGCTGGTTCATCGATTCGCCCGAGCATCGTACATCCGCAAAATAAACAAAAACAATCGACATAAAAAGGTTGAAACGTACCAAAATTTATGGTACGTTTTCTTTAATTATTTCGGAGTCATCAGGAGGATGTATAATTATGCACGGAACGATGGGAATAAACGAACGGGGTCATTTAGAAATTGGCGGCGTAGATACGATTGACTTAGCTCATCTATACGGAACCCCACTCTACATTTATGATGTTGCCCTTATTCGCGAGCGTGCTCGGGCATTTAAGCGTATGTTTGATAAACATCGTGTACGTGCGCAAGTCGCGTATGCAAGCAAAGCGTTTTCGACAATAGCGATCGTGCAATTAATGGAACAAGAAGGATTATCTCTCGATGTCGTCTCAGGCGGTGAGCTGTACACCGCGTTAGCTGCTGGATTTCCGGTCGAACGCATTCATTTTCACGGCAACAATAAAAGTAAAGAAGAATTACAAATGGCGATTGAAGCAAAAATCGGTTGTGTCGTCGTCGATAATTTTTATGAATTAGAGTTACTCCAACAGCTTTGTCTTATGCATGAATATACGATGCCGATTTTATTACGTGTCACACCAGGCATTGAGGCGCATACACATGATTATATTTTGACCGGGCAAGAAGATTCTAAATTTGGATTTGATTTGCATAACGGACAAGCAGATGAGGCGTTACAGCGTGCACTCGCCTCTTCCCATATTCATGTGCTGGGCATTCATTGTCATATCGGTTCGCAAATTTTTGATGCGACAGGTTTTGTCCTTGCGACGAAAAAATTATTTGAAAAGCTTGCTATATGGCGTGATACGCATCATTTCACTGCGCAAGTTGTCAATCTTGGCGGCGGTTTTGGCATTCGGTACACGAAAGAAGATGATCCGCTCGCACCTGAACAGTACGTCGAACAAATTATTGAAGAAGTGAAACGGAACGTAGCCTCATTTCATTTACCATTCCCGGAAATTTGGATTGAGCCGGGACGTTCGCTTGTCGGTGATGCTGGAACAACGATTTATACGATTGGCTCGCGTAAAGAGGTGCCAAACGTTCGTCAATATGTTGCGGTAGATGGGGGAATGAGCGACAACATTCGACCTGCGCTATATGAAGCGAAATATGAAGCGGTGCTAGCGAATCGGATGCATGACCATTGTGAAGAAGTCGTGGCGATCGCGGGGAAATGTTGTGAATCGGGCGATATGCTCATTTGGGACTTACCGCTTCCGAAAGCACAACCGGGCGATTATTTAGCTGTTTTTTGTACCGGTGCTTACGGCTATGCGATGGCAAATAACTACAATCGTATACCGCGGCCAGCGGTCGTATTTGTTGAAGACGGTGAAGCACAGCTTGTTGTGAAGCGTGAAACATACGAAGATTTAATTCGGCTTGATTTGCCACTTAAGACGAAAATAAAAAAATAACCGAGGCGACAACCTCGGTTATTTTTTATGCTCCAAATGCTCCGCGAAGGGCGTTCCATATTTCTCGTAAAATATCAACAATGCGCTGAATAAACGTTCGACCTTCTTCTGTTTGTAAAAAAGCAGATAGCTTGTCTTTCGCTTGAGCAAGCTGTTCGTTCACTTGATTCCAGTCGATGTTCACATTTTTCATTTTGTTAAATAAAGAAAGCAAACTGTTTATTTCGTCTTCTGTTAACGTAATGCCAAGCTCTTTAGCGATCCGCTCAATGAGCGCACGCATATCCGCATCTGTTTGCGGTGGATTTTTCGCTATTTCTTCTTTAATTTTGGCGAGTAACGCAACGGCTTTATCGTTTCCGATTGATTCGCCAAGCTGTGCTGTTTTCACCATTTCCTCGTTCGCTACTTTTTTCACTTCATCAGGAATGGCTTCGTTCGATGAAAGCTCATATGCTTTCATTAGCCCTGTTAGCGCAGCTGTCCCTGATACAGGAAACGGTGCAGTAATATAAATGACTGCATCTTTTACTCCAGCAGTAATGAGCGCATTCATATACATTTCTTTTGTTACCCAGTTAATGTTATTCGTTTCGACTTGCAACCCCGAACCAGGTGCCCCAATCGTAATTTTTGAGGATGAAATAGCCTTCGTCCCAATTTGTCCTTTTGGAATAATGCCGCCGAGATATTTATGCTCTTCTGCATTTGTAACCGTAATGATTTCAGCGTTGTCTGGCGCATTCATTTCTTTTAATATTTGTTGTTTTTGCTGTTCTGTTAAATTTTCCCCCAGCGTAATAATGACGTCCCCTTCAATCGCATCAGCGAAACTAACCGATGGGATCATAAACAACAATAAAATAAATATCGTAAACCACTTCTTCATTTCATACCCTCCTTCAACATCTTCCATACTATTGTACAAACATTTGCGTGAACATAGAAGCGAAATATAGTAAAATGAAGTTACGTTTGTTTTTACGATAGAAAGGTGGAAAAGTTTCATGAAGAAAAAAGGATATATTTTAATGGAAAACGGCGGAAAAGTGGAGTTTGAACTATTCCCAAATGAAGCGCCAACAACGGTTGCGAATTTTGAAAAACTAGCGAATGAAGGATTTTATAACGGGCTGACGTTTCATCGCGTCATTAAGCGATTTGTAAGTCAAGGTGGCTGTCCGATTGGAAACGGAACAGGCGATGCAGGTTATACGATTCCGTGTGAAACAGATAACAATCCGCATAAACATATCGAAGGTGCGATATCGATGGCGCATCGCGGACGTGATACAGGAAGTTGCCAGTTTTTCATTTGCCATGAGCCGCAGCCGCATTTAGATGGTGTGCATACTGTATTCGGTCAAGTCACCGCTGGAATGGATGTTGTAAAGGCGATGAAAAATGGTGATGTCATGAAAGAAGTAAAGGTGTGGGACGAACAATAAAAGGGACGATGAAGCGATGAAAAAAAACTGGGTATTATTTTTCATCCTTTTACTCGTTAGTTTCGTTTGGGGAGCAATGTATTGGCTGTTTATTGCAAAGTAATAGACATTTCGTTTTATTGTGCTATAATGAATAAAAATGGAATAAACGCATCCTTCGGGGCAGGGTGAAATTCCCGACCGGCGGTAATGAAACAGTTGTTTCTCAGCCCGCGAGCCGTTAAGGCATGATCCGGTGCGATTCCGGAGCCGACAGTATAGTCTGGATGGGAGAAGGATTGCCAAAACTCACGTCACTTATTGAAAAAATAAGCTTGGCGATGGGTTATTTTTGCTATGCAAAAAAGGCGATCTTTACATACATCTTGCCCTAGGACGTCGTTCCTAGGGTTTTTATCTTTTATAAAGAAAGGTGGTGCGAGATGGACGAACAATATATGCGTTTCGCATTACAATTAGCGCAATCAGCACGTGGACAAACGTCACCGAACCCGCTTGTTGGGGCTGTTGTTGTAAAACATGGTGAAATTGTCGGCTTTGGTGCACACTTAAAAGCAGGAGAGCCACATGCAGAAGTACACGCTTTGCGCATGGCGGGCGAGAAAGCGGAAGGAGCAACCGTTTACGTCACGCTTGAACCTTGCAGTCATTATGGAAGAACGCCTCCTTGCGCTGATTTATTAATTGAAAAAAAGGTGAAGCGCGTCGTTGTGGCGACAACGGACCCAAATCCGCTCGTGGCAGGAAAAGGCATTGAAAAATTAAAGCGAGCAGGAATTGACGTCACTGTCGGAGTGTTGAAAGAAGAGGCGGATGCGTTAAACGAAATGTTTTTTCATTATATTTCAACAAAAACGCCGTATGTGACGTTAAAGTATGCGATGAGCTTAGATGGGAAAATTGCAACAAAAACGGGCGAAAGCAAGTGGATTACGTCGGAAGATGCGCGGCGTGACGTGCATCGCGAGCGACGTATGCACGATGCGATCGTTGTCGGTGTCGGCACAATTTTAGCAGATGATCCAAGCTTAACCGTTCGTTTTGGGTATGAAGGAAAACAACCAATCCGAATCGTTCTCGATACACATTTACGTACACCGCTTCACGCGAATGTCGTCACAGATCAAAAGGCGCCAACATGGATCGTCGTCGGCCAACATGTGACAGAGGAGCAAATAAAGCCATACGAACATGCCGGCGTACACATCATTCGTATGAATGAAAATAAAATTGATATTCCATTTCTTTTACATGAACTTGGCAAACGGAACGTCATGTCCATATTTGTTGAAGGTGGAGCGCATGTGCACGGTAGTTTTCTACATTCTCGTTCCGTCCAACAAGTGATTGCGTATATCGCACCGATGTTGATTGGGGGGAATGAAGCTCCTTCTGCCATCGGTGGAGAAGGGTTTGGACGAATGATGGATGCGCTCCGTTTACAAGTGAAACATGTCGAAAGGATCGGATCAGATATAAAAATCGTTGCTAAAGGATGATCGCGATGTTTACAGGAATTATTGAAGAAATCGGCACGATTCAACAAATGAAACAAACAGGGGAAGCGATCGTCTTCACGATCGGAGCACAAAAAGTGTTACAAGACGTGCAGCTCGGTGACAGCATTGCAGTCAATGGCGTTTGTTTAACTGTGACGTCATTTACAGATCGCTTGTTTACTGTTGATGTCATGCCTGAAACGGTGCGAGCAACATCGCTTCGAACGCTTACAGTAGGAGCGAAAGTCAATTTAGAGCGCGCCATGGCAGCAAACGGTCGTTTTGGTGGGCACTTCGTTTCGGGGCATGTCGACGGCATTGGACGCATCGTTCGTAAACAGCCTGTCGCAAACGCTGTTTATTATGATATTGAGGTGCCAAGTCATTTGCGTAAATATATGATTTTAAAAGGCTCTGTTGCTGTTGATGGCACAAGCTTAACGATTTTCGGTTTAACGGACCGAACGTTTACAATTTCGCTCATTCCGCATACGCGTGAAGCGACGATTTTAGGAGCAAAAAAAGTTGGTGATATTGTCAATATTGAATGTGACATCATTGGAAAATATGTTGAACAGTTCGTTGGCGGAAAGCGTGAAGGATTGACGATGCAATTTTTACAACAGCACGGATATAAGGAGTGAGCGCGATGTTTCATACGATTGAAGAAGCGATTTACGATTTAATGCAAGGAAAAATTATTATCGTTTGCGATGATGAAGATCGTGAAAATGAAGGGGATTTTGTAGCGCTTGCGGAAAAAGCAACGCCGGAAGTCATTAACTTTATGATTACACACGGGCGCGGTCTTGTGTGCGTGCCCATCACGGAAGAGTTGGCTGATCGGCTCGATTTAGCGCCGATGGTTAATCATAATACAGATGCGCATGGTACAGCGTTTACCGTCAGCATTGACCATAAAGCGACAACAACAGGCATTAGCGCCTTTGAACGCTCGTTGACCATTCAAGAAATGCTCAATCCTGAAGCGAAAGCAAGCGATTTTAAACGACCAGGTCATATTTTCCCACTTGTTGCGAAAAAAGGTGGGGTATTGCGTCGCGCCGGACATACGGAAGCTGCGGTCGATTTAGCCCGTCTTTGCGGGGCAAAGCCAGCAGGCGTTATTTGCGAAATTATAAAGGATGACGGAACAATGGCGCGCGTGCCTGATTTACAGAAAATCGCGGAACAATTCGATATGAAAATGATTACGATTAAAGATTTAATCGCTTATCGCAATCGAAAAGAAAAGCTCGTCAAACGCGAAGTGGAAATTACGTTGCCAACGGACTTTGGTGAATTTAAAGTGATCGGATATTCAAATACGTTAGATGGGAAAGAACATATTGCCATCGTCAAAGGGGAAATCATCCCAGATGAACCTGTGCTCGTACGTGTCCACTCCGAATGTTTGACAGGCGATGTATTCGGCTCTCATCGTTGCGATTGCGGTCCGCAACTTCATGCAGCGCTCGCACAAATTGAAGAAGAAGGTCGAGGGGTATTGTTATATATGCGTCAAGAAGGACGCGGCATCGGCTTGTTAAATAAATTGCGTGCCTATAAGTTGCAAGAACAAGGATACGATACGGTGGAAGCGAACGAAAAATTAGGCTTTGCGCCAGACTTGCGCGACTATGGCATTGGGGCGCAAATTTTAAAAGATTTAGGTGTGACAAAAATGCGTTTGTTGACGAACAATCCGCGGAAAATTACCGGATTGAAAGGATACGGCTTAGAAGTGGTAGAGCGTGTGCCGCTACAAATGCCAGCCAAACGCCATAATGAGCGCTATTTGCGCACAAAATATGAAAAACTAGGACATATGTTGCATTTTTAAGGAGGAGAAAAAATGAACGTATACGAAGGAAATTTAGTCGGAACAGGATTAAAAATAGGCATTGTTGTTGCACGATTTAACGAATTTATCACAAGCAAATTGCTTAGTGGAGCGCTTGATGGATTAAAACGGCACGGGGTAGAGGAGCAACATATTGATGTCGCGTGGGTACCAGGTGCATTTGAAATTCCGCTTGTCGCAAAAAAAATGGCGGAGTCGAAAAAATACGATGCGGTCATTACTCTCGGTGCTGTGATTCGTGGAGCAACGAGCCATTACGATTACGTATGCAATGAAGTAGCGAAAGGAACATCGCACGCCGCTCTTTCTTCAGGTGTTCCAGTTATTTTTGGCGTGTTGACGACAGATACGATTGAGCAAGCGATTGAACGCGCTGGGACAAAAGCAGGAAATAAAGGATGGGAAGCAGCGCTCAGCGCCATTGAAATGGCGAATGTCATGCGCACATTTTCTTAAAAAATGTTTAAAAAAGCGACAAGACCGTTTATAATAGCAATAGCGAGTAAACAATAAGTCTTGTCGATAATGAGGGATTCATATGCTAGTTCGCTATCGAAAAAACTATGAGAAAATTGCGATGGGTCTTTTGTCGTTTATGCCAAATGAAAAAGACTTAAAGCAGTTGCAACAAACGATGAAAAACTATGAAACGAACGACGATTGGCAACTGTTTTTATGGAAGGAAGAAGAAGATTTTATTGGCATTATCGGCGCCATTGTGCGTGAACATGCGGTTGAAGTGTAACATATTAGCGTCAATCCGTCCCATCGTCATCAAGGGATTGGAAAGCAAATGGTGAAAGCGTTAAAAGAATTGTATCCAAACAAGTCGTTGTGTGCCAATGACATGACCGCTCCATTTTTGGATAAATGCGAACAATGACAGGGATCAACGTCCCTGTCTTTTTTGCTTTTGTCGCTCACGTTCAGCAACGACATCACTTCGATCACGCAACTTATGTTTATGAATCGTATATTCGTTTGTCATATCGCTTTTTTCTCCCCATACAAGCCCTTTTTGATCGCATTGTTGTTGACATATATGCAACAAGGAAGCATCAATGATCGGCAAGCAAGTGCTTTCATACGGTTGTCCATGATTGATTCGCTCTACATATGTATGAATAAGCGCAATGAGTTGTTCTACATGTATGCCTAGCGCTTCATACGCTTGCTTTTCTCTTTCGCATGCGTTTAATGCTTTTGTAAACATTCGTTTTGCTCCGATCATATTTCCTCGGCGATAATGATACATCCCGACAGCGAGCTGAATGAAGCCGACCCATACATGTTCGCCTGTTTGTTTCCAATATTCTTCTAGCACTTCATGGCATTCAAAATAGTCGCGCGTGGCGTGAAAGTGAAGTAAATATTCGATATATGCCCTTGGATACAAGCGAAAGCCCCCTTTTTTCATATGCTTACCTGTATTATACTATTACTTATGAATAAAGGTGGGATCAATGTGCATTATCATGTGAAATTAGATCAATTTGAAGGGCCGCTTGATTTATTGCTACATTTAATTCATCGCTATGAAATTGATATTTATGATATTCCTGTGGCACAAATTACAGAGCAATATATGGCTTACATTCACGCGATGAAACAATTGCAACTTGATGTCGCAAGCGAATATTTAGTAATGGCGGCAACGCTTATTGAAATGAAAAGTAAAATGTTGTTGCCTAAGCATGAAGAAACATTGGAGGACGATGAATTATTTATTGAAGAAGATCCGCGTGAGCAACTCATGCAGCAGTTAATCGAGTATAAAAAGTTTAAAGAAGCTGCCAAACAGTTGCGCGAGCGTGAAGAAGAACGAGCACTTTTATTTACGAAGCCACCGAGCGATTTAACGGCTTATGCGTCAAACGGTGCACCGCTTGCGCTCGATGTTGATTTGTATGATATGCTTGGGGCGCTTGCGAAATTGTTAAGGCGGAAAAAACTACAAAAACCGCTTCATACGAAAGTAGCGCGTCAAGAAATTCCGATCGGACGACGGATGGAAGAAATTTTACACATATTAAAACATGGAGAGCGAATGAACTTTTACGATTTATTTCCGTATGACGATCGCGAGCAAATTGTCGTGACGTTTTTAGCTTTGCTTGAATTAATTAAGCGAGATGAAATTATTGTTGAGCAAGAAAATAATTTTGCTGATTTATATATTCGACGAAAAGGTGATCGATATGAATGAACTAGCGATAATGGAAGCGCTATTGTTTGCTGCCGGAGAAGAAGGATTAACATACAAGCAACTGGCTGATGTGCTTGATATTCAAGAAGAACGTGTATATGAACTTGTGCAACAATTAAAGCATATGTATGACGTAGCGGAGCGTGGCATTATGGTCGTCGAGATGGCAGGAACGCTTCAACTTGTGACGAAAAAACAATGTGCTCCATATTTGCAAAAGCTTGTTGAGTCACCAACGACGTCATCGTTGTCACAAGCGGCGCTTGAAACGTTAGCGATCATCGCCTATCGCCAACCGATTACCCGCGCAGAAATTGAACAAATTCGCGGTGTTAAAAGCGATAAACCGCTTCAAACCTTATTAGGAAAAGCGTTAATTAAAGAAGTCGGTCGTGCAGAAGGAACAGGTCGTCCTATCTTATACGGGACAACAAAAGAGTTTTTAGACTACTTTGGTTTAAAAACGTTAGACGAGCTTCCTCCTCTTCCAGAATGGGATGAACAAGAAGAAGAACGTGAAGCCGACTTATTTTTCGAACGCCTTAACGAACAACTGCAAGAAGCAGGCGAACAACGATGAGTGTTCGTTTTTTCGTTTTTCTCATTTTTGCTTTAATATTTGGAAGAATGATAGACTACTTGATCGAAACGTATGTGGATATCACAATCATACAAAGTGCGATTAGAATTTTTATCGTTGTCTTTGGATTTGTTTTTTTGCATAAAATTGAAAAACGCTACGGCTTTTCTAATAAAAAGATAAAAATGAAAATATGGCTCCCAAGTCTGATCGGTGCGTTATGTTTAGCGATCTTTTTATACGAAATCGGCATATTGTGAGGAGAGTAAACAGGTGTCTTTGTGCGCCTGTTTTTTCTTTTTTGGGAAGAAGTTTTGTCATTTTGTTAGGCTTATTTCTAGTAACGGATCTGGGGTGAAATTAATCCTATTTTTTATTTTTAAATTTCTAATATTGACAAAAAAAAGAATCGATAGTAACATATATTACGTAATTACTTGATTACGTAATTACGTAATAATGTAATTATGTAATTGTGAGGAGGATAATCAGTGATTGACTTGCGAAGCGATACGTTGACGTTACCGACCCAAGAAATGAGAAATGTTATTGCTCATGCGATAGTTGGTGACGATTGTTATGGAGAAGATGGAAGTGTTGTTGAATTAGAGGAATATTGTAAACAATTATTTTGTGTGGAAGATGCTCTATTTGTTGCAACGGGCACAATGGCTAATCAATTAGCTATTAAATCACAAGTAACTGAAGGGAATGAGGTGATTACGGAAACAAATTTCATGTAAATAATCTTCACACAAACTCATGGCAGTTTGTCGATAGATGCAAGAAAAAGGGATTGCTTTTATTCCCTTGGTTATCTGACACAGTAAGGATTGTAGTTAGTAGAAACGTTACTGAAAAAGATATATATGAAGCAGCTAATATTATTGAAGCAGTATGCAAAGAGCTGACGAGAGGGGTCACATATGTTTCCTAAGGTTAATGAGGGAGTTTTAACGTTTGGTATTAGGGTGTTCAATTCCATAGGTTTTTTTGTGTATATTCCACTACTTTCTTTATGGTTAGTGAGAATAAAAAATCTCGATATTACGGAAATGAGTGTGGTAGTAGCGGCATTTACGTTTGTCTCGAAAGCAGGGAATGTATTGGTTGGGGGAGTTGTTAATAAGCTTGGAATTAAAAATAGCCTTATTGTTGGTTTATGGGGATCTGCTTTGTTGCTCACAATGTTAACGTTCATTCAATCTTATACATTCATCCTTGTCATCGTGTTACTATTGGGAATATCGCTCTCGCTTTATAATGTAAGTTTGAAAACACATATTTCCTTACTAGGGGAAGATGAGCGGTTAAGGGCGTTTGCATTGTTAAATATTGCTGTTAACGTTGGTGCCTCTATTGGTCCTCTTCTAGGTGGATGGTTATTGGATTGGAATTCTTTTGGTATCATCATTGCAGCGATTGTTTGTTATGTTTTGGCCGGAGGTGTTTCGTTACTATTACCTCGTATCACCATTGAGGATGCAGAGAAGGGGATTCATATCGTAAAATTCGTTAAAAACAGCAAATCAACTCCCGATTTTTTTATCTTTATAAAATTTATTTCTTTTTCTGGGGTGTTTTGGTTTTTATACACACAACTATTTACAACTTTTCCTGTTGTCTCTTCACAACATTTTTCAGGAAAAACGATTGGATTGTTTTTTACGGTGAATGCGATGACGATTATCGTTCTCCAGGGGTTGTATCCAAAAATACAGCCTAAATGGAGAATTGAGTATTGGTACGCACTGTCCTTGGTGTTTATCACAACATCTTATTTCTTGCTATGGATTTCACATCATTTTTGGATCATCTTTGTCGGTGTGATCTTGTTCAGCATTGCGGAAATTATTTGGGTGCCTACCATTGATCATCAAATTGTAGAAAAAAAGGGGATGTTAAGCTCTTCATGGGCCTTCGGAATATCAGGGGTGCTTTGGGGAATGTGGGAGTCTATCGGTGGATTCGTTGGTCTGAATCTGTATGAGTATGTTGGACAGAAAACCTTTTTCTATCTAGCTATGATAAGTGCCATGATTTTTATTGGCTATATGTTTCATCTATCATTATCATATAGAAAAATGTCTTCCTTCACGAATAAAAATCAAGTAGAAAGAAAGGACTGGCGCTGATGCACTTGTTATTTGTCGAGACGAATACAACAGGTACTGGTACAAAGGCGATGAAAATCGCTAAACAACTAGGTTATAAAATCCATTTTTGGACGATGGATTTAGAACAATATGAGTCCATGACAGATGACCATCCGCTGAATTTTGCTGATCAAGTCGTTATTATCGATACGTATGATACGGAGCGGATGAAAGAAGAACTGGTACGGTCTGAGGTGAATTTTTCCGGAATTCTCGCTTTTGATGACTACCACTTGATTCCAGTTGGTGAATTAGCGAGTTATTTGAGAGTGAAGGGGCATGATATCGAAGCATTGAAAAGGGCACGTTATAAACATATAACGAGAACTTATCTAGAAAGCCAATTTTTTAGCGAGTTTTTGCAACCTGCTTTCCATATCATCCATCATCCTGACGAAATCATAAATTTGGAGATCTCGTTTCCCTGTGTCATCAAACCTGTCGATGATAGTGGAAGTAATGGCGTGACGATTTGTCAAAATCGTCGTGATTTAGAACTGTCCCTACGTCGTGAATGGCAAAGACAGCGTAATGAACGTGGATATGTACTAGAAAGGAAATGGCTGATTGAGGAATGGATTGAAGGTCAAGAATTTTCAGCTGAAATGTTATATACGACTGATGGATGGAAATTAATATCCGTTACGAAGAAAGAAACGTACGGTTCCCACGCCGTTGAATGCGGACATGTAACGGGTCTGAAATTAAATCCTTTTTATGATTTGGAAGAAAGATGCAAAAGGCTACTGAACCTATTGGGATTGAACTATGGAGCAGCACATATAGAATTTTTTGTTCGCGGAAACAACTTATATTTGGTTGAAGTCAACCCTAGACTAGCGGGTGACTGCATCCCCGAATTAGTAGAATTCGCTACAGGGGTGGATATGGTTAGACATGTTGTTTTACAATCAATCGGGACAAATGAAGAGGTAACGATCACTAGACAACGCTATGCCGCCGTTAAGTTTATCCTGCCTGTTGAGCAGGGGATATATCAAATGGTTAGGGGGATGGAGGAAGCGCAAAAAGTAGCGGGAGTAAAAAGGATCAGTATAGGAAAGCTGCCTTTTAAGGCGAATGAAATTAAAAGCAGCTACCAAAGATTAGGGTTTGTCATAGCAGAAGGAGATAGTAAGGAAAACACAATCGCTTCGATACAAGAAGCGATGGATTTATTAGAATGGGGGATTGTACATGAATAAATACATCATCATTTTAGGGGCAAGTCGTTACGGAGCGGAAGCAGCGTCTAAATGTGGATTGAGGCCAATTATTGTGGCGGATCAACATTCAAGCATTGACAAGGAAATAGCACAGTGGGCTAAAGCTGTATTTTATGTTCGTGACATTGCGGAGAAAACAGAGGTATTTTGTATTGTTGAGAAAATTATTAATTTATATCAAACAGTAGAGTTCGTTGTAAGTTTTACAGAATTAGGGTTAGAGACAGCTGCTTATATTAGTGAAAGGCTACAATTGCCGACAAATTCACTCGAAACAGTCGTGAGTACGAGGAATAAAGGATTGATGCGCCAGATTTTGTGGAGGGATCCGGAATTACGATTAGACGTTGTGAGTGGCAAAGTATCTGATCTTCCTAAGCAGTTCCCATATTCAAGATCGGCCATCATCAAACCACTTGACGGATTTGGAAGTAAAGAGGTTGATTATATTTTAAATCAACAGGAGTGGGAAAAATGGTTAAAGAGAAATCAAGATCATCCTCACGGGTGGATCTTGGAGCCATATATTAAAGGCCCAGAATATAGTGTGGAGACGGTATCTTGGAGAGGAACGCATTTCATTTTAGGAATAACGGAAAAACAAACAACCGACAAGCCTCACTTTATTGAGACTGGGCATATGGTACCAGCGAGACTGGAACAAGAGAAAGTCAAACGAATTGAACAAGTAGTGATAAAAGCGTTGCAGTTGTTGAATGTCCAATATGGGCCGGGGCATATTGAGGTCAAATGGGATGAGGAAGAAAATAGACCAGTGGTGATTGAAATGCATACGAGACCGGGCGGAGATTTTATTCCTTATTTACATCAATTAGCGTCTGGTTTTAATCAGTATGAGTTAGGAATTTTATCTTATATGAACCAAATGCCGCCCGATGTAAAACCGATTTATAAAAAAGCAAGCCTTGTCCAGTTCTTTATGCTTCCAGAGGGCAGATTGCGACAAATCTTCTTTGATAAAGAAGTCAAACGAGAATATATCCGAGATTGGGCTATCTACTACCAAATAGGGGATTACATAAAGAAAGCGGTGGACTCTTATACGCGCTCCGGTCATGTGATTGTTTGTGCGTCGACAGTTGAAGAATGCCAGCGGTTATGCGACAATTTTGTTGAACATCTGAATTATCAAGTTGTTCAAGAATAAAAACAGAAAGCATGGGATGTCAAATGGCTGTATACACAATGGAAGAAGTAAATCATCATTGTAAAGTAGAACTATCGACCTCTTCTCTATTTGAAATGATGGCATGTTTAAGAAAGTGCTACGTTTCATCGGGAAAAATGGGGGATGAGACTCATTTCCCGGTCGCGCGTTTTGAGAAGTTCTTTCAACGACATGAATCATTGCTGAAGAAGTTTTATGGTCGATATGAATATGGGGCGCAGCTGGCGGAATTTTTAGTTGATTTGCCTGCTCCACATACTTTTTCCAAACTCATGGAATATATCAGTCGTGTGTCCCCATATGAATTTTTGTATTATTTATTCGGTCGTTACTTGTTTGAAAAGGAGATCGAGATTTGTCTAACGCAAGCCGCTTCTCCGTTCGATGAAATCCGCTCGAAAATCACGTCGTTGGGCGGATTTGTGAACGCCGAACAGCTTGAATTTGCGCAGAACTATGAGCAAAATTTGCAGGAACTGACCTATCTTTGGGAACAGTTTTATCAGCAATGTTACATCCATGTTGAACCCATTTTGTCTCCTCTTTGGAGTCAAGCGAATGAGCGGTTGAGTGCAGAACTCGATGAGTTGGGAATTGAGAAAATCGTTCGAAAACTATTGTACGATTACCCAATCCCAGAACAGTTTCCGACGAAAGAGACAAAGTTAATCAAATTGTATCCCTCATATTTTGTGTCACCGAAATTTATTTTAGTTTGGGGCCTCGGGGAACTTCATATTATTTATGATATGAGACATTGTATGAATGAAAAGAAGCTCTCCTTAAGTGGGGACCAGATGGGAATGAAATATGATGAAGGTCAGCTTCAGTATATTGCTGATATCTCCAAATCATTGTCCGAAATCGTTCGTATGAAGATGTTGTCGCTTATTGCAAATAAAGAAAAAATGAAGTCGCAAGAGATGGCAAACCAATTAAATATTACGACTGCTACCGTTTCAAGACATTTAAATCTTTTGAAACAAGCGAATCTCATTACGGAACAGAAAGAAAATGGCTATCATGTTTATGAGATTAACGAAAATGAGATACAAAAATATTGTTCTATGTTAAAAGAAACGCTATGTGTAAAAAAGAGGGGAAACGATAACTAAGTGTCGTTTGTCATTCGTTAATCCTCTTTATTTAACAAAATTCTTTTGCTGATTAATTAACAAGACAAACACAGGTGCTCTTATGCGCCTGTTTTTTCTTTTTATAGTAATGATAAAATTTTTCGCACGATTCGTAATTTATGGTAAAATAAATGTAGCTTCGTTGTTGAAAAAGGGGTGTATCGTTTGTGAAAATTATTTCTTGTCATGGATATGAATTGCAAAAAGCACAGCCGAATACGTCGGAAGATTTTTTTAACCGTTCGGAAGTAACGTTTGTTGACGATGATGGAACGGAGCGGACGTTGCATGTGTTATATGTTCGATATTTCGATGAGCGTTTTTCACAATGGACGCCGTATGAACAAGATCCTGTATTTCAAGCAGGTGGGAAAGACGTATATTTTAAAGACATTGTCGCGCTCGTCTGTTTGCTCGCCGATCCATCACTTCGGAAGCGAAAACGTGTATATATAAGTGAGGAAGAAGAGCTTCGTCGCTATTTTTCATCGATCGACTTTGCGAAATTGCCCGAAGTATTTGAGTCGCTTGCGAAACAACAAGCGTATACTGTGAAATCACCGCTTTTATTTATTGCGCAACCGTAAAGGAGGATGGAGATGGGGAATACTGTTGTTTTTAACCAAACGAAGCAAGTCGAGCAGTTGTTAAGCGGCATTGTAGAACAAATTACTCGTTATTTAAACGAAACGACGATTGAGCAAATGCAAGAAGAATGCGCAGGAGACCGCCATTATTATGAAGGGGTGCTTGCGGACTTACGCCGTTTAGCTGTATATGGTGAAGAAGGGATTGATGCATGTCGCATCGTCCTCCAAGAAGAACCGTTTCGGAAAGCCGCAGCAGAACAGGCGTTATATAAAATTTATCATTCATGTGTGGCGGAATTTTTTACACCAAAGCGCGATTTATGGTATGAAGATAGCCGCTCAGCGTATACAGGAAGACATTCAATTAAATTGAGACAACCTGCCCCTCCATCGTTACAACAATTGCTCCATGCGATTGAGGCTGATTTTCAAACAATGCGGGAAGAACTCGAATTTTATGAAACAGACTACCGAACAAAAATGATCCAATCGCAATAAGAAGCTGCGTGTGTCAGCTTCTTTTTTTGTTGCATATGATGTCGGAGGAGGTGTGGGTATGCAACGATATATTCATCATGTGCAAGTGTGGCTTGAGCGTGTAAAGCCATTTGTAGATGAAGAGGCGCTTGAGCGATTAAAGATGGAGCTTGAACGTGGAGATGTCGCGCGCATTCATAAACAAGTGACAAATATATATGAACAATTACAACGTAAGCGCGTACCGATCGGAGGACATATGTTACCTAAGTTACCGTATGCGTACAATGCATTAGAGCCGTATATCGCTGAAGAAATTATGCGTTTGCATCATGAAAAACATCATCAAAGCTACGTCGACGGATTGAACCGCGCGGAGAAAATGATGCAACAAGCGCGTGATAAAAATGATTATGCGTTATTAAAACATTGGGAGCGCGAAGCTGCGTTTCATGGATCGGGGCATTATTTACACACAATGTTTTGGAGCAATATGAAACCGCGTGGCGGTGGGCGTCCGGCTGGGGAGTTACTTCGACAAATCGAGCGCGATTTTGGCAGCTTCGAAGCGTTTCAACGACATTTTACGGAAGCGGCGAAGCAAGTGGAAGGAAGCGGATGGGCGCTTCTCGTTTGGTCACCGTTTGCAGGGAGATTAGAAATTTTACAGACGGAAAAACATCAAAACGGCACACAATGGACGACTGTTCCGATCCTTGTGTTAGATGTGTGGGAGCATGCATATTATTTGCAATACAAAAACGATCGCGCAACGTACGTTCAACAATGGTGGAACGTTGTCAATTGGGATGACATTCAACAGCGATTTATAAACGCAAAAGGCCGCGTCATGTAGCGGTCTTTTTGTCATACATCATGTACTTATGCATACACTTGTACAAAACGGACAAAGGGATGAGGGTGTATGCGACGGCAATGGTTTGTATGGGTGATCGTGCTTTGTTTTTTTTGTTCGCTTTTTCCGAATGAAGCGAAGGCGATGTCGGTGAGTGCCAAAAGCGCGATTTTAATGGAACAGACGACAGGACGGGTACTATTTGAAAAAGATGCGCATACAAAGCGGCGTATTGCGAGCATTACAAAAATTATGACGGCCATTTTAGCGATTGAATCAGGAAAATGGGAAGAGATTGTGACGGTAAGTGAACGGGCGGTTCGGACAGAAGGGTCTTCGATTTATTTAAAACCAGGCGAAAAAATTGCGCTCAAACATTTAGTATATGGATTGATGCTTCGTTCTGGAAACGATGCGGCGGTGGCGATCGCTGAGCATGTTGGCGGTAGCGTCGAAGGCTTCGTTTTTTTAATGAACAAAAAGGCTGCAGAAATCGGCATGACAAATACGGAATTTGCGAATCCACACGGGTTAGATGATGCGGAAAATCATTATTCCACCGCATATGACATGGCGTTACTGATGCGATATGCGATGCAAAACGAACAATTTCGTGAGGTGTCGGGAACGAAATTGTATCGCGCGCCAAATCCGACAGAAGAGTGGGACCGCGTTTGGCGTAATAAAAATAAACTGTTGACGCATTTGTACGAATATTGTACAGGGGGGAAAACAGGATATACGAAGCGAGCGAAGCGAACATTAGTGACAACCGCTTCAAAAGATGGGCTCGACCTCATTGCAGTGACGATTGACGCAGGCGATGATTGGAATGATCACATTGCAATGTATGAACATGGATTTGCGCACTATGAACTAGTGACCGTAAAAGCCGATGAAATCGTAGGACAGATTGAAAACCCATTTTATGATAATCATCTATTTGTTGCACGCGACTTTATATATCCAGTTACAAAAAAAGAAGAAGCGCTTATTCGTTTAGAGCGAAAATTACTTCGCCCGCAAGAACGATGGAAAGAAACAGGGGTGCCAGCGATTGTTGGAAAGGCTGAACTGTATATCGGAAACAAAAAGGTCGACGAAACGCCTATTTTTTATAAGCAACAAAAGAAAACACGTTCTTTTTTTGACTGGTTGTTAGGGGTGGGGAGCGATGGTTAATCTTATTTGGGTGGCGCTTTTGCTTATTGGGCTTTTGTTTGCGGGAATAAACGGAACGATGAAAGATGTGAACGAGGCGATGTTTCAAGGGGCGAAAGAGGCGGTGACGATTAGCATGGGTTTAATTAGCGTCCTCGTTTTTTGGCTCGGTTTAATGAAAATTGCTGAACAGTCTGGGCTACTTTCATTTTTTGCCCATTTGTTCCGCCCGATTGCAAAAAAAATTTTCCCGGAAGTGCCGCCTGACCATCCTGCGCTTGGGTATATATTATCAAATATGGTGGCAAACATGTTCGGGCTAGGGAATGCTGCGACGCCACTTGGCATTAAAGCGATGGAGCAATTAAAGCAACTAAACGGCCAAGCAGACGAACCGAGCCGTTCGATGATCACGTTTGTCGCTTTAAATACCGCAAGCGTTACGCTTATTCCCGCAACGGTCATATCGATTCGCATGACATATCAATCAGCTTCACCTGGAGAAATTATTGGCACGACATTTGTCGCTTCCCTTATTGCCACGATATCAGCGATTATGATTGACCGCGCGTTTTACATACGGAGGCGGAAAAAAGGAGGACTGTGATGCACGTTATTCAATTTTTATCGCTTTGGCTTATTCCTATTTTAATCGCTTGCATTTTGTTGCATGGAACGTACAAGCGTGTGCCGACGTATGAGGCGTTTGTTGAAGGGGGAAAAGAGGGAATTCAAATCGCTTTTTCTCTCATTCCGTATTTAGTCGGTATGCTCGTTGCTGTCTCCGTTTTTCGCGCTTCCGGTGCGCTTGATTTTTTTATTTCATATATAAAACCGTTCATCGTCCCGCTCGGACTGCCGTCTGAAGTCGTTCCGCTTGCGATCATCCGTCCGATTTCAGGAACGGCATCGCTCGGCATTGTGACGGACTTAATCGCAACATACGGACCAGATTCATTTATCGGGCGGTTAGCCTCCACGATCCAAGGAAGTACAGAAACAACGTTATACGTGCTGACCGTTTATTTTGGTGCTGTTGGCATTCGCAAAATGGGTGATGCTCTAAAAGTTGGCTTACTTGCCGATCTCGTTAGCTTTATCGTATCATTTCTTATTGTGTTATGGATGTTTGGAAAATGAAGCGTTTTAGAAACCTAAATGAAGTTTTTAAGGTATATCCAAATGCAAAAGCAGTAATTGGTGGAAACGGCTATAATAGAGAAAGCTGGGGAGATGATTTAAAAATATACATCGAAAAAATAGGTTTTGATCCCGTAAAGTCTATTGTTTTAGATGGATCTAATTCTACTTCGATGAGGGTGGTTAGGAATGAAAAGGTTTATTGGTATGGTTCACCTTCCCACGACACGTATATTGGTAACATGGGATCGACTGGTTTGAATAATATACAATAATGGTTAGATTGGATTGAGTGTAGGATATGATTACAAAATTTTGTTATCCTTTCTTTCCCTTCAAGCAAGAGAGGCTAGGAGAAAGTCGCATTCTGTGCGATTTTCTCCTTTCTTATTTTTGAACTCCTGTACTGAATGTGGTAAAACTATATAGTGAGGTGAATGAAATGGAACGATTACAAAAAGTAATTGCTCATGCCGGTGTGGCATCGCGAAGAAAGGCAGAGCAATTAATCGTCGAAGGAAAAGTGAAAGTAAATGGAAAAGTCGTAACAGAACTTGGGGTAAAAGTAAGCCCACAAGATCGCATTGAAGTAGACGGCATTCCCCTTGAGCGTGAAGAGCCGGTATATTATTTGTTGTACAAGCCACGTGGCGTCATTTCGAGCGTAAAAGATGAAAAGGGCAGAAAAGTAGTGACCGACTTTTTCAAACATGTAAACAAACGCATTTATCCGATCGGACGGCTAGATTACGATACGTCGGGGTTATTGTTGTTAACAAACGACGGGGAGTTTGCGAATTTATTAATGCATCCACGCTACGAAATTGAAAAAGTGTATATCGCAAAAGTAAAAGGAATACCTGCGCGCGAAAAAATAAAACAGCTTGAAAAAGGTGTGATGTTAGAAGACGGGATAACGGCACCAGCGAAAGCGAAAGTGTTATCGATCGATAAACGAAAACAAACAGCGATTGTTGAACTGCACATTCACGAAGGACGCAATCGTCAAGTGCGTCGCATGTTTGAAGCCATCGGTCATCCTGTATTGAAGTTAAAACGAGAACGCTACGCTTTTTTAGATTTAAAAGGGCTCAATCCTGGAGACTATCGCGAGCTATCACCGCATGAAGTGAAACAATTGCGCACGTTAGCGCTAGCTGGTTCGCCTTTTCCATCATAATTTTGTCACAATTTGTTCAAATCATTTTCATTATTTGTATAGTAGTAACTTGTATAATGAGGTTGATGAAAACGGTTTATAGGAGAGTTGGCGATGAAAGAAAAGCGATTTTGGCTTCGAACGATCATTTTAGCCATGATGCTTGCAGCTATTGGCTATACGATTTATTCCAATGTATTTGTTGACAAAAAGGCGATCCGAGTTGGTGATTCAGCGCCGGATTTCGTACTAACGGATTTAAACGGCAACAAAGTTCAACTATCTGATTACCGAGGAAAAGGTGTGTTTTTAAATTTTTGGGGAACTTGGTGTAAACCGTGTGAAAAAGAAATGCCATACATTAATAGACAATACGACGTATATAAAAATGAGGGAGTAGAAGTGATTGCGGTCAATGTTGGTGAGGCGAAAGTGACGGTACAAACATTCGTTGATCGCTTTCAGCTTACGTTCCCGATTGTGATTGATCAACAAGATCAAGTGATGAATGCATACGATATTAATCCATTGCCAACGACATTTTTAATCGACAAAGACGGAAAAATTGTAGATATCATCACAGGAACGATGACGGAAGAAGACGTGAAAAAACATATGGAGCGAATTAAGCCGTAAGGGGTTTTCAACATGGAACAAGTAAAATGTGAATGCGGACATGTTAATCCGATCGGAACGGTGCTTTGTGAAGCGTGTGGCAAGCCGTTTGAAGAAGTGCCAACGTTATTAGATATGCGCTATGAAGGGAGCGCACGCCGTTCGCAAACGTACAACAAAACGATCATCGATAAAATTTGGAACTTTTTTTCATCTGTCAAAGTTGGGGTTTGGCTCATTGTAATTACGCTAATTGCTTCCGCGATTGGCACGATTTATCCGCAACAAATGTATATTCCGCCAACGGTATCTCCAGCTGAATATTATGAACAACAATACGGTTGGCTCGGAAAATGGTATTATGCGCTCGGCTTCCATGACTTATATAGTTCATGGTGGTATATGCTGCTTATTGCACTCATTGGTGTATCGCTTGTCATTTGTAGTTTAGACCGTGTCGTGCCACTGTATCGTGCGTTAAACAATCAACGGGTGACGCGCAATGAACAATTTTTGCAGCGCCAACGGCTATTTAGTCGCTCACAGGTAACAAATGATGAAGAGGCGTTGCCAAGCGTCATGGACAAGCTAACAAAACGAGGGTATCGTGTTCGTGAAGAAAACGGAAACATTTTAGCAGAAAAAGGACGTTTTTCCCGTTGGGGGCCGTATGTGAATCATATAGGACTTATCATTTTTCTCATCGGTGCGATGCTTCGCTTCGTTCCAGGCATGTACGTCGATGAAAATATGTGGATTCGCGAAGGAGAAATTAAAGAAATTCCGGGAACGAACGGAAAATATTTTTTAGAAAATAAAAAGTTTATTTTTGAAGTGTATGAGAAAGGAAAAGAGAAAGAAGCGTTTCAAGCGGCGATTGATCGCGTCGGTAACGGAATGATGGCGAAAAACTATCAAACGGACGTCGTATTGTACGAGCGTATCGGTCCTGTCATTTCGGGCGAAGAGCCGAAGCTTAAAAAAATAAAAAGCTTTTCGATTCGTGTCAACGAACCGTTAAAACATGATCATTACGCATTATATCAAGTTGATTTTAAGCTAGATGAATTAAAAAGCATGTCGTTTCGTTTGACAGATAAACAAACGAACAAATCGTTTGGCACGATTACGATTGATTTAATTCAACCTGAAAAAGAATATGATCTTGGTAATGGGTATAAAGTTCAACTATTAAGCTATTTTCCAGATTTTTATTTTGATGAAAACGGCAATCCAAATACGCGTTCGAAAGTTCCAAACAATCCAGCGTTCGTATTTAAAATGTTTGCTCCAGATCGTCCAAAAGGCGAAGTGAGCTTTACTGCCATTCGTCAAACGATTGAACCGCTCGGCGACAACAAGTATAAAATGGCGTTTGCAGGAATTGAAACGCGAAACGTATCAGCATTAACGGTGCGACGCGATTTCACACTTTGGATTTTAGGCGTTGGTGGCGCAATTTTTATGATCGGCCTTATTCAAGGAATGTATTGGAATCATCGCCGCGTATGGATTCGCCGAATGAACGAAGAAGTGCTTATTGCTGCGCATACGAATAAAAACTGGTTTGGACTGAAAAAAGAGCTTGAAAGCATATTTCATGATACACCGTTTGTCATGCCGATCGATCAAACGGACAAGCGGTCATAGGGGGGAACATCGTGGTTCAACTAAGTAGTACGTTACTATATATAGCATTTGTTCTTTATTTAATTGCGACACTTTTCTTTGGTGGCGCGATTCGTGTCAAAAAGAAAGAAGGACTTGATCGTTGGGCGATGCTTGGTATCGTTGTGACGATCATCGGTTTTGTTGCCCAGCTCGGTTATTTTATTACGCGCTGGATCGCCGCTGGCCATGCGCCTGTCAGCAATTTGTTTGAATTTACAACGTTTTTCGGCATGATGCTCGTTGGCGCGTTTATCGTCATTTATTTTATTTATAAAACGAGTTTACTCGGTTTATTCACTTTGCCGATTGCTGTTTTAGTCATTGCTTACGCGAGCATGTTTCCGCGTGAAATTTCTCCACTCATTCCAGCTTTGCAAAGCGATTGGTTGCATATTCATGTGACGACAGCAGCAGCTGGAGAAGCGATTTTAGCGATTAGTTTTGCCGCGGGACTCATTTATTTAATTCGCGTTGTCGATCAATCAAAATCGAGCAAGCGCACGTTTTGGCTTGAATTCGTATTATTTTTCTTAATTAGCACGCTTGGTTTTGTTATCGTGACAACGTCGTTTCGTGTGGCGGGCTATGAAGCAACGTTTGAATGGATCGATAAAAATGGAAAACAAGATGAAATGGTATACCATATGCCTGCGCTTGTCGGTCCCCACGAAGGCGTGTTAAAAACGGATGGGCGCATGACACCGCTTGTTGACACGCCGGCTATCATTAATGCGCGGAAATTAAACACGGTCATTTGGTCTTTATTTGCTGGTCTTGCGTTATATGGCTTGCTTCGTCTTGTTTTACGCAAACGTATCGCAGCCGCATTACAACCGCTTGTGAAAAACGTCAATTTAGATTTAGTTGATGAAATCGGCTATCGTTCCGTAGCGATCGGTTTCCCAGTGTTTACGCTCGGTGCGCTTATTTTTGCAATGATTTGGGCGCAAATTGCATGGACGCGTTTTTGGGGATGGGATCCGAAAGAAGTATGGGCGCTTATTACATGGTTGTTTTATGCAGCGTTTTTACATTTACGTTTATCGAAAGGATGGCATGGTGAACGTTCCGCATGGCTTGCGGTCATCGGTTTTGCGATCATTATGTTTAACTTAGTAGCCGTTAACTTAGTCATTGCTGGCTTACACTCATATGCGGGATCTTAAAAACGCCTTCATTGCGAAGGCGCTTTTCTTATGAGAAGTAGAAAAAAGTTTGGCGGTTTTGTACAATAGTGATTGAGGAGGTATGACATCATGGAGAAGGAAGTTAAAATTTTAGTTGTTGATGATGAAGAACGAATTCGCCGCTTGCTTCGCATGTATTTAGAACGTGAGCAATACGTCATTGATGAGGCGGAAAATGGCGAGGAGGCGCTAGCGTTAGCGCTTGAAAATGATTATGACTTAATTTTGCTTGACTTGATGTTACCAGGAAAAGATGGCATTGAAGTATGTAAACAATTGCGTGAGAAAAAAGCGACGCCAGTCATTATGTTGACGGCAAAAGGAGAAGAAGCGAACCGCGTGCAAGGATTTGAAGCAGGAACGGACGATTATATCGTCAAGCCGTTCAGTCCACGTGAAGTCGTGCTTCGTGTGAAAGCGTTGCTTCGTCGCACAGCTAACTCTCCATATGTACCGACGGATACGACTGCGCGGGATGTGCTTGTTTTTCCACATTTAACGATTGATCATGATGCGCATCGCGTAACAGCGGATGGACATGAAGTCAGTTTAACTCCGAAAGAGTATGAGTTGCTTCACTTTTTAGCGAAATCGCCAGATAAAGTGTTTGACCGTGAACAGTTGTTAAAAGAAGTGTGGCATTATGAATTTTTTGGCGACTTGCGCACGGTTGATACACATGTCAAACGGTTGCGTGAAAAACTAAATAAAGTGTCGCCAGCTGCAGCGAAAATGATCGTCACCGTTTGGGGTGTCGGGTATAAATTTGAGGTCGTGAATGAATGATGGCGCTATGGCGTAGTGTCGTTGGTAAGCTATGGCTGACGATTTTGTTGCTCGTTGCTTTTGTTCTTTTTATTTTAACGGTCTTGTTACTCGGTTTTTTTGAAAAATATTATTTAGAAAAGACAGGAGATCAGCTGACCCAACAAGCAATGAAAGTGGCGCGTGTCGTGGCAGAACATGATGAACAATTTGCACGCTCGATTGCGTGGACGATGGTTGATGACGTATCAAAACTCATGATTATTATCGACGATCGCCATTATTGGTATTCGCCGAATGAGAAGCTTGCCGACTTGCCGCTTTCATTTGTACAACAAGATCAACAGTTATCGCGCGTTTTTGATGGAAAAAAGGTAGTGAAACGAACATTAATGCCAAATCAAACGATGCGAAACAATGAATATAACGAGCTGTTTATTGTCGGTGTCCCGCTTCATATATCTGATGGAAACGGTGCTGTATTCGTGTATCAATCGTTAAAAGCCGTGGAAGAAACGACAAAACAAACGACGAAATTTATTTTTCTTGCAGCATTTATCGCGATTGTACTAACGACGGTATTCGCCTTTTTCTTGTCCACACGCATTACAGCTCCGCTCCGAAAAATGAGACAAGTGGCATTTGAAATTGCGCGTGGGAAATTTGACTCAAAAGTGCCGATTGTTACTCATGATGAAATCGGGGAACTGGCGATGGCATTTAACCAAATGGGACGGCAACTGCAATTTCACATTAATGCGTTAAACCAAGAAAAAGAGCAATTGGCAAGCATTTTAAGCAGCATGGCTGACGGTGTTATTACACTTAATCGAAATGGCGAAGTGCTCATTACAAACCCACCTGCTGATCGATTTTTACAAGCATGGTATTACGAACAAGGGCAGCGCGACGATTTATTACCTCTTCCTCCGCAAGTAAATGAATTGTTCAAAAAAGCGGTAACGGAAGAAAAAGAACAAGCGATAGAAATGGCGTTACAAGGTCGTAATTGGGTCATTGTCATGACGCCGCTATACAATGGTAAAGTTATTCGTGGAGCTGTTGCGGTGCTTCGTGACATGACGGAAGAACGACGGCTTGATAAGTTGCGCAAAGATTTTATCGCCAATGTTTCTCATGAATTACGTACGCCGATTGCGATGTTACAAGGATATAGCGAAGCGATCGTGGATGATATTGCGGCAACAGATGAAGAGAAAAAAGAACTAGCAAAAGTCATTTATGATGAATCGTTGCGCATGGGACGCCTTGTCAATGATTTGCTTGATTTAGCGCGTATGGAAGCGGGTCATTTAATGCTTCATCACGAACAAGTACCGCTCAAACCATATGTAGAGCGCATTATTCATAAGTTTCAAGCGCTAGCGAAAGAAAAAGGAGTTCATTTGCTTGTTGAAATGAACGATGGGCTCATCGTTTCATTCGATCCTGACCGCATTGAACAAGTGTTGACGAACTTAATTGATAACGCTCTTCGTCATACAGATGAAGGCGGGGAAGTGCGCGTCATTGTCGATGCGGACGAAGAAGTAGTACGCATTTCTGTACAAGATTCTGGTTCAGGCATTCCAGAAGAAGATTTGCCGTTTGTGTTTGAACGTTTTTATAAAGCGGATAAAGCACGCACGCGCGGCCGATCGGGTACGGGATTAGGTCTTGCGATTGCGAAAAACATCGTCGAAGCGCATAAAGGAACAATTACTGTTCATAGCAAACTCGGAGAAGGAACGACATTTACATTTACATTGCCATTAAAATAGAAAAAATTTGTTGCTATTAACGATATTTTTCGCTATGATAGAAACGTAAAAATTGTTCGACAATTACATATGTCCGTTGCAAAAAGGTGTCGAACGGGCAACCTAGTAGACTTAATAGGGAATCTGGTGCAAGGCCAGAACTGTCCCCGCAACTGTAAATGCTGACGAAATGAAACGTGCCACTGTACAATTTGTACGGGAAGGCTTCAAAGTAGGATGACGCATAAGTCAGTAGACCTGCCTTTTTGCTTCGTCATTCGCGTCTTCGGGGAGTGAGACGACGAAACGACAAGGGAGTCTATTGTCTTTTGTTGTTTCCAGCTCATTCCATTTGGAGTGAGCTTTTTTGTTATAAAGGCGAGTAATCGTTATTTTTTATCATTTATAACAGGAGGGATGGAGTTTTCTTCAAAAAACGTTGGAGATAAATATGACATGTTGTGAAATGATAGGGGGATAAAATAATGAAAAAATGGAAACAGTATGTGTGGCTTCTTGCGCTTTTGTTGACGCTCGGATTAGCGGCGTGCAACAATAACGCAGAGCCAGCAAAAGAGACGAAGCAAGAAGCGAAAACGGAACAAGCCGCATTTCCAGTCACCGTAAAAGATGCGGTTGGTGATGTCACGATTGAGAAAGAACCGAAAAAAATTGTTTCGCTTATTCCGAGTAATACAGAAATTGCGTACGCATTAGGACTTGGTGACAAAATTGTTGGTGTCAGCGACTTTGATAACTATCCAGAAGATGTGAAAAACAAAGAAAAAATTGGTGGTATGGAGTTTAATGTAGAAAAAATTATTTCGCTTCAACCAGACGTTGTGCTTGCGCATGCATCGAGTGCTCATAACTCTGAAGAAGGATTAAAGCAATTAAAAGATGCAGGTATTACAGTTGTTGTTGTACCAAATGCAACGTCGCTCAACGACGTATATGCATCGATTGAACTCATCGGAAAAGCGACAGGAAAAGTGAAAGAAGCGACAGATGTTGTACAACAAATGAAACAAAAAATTGATGCTATCGCTGAAAAGGCAAAAGAAGTAAAAGAAGAAGCGACCGTTTGGGTAGAAGTTTCTCCTGCTCCAGAAATTTATACAGCTGGAAAAGGGACTTTTATGGATGAGATGTTAACGATCATTCATGCGAAAAACGCAGCAGGCGACCAAGAAGGATGGCCGATGTTTACTGAAGAAGATGCGGTGGCGTTAAACCCAGACGTCATTATTACGACGTACGGTTACTATACACCGAACGCTGTCGAGCAAGTGCTCGCTCGCCCAGCTTGGAAAGAAGTTCCTGCAATTAAAAATAAACGCGTATACGATGTTAATTCCGATTTAGTTTCTCGTCCAGGACCACGTTTAGCTGAAGGGGTCGAAGAAATTGCCAAAGTCGTTTATCCAGACATTTTTAAATAACTATATGACTGCATCCATCATTGCGATCGTTGCACTATTATTAGGGATATCGATTGGATCACAATCGATTCCCTTTTCTTCTATATGGGACACGTTGTCGCATCATTTGTTTCATACACCGATGGACATTCCCGCCACCATTTCGCAAATTATTATTGCGATTCGTGTACCGAGAGTGGTGCTCGCCTTTTTGATCGGGGCGTCTTTAGCACTTGCTGGTGTAGCGTTTCAAGGACTTTTAAAAAACATTTTAGCTGATCCGTATACGATTGGAGTATCATCTGGCGCTGCTGTCGGAGCGGTGCTCGTCTTCTTTTTTCAACTTCATTTGTCGTTTCTCGGGCGCTTTACGTTACCGATCGTGAGCATTATGTGTGCGCTCGTGACATTATTGTTTGTTTTATTATTTGCCCGGCTTGCTGAACGCAATATGGGAATTGAAACGATCGTTTTAATCGGCATTATCATGAATGCGTTTTTCGGCTCAGTTATTTCACTTATGGTTGCCCTTAGTGGTGAGGAATTGCGTCAAGTCATTAGCTGGCTTATGGGAAGCGTCGCGATGCGCGGTTGGTCATATGTTTCTTTATTTGTACCGTTTTTTATCATCGGTTCTCTCGGCTTATTTACACATATTCGCGAGTTAAACGCTTTTTCATTCGGTGAACGGGTAGCAGCAAACATTGGCGTACACGTGTTGCGAAAAAAGTTGTGGATTTTACTTAGCGCCTCCTTGCTTACAGGCGCAGCGGTAGCTGTATCGGGCACGATCGGCTTTGTTGGGCTTGTTATTCCGCATATGACGCGTTTGATTTGTGGGGCAAATCACCGAAAATTATTGCCACTTTCTTTTTTGTACGGTGGCACGTTTTTAGTATTAGCAGATGTGGTGGCACGAACGATTGTTTCACCACGGGAATTGCCGATCGGAGTCATTACATCGTTCATCGGGGCTCCGTTATTTGCCATATTGTTGTTTAAAAGTTTAAAACGGAAGACGGGATCAGTATGATTGATGTCAAACACATTTCGTATCAATATGGAGAAAAACAAGTATTACAAAACGTTTCATTTACTGTTTATGAAGGTGAGTTTTTCGGTATTTTAGGTCCGAACGGGTCAGGAAAAACAACGTTAATGAAACTGTTAAGCCGAGATCTTTCTTTACAAGAAGGGGCTATTTTTATTTGTGGACAGCATATTGAAACATATAGACCTAAACAATATGCTAAACTCATTGCAACATTGCCGCAACATACAGATGTTTCATTCGGATATACGGTGAAAGAGATGGTGGAACTTGGACGATATCCTTATCAATCATCGCTCTTTCCGCAATGGACAGAGGAAGACGAGCAAGTGGTCAACGAGGCACTTCATTGTGTAACGTTAGCACATAAACAGCATGTCTTATTAGAACAATTAAGCGGGGGAGAGCGTCAGCGAGCAGCGCTTGCACGCGCGCTTGCGCAACAACCGCGCGTGTTGTTGTTAGATGAACCGACGAACCATATGGATGTGGCGCAGCAAGTCAAGTTGTTGAATTTATTAAAACAGTCGAAACTGACGGTCATTGCTATTTTTCATGATATAAACATCGCGTCGCTCTATTGCGATCGTCTTCTTTTTTTGCGAGATGGAAAGGTAGTGGCGTGTGGCACACCGAAAGAGTTGTTGAATGAATCGATGATTGCATCTGTGTTTGAGACGAAGATGAAGCGTTACGAGCACCCGGTATTGCCAAAACCGCTTGTGACGTTTGTTCCATTTTCAGAACAACGAATTGATGACGTGTTATGGCACGTGAGGCAGGACGAAAAGATGCTTGTCGTTGAAACGATAAAACCTTTTAAAGTGATTTCATCGGCTCTTGTTGGCGGCGGTATGCGCTGGGCAACGACGTTTGTGAATCGACATGTCCCGCTTGATTATGATTGTGATAATGCTGAACAAGAGATGATTCAATTTTTGAGACAAAGAGGATTTGACGAACAATGGACCGTAGGAATGATGACAGCGGTCGATGTAAACGATGTCGCATTTGCATCTGTTCATGAAGATGTTCGACTTTTTGTTGCTGTAACTGCTGGGGTGGGGAATGCCGTTGATAGCGCAAATGCATGGCGTCGTATAGATACGGTTATTTCTCCTGGAACGATTAATACGTTTGTTTTCATTGATGGCCATTTGTCAGAAGCTGCATTTGTGCAGGCGCTAACGACCGCAACAGAAGCAAAAACAAAGGCGCTACATGATAAACAAGTCATTGATCCACAAACGAATACAATCGCCACAGGCACATCAACGGATTGTACGGCTATCGCTGCGTCCCAACAAGGAACATATTATGAATATGCAGGAACAATTACAACGATTGGTAAACTACTAGCTCGTCTCGTATATGAAGCGACGCAAACAGCCATTGATCGTTACCGAAAACGAAAGGGTGAAAGTGGATGACGCATATATGGGCGGTATGGTTGGCACTTTTGCTTGATCGTTTATTCGGCGATCCCCGCCGCTTCCATCCTGTTTGTTGGATTGGGTACATGATTGCGTATATGGATCGTCGTTTCAACAAAGGAAGATGTCAAAAAGGAAAAGGCGTGTTCACCCTTTTGGTCGTCTGTACGTTTACATTTGTAATGAGTTACGCATTGATTGCAAGCGCATATCGACTTTCTCTTATAGTGGGGGTTTTCGTTGAAGCGATCGTCATTTTTACTTCGATTGCGCCAACGACATTAGCAAAAGCCGCATACGATGTACTTGATCCGCTAAAAAGAGGCAACATCGATGAAGCAAGAAAAAACGTGGCGATGATCGTTGGACGTGACACAGAGAAGTTACAAGAAGATGGAATTGTGCGTGCATGTGTGGAAACGGTAGCGGAAAATACGAGCGATGGAGTCACGGCGCCCCTTTTTTATGCTTTTCTTGGCGGGGGAGCGTTAGCCATGTTGTATCGCGCCGTGAATACGTGCGATTCGATGCTCGGCTATAAGAACGAACGATATGCTCAATTTGGCTGGGCGTCCGCCCGTTTCGATGATGTGCTTAATTACGTTCCTGCCCGAATGACAGCGCTTGCTATGCTCTTTGTCCATCGTGCCAACAGACGAGCATGGACACTATTATTTCGTGATGCACGCAATCATCCGAGCCCGAATAGTGGATGGTGCGAAGCGGCGATGGCGGCGTTATTAGATGTTCAGCTCGGGGGAGTGAATACATATCAAGGTGTTGTATCTGTTCGTCCGACGATTGGCGATGCGTCCGTTCCGCTGACGTCTATGCATATCGAACAAGCTGTGGCGGTGATGAAACGAACGACCATTGCATTTACGATAGGGGGGAGTTTGCTTGCGCTTACCTGCACATGGGGCTAATCCGCAACGGTTATACGAAGCGATGCAAATGGAAATGCCGCATTTATATGTTGATTTTAGCGTCAATGTAAATCCGCTTCAGCACGAACATGTGACAATAGAACAACAGTGGTTGCGTTGGATGAATGAATATCCAGAAGAGCGAAGTGAGACGCTTCGTACGATGATTGCTGAACGAGAACATGTCATGCCGTCAAACGTCTTTGTTGGAAATGGTGCTGCTGAGTGCATTTATTTGCTTGCTGAACAATTTGCAGGAAAACATATTGGCATCATTGAGCCAACGTTTTCAGAATATCGTCAGGCATGCGAAGCTTACGGTTGTACCGTTCACTCGTTTATGTTAGATGAACATTGGCAACCACCGCTAGACCAAATGGTTGCGAACTTGCCGTCTTTACACGCGCTATTTGTTTGTCATCCGAACAATCCGACCGGTACCGTATGGTCAGAAGAAACGATGCATACGTTGTTAAATGCGGCGCATGATGAAGGAGTATATGTTGTCGTTGACGAAGCATTTTATGACTTCTGGATTGACGGTTATTCCGTTTCTTCTTTTTTACGTGCGTTTGACCGCTTAATTGTGTTGCGGTCGTTAACGAAAATGTATCGACTGGCAGGTGTACGGCTCGGCTATGTGCTCGCACACGAACACGTCGTAAACAAGTTAATAAAAAAACAGCCACCGTGGAGCGTCAATACGATTGCTCAACAAATAGCGAAACAATTATTAAAAGACGATGCATTTGTGGAGCGAACGAAAGTGTACATTGCATCGGAGCGAAAACGAGTATTTGAACAATTGAATAAACTTGGCTACAAATATTCACCGTCTGTCGTTAATTTTTATATGTTATACGATGAAACGATCACGCTTTTTCCTTTTCTTTTACAACATGGTATTGTCGCGCGGCATACGTTTAATTTTCGGGGACTGGACGGAAAATATGTCCGTTTTGCGGTTCGAACGAAAGAGGAAAACGATCACCTCCTCTCTTATTTAAGAAGGTGGAAGCAATGATGGTATTTATTAGCGGAGGGGTGCGTAGCGGAAAGTCTTCATTCGCAGAACGATGCGCGAAAATGATCGCCGAACCGACTAATTCCCTTCATTATATTGCCACAGCGCTGCGGACAGATGAAGAAATGGAAGCGCGCATTGCTCACCACCAAGCACAACGGAAACATGACGGCTGGCAAACGTGGGAACAACCGTATGATCTCGATTGTATCATGCCGATGTTTGGTGGACGTGATGTTGTTTTACTTGATTGTTTAACAAACTTATGGGCTAATGAGCTGTTTCACGATGATATATGGGATGTAAAGGAAAAAGTACCACGTATCGTGCAACAAATGAAGCAATTAGGGAACAAAGCAAAAGGGCTTGTGATTGTAAGTAATGAAATATTTTATGACGGCATACCGAACGAACGAGGAACGTATACGTATGTGCACGGTCTCGGTTTATTGCATCAACAGATTGTTGCGTGTAGCGATGTAGCCATTTTGATGCGTTACGGTTTGCCGATTTTGAAGAAAGGAAGATGGCCATGTGGCACGGAGTGGTCTTAGCGATACAGTTTTTAACGATCATCCCCATTCGTATGCAAGTGGATTGGAATGAACGAACAGCGCGTGTGGCTGTCCTTTCGTTTCCTTTCGTCGGTGCAATCATCGGACTTTTTCTTGTTGCCATACATGCCGTATTGTTCGATCGCATTTCTTCACTTGTTTTGTCGTTTTTATTATTATTTTTCTCTATTTTTCTTTCAGGAGGATTGCACGCGGACGGATGGATGGATTGTAGCGATGCATATTTTTCGTATCGTGATCGACAGCGACGTCTCGATATTATGAGCGACTCTCGTGTCGGGGCATTTGCGGTGTTATCCATTTTATTTTTGCTCGGTTTTCGTTTCATTTTTATGTTTGAAACGGTTTCTCATATGTCGTTGTTTTCCCTTTTTTGTATTCCGTTATTTTCTCGCTTTGGAATGACGTTGCTTTTATTGACAACACCACTTGCGAAACAAACCGGGATGGCGGCAGCCTTCCGCCAACATGTCGATCATCGGTATGCGCCATTTCTCGTTGTATACGGCCTCATTGCTTTGTTATCGTTTGAAACGATCGTATTATTCTTATCATTAATGTTGTATTATGTTGTCGCGCGCGCGTTTGCCGTAAAGCAGTTTGGCGGAATAACAGGCGATGTGCTTGGGGCGTTTATTGAAGGGAGCGAAACGGTTTTATGGTTCGTCATTTGGCTATTACATACATTCGCCATTTTGTAACGAAAGAAAACGAGGAGAAACAATATATCGGTTGGACGAATGTACCTATTGTAAAGCAACCGCGTGTGTCGCATCAGCTTGAAGCGGATATTGTCATGACAAGCGACTTGCTCCGTTGTCGGCAAACGGCGTATGTTTTGTTTCCGAATCACGTCATGGAATGTTCCTATCGTTGGCGTGAACTCCATTTTGGCGATTTTGAAGGAAAAACGTATGAGCAATTGCAAGCAGTTGAAGCGTATCGCCATTGGCTCGATGATCCGGCTCGTTATGCACCTCCGAACGGAGAGACGTTGACCGAGTTTGAGACACGTGTGGAACAAGCGATTGATGATGTTGTTTATCGGTCGGTATCGCATGTTGTTGTTGTGACGCACGGTGGAGTCATTCGTTATATATTATCAAAGTACGCCCCTGACATCCGTCCATTTTGGAAATGGCATGTTCCATTTGGTGAAGGAGTGACGCTTTATAATACGAGAGAACGTTGGAGGGAGAGAAAGCGATGCATTTCGTTAGCGGCGGTGCGTTTCAAGGTAAGCGGAAATGGGTAAACACATATTATGCATTAACGCATACACCACATGTTTGGCATTGTGCGTATGAAAAGGCACTCCCACTTCCAAACGAATATAAAACTGTACCCGTCGTCGTCCTTGAAGGAATTGAACAATGGATTCGCGAATATTTTCTTCCTTATACAACACGTGAAAAAGAAAAAATCCTGTCGTATATGAATGCATGGGAGCGATGGGAAAAAGAGAAAGAACGGACGGTCGTTTGGATTGGCTGCGATATGAATCAAGGGATCGTACCAATCGATGCACATGAACGAGCGTGGCGAGATGCAGTTGGTTGGACGTATCAACAACTTGCGCACATATGTAGTCGTGTAGATTATGTATGGTGCGGCATAAATGAACAAATAAAATAGGGGTGATTCGGATGAAGTTGTACACAAAAACAGGTGATAAAGGGCAAACGAGTTTAGTTGGAGGACGAGTTGATAAAAACGATGTGCGCGTAGAAGCGTACGGAACGATTGATGAAGCAAATTCGATGATCGGCTGGGCAATGACGTTATTGCAAGACGAAAAGTTTCGTGATATTTATCAAGAACTGCAACGTATTCAACATGAACTTTTTGATTGCGGTGGTGATTTAGCCATTGTCGGTGAAAAAATACCTTACAAAGTAAAGGCGGAAATGGTGACGTTTTTAGAGGAACGCATTGATGCATATATTCAACAAGCGCCGCCGCTTGAACGGTTTATTTTGCCAGGGGGGTCTCCACAAGCTGCTGCGTTACATATGGCACGGACGGTGACACGAAGAGCAGAACGTTGTGTTGTAGCGTTAATGAAGCAACAACAAACGAATGAAGTCGTTTTACAATATATGAATCGTTTATCAGACTATTTATTTGCCGTTGCGCGCGTCGTCAACGCTCGCTTGCAAGTAAAAGATGTAGAATATGAACGAAGCGCGATTGTGTTTCGTGATAAAAATGAAAAAAAAGGTGAATCGGAATGAGGCGTTTCACGTTGCTTGTTATGTTTATTAGTCTATCCGTCATCGGTTCGCTTATCAAAATCCCATTTACAATCGGAAGTATTGCGCTCGATAGCGCACCTGCGGTTGTAGCAGCTGTTTTGCTCGGGCCAACAGCTGCTGCGGTTGTGGCAAGTGTTGGACATGTTGTATCTGCTTTATTTGGCGGATTTCCGCTTGGTCCATTTCATATACTTGTGGCTATTGAAATGGCCGCTCTTTTATACATTGTCGGCTTGTTGATAAGACGAGGATGGTTCATTTTTAGTTATGTATGTTTTTTTATCGGTAATGCACTACTTGCACCGTTACCTTTTGTATGGATCATGAGCCCGGCGTTTGTACTTTCTATCATTCCGTCTCTTGCATTAGCTACGGGCGTCAATTTAGCGATTGCTGTTGTCGTGTCGAAAGCGTTGCAACGCGCGTGGGGGAAGCAGCATGCGTGACGTATTATGTGTGCCGCTTGATGAAGAAAACGAACTCGTTTTGGCGACAGATTGTTCAGGTGGCATTGGCTTAAAACAAGATGATGTTGTAAATGTGCCATACGATGTTGTTGCGTACTACGGCGCGCGAGTAGCATGGATGGAATTGATGAGTATAGGGGCAACACCAAAAGCTTTTGTTTTACAAAATTTTGTGAACGACGATGCATGGCATGCACTTGTCGCAGGCGTTCAACAAACGATGGAAGAATTGCAGTTGTCGCTCCCTATAACAGGAAGTAGCGAATCAAATATGCCGCTCATGCAATCAGCTGTCGGTTTTGTAGCTGTCGGCACGGTGCGCAAAACAGAAAAAAGGATAAATGTTACACCGACGGATGCATGTTGGGCGGTCATTGGCGAGCCGCTCGTTGGTGAGGCGGTTATACAAAAAAAAGATCGGATCATTCCGCTTTCGTTATTTCGCACGTTGTTGCAGTTAGATGGTGTATATGAAATAATCCCAGCTGGTTCAAAAGGGATATCGCATGAGTGGAAGCTTATGTATGGGGAACGACCACTTCGTTGTTCCCTTCCGCCACATGCTTCTGCTGGCCCAGCGACATGTGTGCTTGTAAGTTATCATCAAAAGCAAGAGCCGTTATTGCAGTCACTTGCTGGAACGCTTTTTTATCCGATTGTAAATGAATTGTAAAATGTCATGTTTTATCGTTCTAACCGTTCGTATTTTTGCATACAACATATATGGTTATCGCGAACGGGAGGGAATAAACGATGGAAGATATGATGAAACGAGTGCTCGTTGTTGTTGGGATGGCTGCATGCATTCATTTACTGTTTCTTGTTGGATTAAACAACTAGAAAAAGAGAACGTTGTGCTATATAATGTAAAACAATACGAGAGAGGGGGAGAGAACGATGTTAACAGATTACCATAATCATTTAGAGCGTGGGACGTTGACGCTTGATTATTTAAAGCAATTTACGGACGAAGCTGCGCGGAAAGGCATTGAACATTTCGGTATTTCCGAGCATGCGTATCATTTTTATCAGACGAAAAATATTTTATCGAATCCATGGATTGAAGAACGTCGCTACTATGATATGGCTGATTACGTTCGTTTATTTCATGAAGCGTGGGATGCCGGAATTGATGTGAAAATGTCGATCGAAATGGATTACACGCCAGGCAAACATGAAGAAATGGCGCAGTTTATTCGCGCTTACGATTTTGATTATGTCATTGGCTCGATTCATTGGGTTGATGATTTTGGTATCGATTTAGCTGAGTTTCGGAAAGAGTGGGATCGTCGCGATCTATACGATACATATCGAAAATATTTCGATCAAGTAGTGACGCTAGCTGAGTCGAACTTATTTGACATTATCGGTCATTTAGATTTAGTGAAAATTTTTAAATACGTGCCAGAAGATGAGGAATTTTTGTTAGAACAGTACGATCGTGCCACAACGGCACTAGCCAACTCGAAAACGTGCGTTGAAATTAGTACAGCAGGTTTGCGTAAACCTGTTGGGGAACTATATCCTGATCCTCGTCTATTACAAATGTGTTATGATAAGGGTATTCCGATCGTGCTATCGTCTGATGCACATGTGCCACAAGATGTTGGTGCGGATTATGATCGAGCGATCGCTCTCGCTACAACAGTCGGTTACAAGGAAGTTATGACGTTTTGTAAAGGGGAACGAAAAGCGGTTCCACTTGGATAAAAAAAGGTTCAGCCGCGCGGCTGAACCTTTTATACTTCTAATCTTTTGACAACATCAATATCGCTAATTTGTTCGAGCGTTTCAACGAGTGCGTCATCAAGTGGTTTATCGAGTGAAAGCATCATAATCGCTTTTCCACCCGCTTCTTGGCGACCAACTTGCATCGTTGCGATGTTTACTTGATGGTCACCTAAAATGTTACCGACTTTTCCGATCATTCCCGGTTTATCATGATGTTGAATGTACAACAAATGCCCTTCTGGAGCAAAATCGATCGCAAAGCCATTAAAATGAACGATCCGATCACCGTAGTGGGCAATATGGGTACCTTTCAACGTAAATGTTTTGTTTTCGCCATATACAGTTAACGTAATGCTGTTGTTGTAGTCGTTTCCGTTTGCTGAAAATTTTTCACTAAAGGCGATGCCGCGTTCTTTGGCGATCATGGCTGCGTTTACTTCGTTGACAGTTGAAGCAACGCGAGGTTTTAAAAATCCAGCAAGCAAACTACGTGTAATAAATGTCGTTTCTAAATCAGCAACAGACCCTGAATACGTAATCGCAATTTCTTGAACCGGCTCGCTCATATATTGTGAAGCTAAAATACCCATTTTTCGAGCCAATGTATAAAAAGCTTGAATTTTTTCGTATACATCTTTTGAAAGTGTCGGTAAGTTAATGGACGATGTGACCGGTTTTCCTTGTAAAAATGTTAATACTTCTTCAGCGACTTGTGTCGCTACGTTCACTTGCGCTTCGACTGTTGATGCCCCAAGATGTGGAGTGACAACGACGTTATCAAACGAAAGAAGCGGATGGTCTCCCGGTGGTTCTTGTTCAAACACATCGAGCGCAACGCCTGCCACATGTCCGTTTTCTAAAAACGGAATGAGCGCTTGTTCATCGATGATGCCACCGCGCGCGCAGTTAATTAAATATACACCTTTTTTCGTTTTCGCTAAGTTTTTTTGACCGAGAAGCCCTTTCGTTTCTTTTGTTAGCGGCGTATGTACAGTAATGATATCCGCTTGTGCAAGCAACGCATCAAGCGTGCAAACATCGACACCAATTTTTTCTGCTCGCGCTTTCGTTAAAAATGGATCGTATACGTGAACGTGCATACCGAATGCGCGCGCACGCTTTGCTACTTCAGAACCGATGCGACCAAATCCAATAATACCTAAATGTTTTCCGAATAACTCGATACCGACGAAAGCGGAACGATTCCATTCACGTGATTTGACTGAAATGTGCGCTTGAGGAATACGGCGCACTAATGAAGCCATCATCGCAAATGTATGCTCCGCTGTCGAAATTGTATTGCCGTTTGGAGCGTTAATGACGACGACACCGTATCGTGTAGCTGCATCGACGTCAATATTGTCCACACCGACTCCAGCGCGGCCTACAATTTTTAAATTCGTCATTTTTTGCAGTAATTGTTCAGTCACTTTTGTCGCGCTACGAACGAGCAGCGCATCGAACTGATCAAGTTCGTCCTCCACCTCGCTTACCTTTTTTTGCACGACTTCGATCGTTGGATCAGCAAGAAGTGGGGCAAGACCTTCTTCGCTCATCGCGTCAGATACTAAAATGCGAACCATCCATATCTGCTCCTTCCAAATGATAAGTTTTTAAATTTCTGATAATTTAACATACCCGTATGCGCGTGTCAATAACTTTCGGAAAGGTCATACAAATGAAAGCGTTTTTATATATAAACGTTCGGAAAAAAGACAAAAAGCTGGCCAAAAGCCAGCTTAACGCATGAAGTGTATTTATTTTTGTTCGTTGTAACGAGCGATGCATTCGTCAATGAGTTTTGCAGCCGCTTCTGGACCTTCCCATGTGCCGATTTCTGTTTTCTTTCCTTCTAGATCTTTATAACGCTCAAAGAAATGAGCGATTTCTTTTAATTTATGTTGTGGAAGATCTTCAAGGCTACGCACATCAGCAAAGCGAGGATCGTCAACAGGTACACCGATTAATTTTGCATCTTCTTCGCCACCGTCTACCATGTTCAAGTAGCCAAGGACACGCGTTTCAATAACGCAGCCAGGGAATGTCGGATTTGTCACGATAACTAAAATATCAAGCGGGTCGCCATCTAATGCAAGTGTATTTTCTAAATAGCCGTATTCTGCAGGATAAAACATTGGTGAATATAAGACGCGATCGAGTTTAAATACGCCACGCTCTTTGTCATATTCATATTTGTTTTGGCTACCTGTTGGAATTTCAATAAACGCTTCAACAACTTTGTTTTCAAACGCCATGCCAAATTCCTCCTTTTTGTTATGTATACTTTTTTATTATAGTCGATTGGACAAGTGGTGACAATGACTGAACGAAAGAAAAGGGCAAGCTTCGCACGAAGTTTGCCCTTAGATGTTTTTATTCAAATTTGTTTGGATCGCCATCAAATGGCTCGTCCGCGACTTTGATCGAGTCTGTTGGACAGCCTTCAAATGCATCCATCATATCGTCAATTAATACGTCTGGTACTTCGACAATGCCTTGGTTGTCGTCTAATGTCACGTAAGCGATCCCTTCATCATCGTAATCGTAAATATCAGGTGCAGCTGCTCCACATGCACCACAGGCAATACATGTTTCTTTGTCAACAATTGTGTACTTTGGCATACAATGACCCTCCTTAATTATATGGAACCAATCGTTTCATATGAAACGTTGGAAACGTATTCCTCACACTTTTATAATAAATGTGTTGCGGTAACTTTTCAATAAAAAACTCCACTGAAAATGCTTATCAGTACACAGTTTTCCCTCACATCGCTTCGCTTAATCTGGTAAAATGAAAGGGAAAATGGAGTGAATGTCGCATGTTACAACACATCGTTTTATTTTGTATCGACCGATTTCGTGGAGAACGGTCGCTCGCTGCGATCGATCATTTACTGAATGGCAAAAGAACAGCACAAACGTTACAAGATAGTAAATGGTATGATGTTAGTCGTCTATTTGGAACGGTACCGATCGATCGTTCTCGTTTATTTGACATCACACGAGCATTAGAGATGGATGGACTGATTTCTCAAGTGGGCGAACACATATATTGCACAACCGCAAGTGGAAAAGAGGAACTTCGACGCTTTATCCTCCCTCCTTACATTGATGGCTGGAAGTATATGAATGAGGCTTCTTTGTTTTGGAAGAGGTTGTCTTTACTTATTCAAACGATTGCAAATATCATTCATCGTACGTCATTTGAGCCTGTACATCGCGATGAACGCGTTCAATCGTTTGTGAAGCGATGGTTGTTGCAACATAAACATATACAAGCGCTCGCTCGTTTATTATACGAAGAAATGTACGAGCTCCTAAATTGTGTGGAGGAAGAAGATGCTAACATTTTCGTTTGGCGGTTGACAAGCCATGAGCGTATCGGATGGACGAACGAACAAATTGCCTATGCCATAAAGGAGGAAGATGTGGCGGTTTTGTTATCGTTTCAAAATGTTCTTCATTTTATGCTTGACATGACGGAAAAAGAAAAGGAAAAATTTCCGCTTCTTTTTTCACTGCGGGAACAGAAACGTGTCCAATTAACGAGTTCCGCTCAAAAAACATGGGAATTGCTAAAAGAAGGATATTCGCTTGAACAAATTGCTCAGTTGCGCGGATTGAGAAAAGGAACGATTGAAGATCATATTGTCGAAATCGCCACATATATTCCAACGTTTGTGACGACGCCATTTTTAGAGGAGAATAAACGCGAGCGCATTATTCAACAAGCACAAAAATTACAAACGAAAAAATTACGGGCGATAAAAGAAGTGCTACAAGACGTTTCTTATTTTGAAATTCGGCTTGCGTTGGCAAGGTGGGAGAGGGAAGATGCTTAACATATTAAAGGAACGATTTGGTTACGATTCGTTTCGCATGGGGCAAAGAGAAATTATTGAAGATGTGCTGAAGGGACGAAATTGTGTTGCTATGCTTCCGACTGGAGGGGGAAAATCGCTTTGTTATCAGCTCCCGGGTTATATATTAAACGGCAGTGTGTTAATTATTTCCCCACTCGTTTCGCTTATGGAGGATCAAGTACAGCAGCTTAGAAATCGCGGTGAAAAACGTGTTGTAGCGCTCAATCGTTTTCTGTCTTATCGCGAAAAACAAGATGTGTTGCGTGAGTTAGCATCGTATCGTTTTATTTATGCTTCGCCTGAAATTTTACAATCCCCTTTACTTATCGAAGCGTTAACACGGATAAACATTTCGTTGTTTGTCGTAGATGAAGCACATTGTATTTCACAATGGGGACATGATTTTCGCCCTGACTTTTTAAAGCTCGGTCTTCTTCGCCAAACGCTCGGCAATCCGCCATGTTTAGCGCTAACGGCTACAGCTACACGTCAAGTTATCGCTGATATTGTAACGACGCTTAAACTCGACGACGTTAAACAACATATATACCCGCTCGATCGCCCAAATATTTGTTTATACGTGCAATATGTTCAAACGGTAGAAGAAAAAATCAAGGCGTTAAAACACCTTGTCGCCACGTTACCTAAACCGGGAATTGTGTATGTAGCTAGTCGACAATGGGCAGAAACATTAGCAGAAGTGCTTCGTGACGATCATCGCGTAAGCTATTATCATGGCGGTATGGATGGTGAACAGCGACTTCTTATTCAACAACAGTTCGTTTATGATCAGTTAGACGTCATTTGTTGTACAAATGCGTTTGGAATGGGTGTTGATAAACCGAACGTTCGCTTCGTTATCCATTTTCACTTGCCGACACAACCAGAAGCATATTGGCAAGAAGTTGGGCGCGCTGGGCGCGATGGAAACGAAAGTATTGCCATATTATTGTATGCCTCGGGCGATGAACAAATGGGACAATTGATGATCGATATGGAATTTCCGACAAAAGAACAAATTGTCTATGCATTGGACGCTCCACGCCATGGGCGGAAGGAAATGGGGTTAACAGACGTGCAACAACGTCTTTTATTGTATTGGCTAGAACAAATGAATATGCAAGAAGATATACACACGTTAGCCAATCAACTATACGCCCATATAGAACAAAGAAAACAAGAAAAAATAAAAAAATGGGTATTTATGCAACGATGGCTAAACGAACAAACTTGTCGTCGGCGTACGATGCTTTCATATTTTGAACAACAACCACTTCCAAATGAGCGTTGCTGTGATCGGTGTGGCGCTGATATATACGTAAACGCTCCTGTAAAACATATTCAACAAATACATTTGCGCCCGTGGCAGGAAGAGCTCTGTTCCATGTTTGCAATAAAGGTGAGGACAAATGATTAAAAAACAAATGGAGATAGTTAGTCAAATGAACGATGAAGAAATCGTTTATCATCTATATGTAACACAAGCGCTTATTTTTCTTATTGCGCTCATTTTAAGTGTATTTTTATTTACGCCTGCGACCTTCTTTTCGATGTGGCAGTGGGATATACGGGAAATACTATTGTACGGTAGCGGTTGTGCGGCGCTTGTTCTTTTTGTCGATTTTTTACTTATTCAGTATGCACCTGAACAATGGTATGATGATGGTGGAATCAATGAAAAATTATTTCGTTCACGTTCGGTACCGCACATTTTTATCATGACTACGGTCATTGCATTTTGTGAAGAGCTATTGTTTCGTGGCGTCATTCAGACGCATGTCGGCCTATTTTTCGCAAGCATCATTTTCGCTTTATTGCATATTCGTTATTGGCGAAAATGGCTCCTTCTTTTGGCTGTCGTTAGTTTAAGCTTTTGGATTGGACTTATCTATGAATGGACGAGCAATTTATGGGTCACGATTTTTGCCCACTTTCTCATTGATTTTATTTTAGCGTTACACATCCGGTATCGTACAAAAGAGGTGACAAACGATGCGTGAAGACCAAGCGGAAAATTTGCGTAAAAAAATGGAGAATATTAGTAAGCAACAAGAAGACGATGAGCTTCAGTTGCCACCGCGCAGCGAAGTGCATAAAAAGAAAAAAACGAAATGGAAAGTTAAACATCCACTCGTTCGCATTCTTGCGCTCTTTTTCGTTTTATTGCCGATTTCCATTTACAGCATATATCACTTAGTTGAGAAGCGTCCCGTCCAAGTCGTGACGATTGATGATGAAAGCTATGAGACTGTTGATGTCGATCAACAAAAAGAACATAAGTCACAGCAAAAGCCACTCGAAAATGAGGCAAAAGAAGTGGAACAAGAATCGAATGAAACAGAATCATCTTTTATTTATCATACCGTACAAGAAAATGAAACGTTATACAGCATTGCGATGAAATATTACGGAAATGAAAAAGGAATGGACCTCATTAAAGAATGGAATCATTTAACGAGCATGAAACTACAAAAAGGACAAGTGTTAAAAATTCCAAATATGAATGGAAAATAAGGTATACCACTTTGTCGATGGACATACAATCGTAGTAAAACACGATCGGCAGGGGTGGCTATGATTTTTCCAATTGAATTAGACGAAGTGACAAAGGCGATTTTACAACGAATCATGACGCATAAAAGGGAATGGGAAGACATGAAAAAAAGAATGAAGTGGTCGTTCATTTTGTTTTTGTTTTCACTCACTTTATTTGGATTGTATATATACCAAACGGTTGTTATTCCAAATCATTCGTCCACAGAACGAATGGTTGTAGCAGCGATTGATGATGAACGCATTTTTTGGTTTACTGCATTCGTTGGATCGCTTGGTTGGTTTGTTTCATTTTATAAAAAGAAGAGCGATAAAGCGGAGCAAGATTTCCATGCACTCCGCTGTGAGTTCATTCAAAAAAGTAGCGAATTACTTGAAAAACGAGCGTGGGAAAAAAGGCACGTTCTTTATGAATGGATGAAAGAAACGTACGACATCTCGCTTTATCATGAAAATAAATAGCTAGAAAAATTTTTTTCGATCCCTCTCTTCTTTCAAAATTTCGACGGCCTCGCGAAAGCGTTGCGCATGAATGATTTCACGCTCGCGCAAAAAGCGTAAACTGTCATTTAAATCTGGATCATCGCTCATATCAATAATCCATTGATACGTTGCACGTGCTTTCTCTTCTGCAGCGATATCTTCATACAAATCGGCGATAGGATCGCTTTTTGCTTGAATGTATGTTGCTGTCCATGGCGATCCTCCTGCGTTATGATAAAATAACGCGTGACCATGATTGACGTAATGCTCACCCAAACCTGCTTCTTTTAACTGTTCGGGTGTAGCATCTTTTGTTAATTTATAAATCATTGTTGCGATCATTTCTAAATGGGCAAATTCTTCTGTTCCGATATCGGTTAATAGGCCGACCACTTTGTCTGGTATTGTATATCGTTGATTCAAATATCTTAACGCGGCAGCGAGCTCTCCATCCGCTCCACCATATTGTTCGATTAAATATTTGGCAAGCTTCGGATTACACGTACTAACTCGTACAGGGTATTGTAATTTTTTTTCATAAATCCACATCATGTTTCCTCCTTTCTTTATACTTGCCAAGGCCAAGGTGTTTTGGACCAATCCCATGGATATTGAGAGTAGCTGTTGCCGTATTGCTGTAGAGGTCCAAATTGGGTTTCATACTGTTTTTTTAGCTTTCTCCGCTCTAAAGATAGCTCGTTGAATTGCCGGATTGCTTCATAATCGTTCGGATGTGTGTCTAAATAGAGCGTTAAATCAACGAGCGCAAAGTCGATTGCTTGGAGTTGGTGCAGAAGGTCATAATATTCCTTAGGCATGCGGCTCATCTGTTCTCACTCCTTTTTCACGTGCGTTATAGTAAGGGTCATAAAACAATTTCCATAAAGTTCCTTTTTTTAGTGCCTCGCTTGGTGAAAATTGCGGCAAGTTTGGCGGCTGAAACCCGACATATAAATTTGGTGCAGTAACGTACGTCTTTTCGGTAATTGGCGGACAAGGATCGAATGAGCTTATATATGGATGGTATGTTTTTCGAGTTGTAAACATCTCGTTCCCTCCTTTCTTGAAGTATCATTCATATGTATGAAAAAATGGCATGTCTGTATACGCTGTGTCATTTTATTTTTTAGTGCATATGTTGAAAAAGGGGGGGAGCAACATGTGGTTTCTTTTTATTGTTGGATTGTTATGTGGCTATTTTATGATCGCTTGGACGCCAGCGGTCGAGCCGTTCGTGTTTGAAGTGTTTTTGACGGATATGATTTTCGATCCAATGAAAACATTTTTTGCGCTTGTTAGTTTTTTTATCGGTTTCATTTCCAATGCGATCCTCATTCGCGCAGCGACTTGGCATACGTTACAAGCGTGGCGAAAGGAACCGACGAATCGAAAAGAGCAATTTCTTTCGTATAGCGTATTACTGACGTTTTTTATATTGGCGATGATTGATGTAAAAAAGACGACGATTTTTTTTCTCTTTTCTCTCATATATGGTATGATGTCAATGAGTGTATACAAAGAGAGGGAAAATTGAAATGGTGTATATTGTAGCAATATTTGTAGCACTTATGTTATACATGTGGATCGAAGCACATCGGAATCGTGTTATTTTTCATTCATTGCCATTTCCAACGTTTCCAGAAAGCTTTTCTCGCTTTCGTATTTTTTTTATTTCAGATATTCATCGTCGACGTGTATCGAAAACGTTAATTGGCTCATTAAAAGGAAAAGTCGATCTTGTGATTATCGGCGGCGATTTAACTGAAAAAGGGGTTCCGTTTTCGCGTGTCAAACGAAATATTGAGTTGTTGAAACAGCTCGGTCCCGTTTATTTTGTTTGGGGAAATAACGATTACGAAGTAGATTACCATGAGTTAGACGCACTATTGCTTGAGAATGGCGTGAAAATATTAGATAATACGGCGGTTACATTTGAAAGTGAGCAAGGTGATCGCATCGCTTTGCTCGGTGTCGATGATATGAACAAAAGGCGAGATCGGCTCGAGCTTGCGTTAAGCGATGCCGAACATACAACGTTTCGCATCCTCGTTAGCCACGATCCGCGCATCATTGAAAAAATTAAGCCACAACATGAAATTGCGCTCGTTTTAAGCGGACATACGCATGGCGGACAAATTCGTCTCGGACCGTTTGGGCTATATGAAAAAGGATGTTTGCGAAATATAAATGGGACGATGCTACTTGTGAGCAACGGATACGGGACAACGACACTTCCATTTCGTTTCGGTGCACGTGCGGAAACGCATCTGATCGAGTTAAAACATAAGAGAAGTTAAGCAAAACTTATACAAAATTTACACACCTCCGTCATGTTCGCTATAATGTTGACAGAATGATGCGAAAGATGGAGGATTTTATATGTCAATGCAAGAAGGAAAATATAATGTGAAAGCAGTATCAAACATGTTAGGTATTCAGCCTGGGACGTTGCGGGCGTGGGAGCGCCGCTATCAAATTATCGCCCCACCGCGCAATGAAGCGGGACATCGTCTGTATACAGAGGAACAAGTGCAAATATTGAAATGGCTCGTTGATAAAGTCAATCAAGGATTCACGATTAGTCAAGCTATTTCACTGTTAGAACAGCGACCGTCAGAGGTGCGTATACAAGCAGAAGATCATATCACTACGCTTCGAGAACGATTGTTGCGAGCTCTTTTATCATTTGAAGAGTGGACAGCACATGAATTGCTAAATGAGGCGTTCAGTTTATATACAGTTGAGAAAGTTGCACTCGATATTTTAAGCCCATTACTCGTAAAAATCGGGGACTTATGGGAAAATGAAAAAATTACGAGCGCGCATGAACATTTCGCTTCTGCCTTTTTACGTTCACGACTTGGCATGGCGTTTTCTATGATTCCGGTAAATCGCTTGCTTCCAAAAACGATTTCCGTTTGCGGACCAAATGAATGGCATGAACTTGGGTTGCTTATTTTTACTTTATATTTGCGCAGAAGGGGTTACGAAACGATTTATTTAGGGGCAAGCATCCAGCAACAAGATTTATCAATTGTCATTCAGGAAGTAAAGCCATCATACGTCTTTTTATCTTGCACGTTACAACAAAACGTACAAGCGACGTTAAAACTCGTCGATCAATTGAAACAAACATACCCACATATTCGTATTGGAATTGGGGGACGGGCACTTGACGAGATGGAAGAACAACTGAAAAACAAATATGGAGATCATCTTCTCGGGCAGTCGAAAGAACAATGGGACGAGTGGTTAAAATCGAATGAAAAATACTTGTCTAAAAGGGAGAAAACGATGTAAACTCATTAGTAATATGACGAACATTTTTACACGTTCGTCATATGCTAACAGTAAAGTCTGTGTAGGTAAGGAGGGATGTTTATGCGGCTTGAACGCTTAAACTACAATAAAATTAAAATATTCCTCACATTCGACGATTTAGTTGAGCGCGGGTTAACGAAAGAAGATTTATGGAAAGATACGTTTAAAGTGCATGAACTATTTCGTGATATGATTGAGGAAGCAAGTGAGGAGCTCGGCTTTGAAATTAACGGGTCGGTCGCTGTTGAAGTGTACTCTTTACCGGCACAGGGCATGGTCGTGATCGTAACGAGCGAAGGTGAGATGACAGATGAGGAAGACGAGTTTAGCGATGATTATATTGAAATGCAAGTCACGCTAGATGAAAGCGATGATATATTTTTCGAATTTCAAACGTTTGAAGATGTCATTCAATTGGCGACGCGTCTTTATTCGCTCGGTTGTCATGGCGGCTCGCTTTACAGTTATGAAGGACGCTTTTATTTACATTTTGCTGAATCGATCATTCCAACAGATGATTTTGTTGCTATTTTAGCTGAATATGGGAGCCCATCGACATTGACGATTTATCGTGTCGAAGAGTACGGAAAAAAATTGATCGCCAACGAAGCGATTGACCAACTATATAAATACTTTGTAAAAAAATAACCTTCGCAATAAGCGAAGGTTATTTTTTAAAATGGGTAAGGTGGTTCATCTTCTTTTGACCATGCGCGTATAAAGTATTCCTTATTTTGAAATTTATGAAATGAGTCATGATGAACAGCTGGAAACACACGTTCAACGGATAAATGTTGTGTACGGTGCGCAAGTAGAGCTTGACGCACTTTTTTTGCTTCTTCATCCGTAAACGTAAAGACGATGTCAATGCTTTCAATTGGGTCACCGTAACGATCCGGGCGACCAACGACAGTTACATAATACAATTGCTCTACAATATGATCCATCGACGTTACTGCTTGATACGTGGCTCGTTGAATCGCTTGATGGTCTCGATGTCCCGAAATACCATGCGGTGGGAACGTCACGACAACGGTCGGCTTGTATTGTTCAATGATATGACGAATCGTATCGACGAGCTGTTTTTCATGTTCGGGCAGCTTTCCATCGGGATATGTATCGGTAATAACATGATCAACACCTAAAATAGCTGCTGCTTGTTCTAATTCCTTTTTACGTACGTAGGGGAGCTCTTCTTTCGTACAAACCGGAGGATTTCCACACTTTCCGGCATCGCCAAGCGTTGCGCTATATACGATCGTTTCGACATCCTCACGCTTCGCTAATGTGGCAAGCAATCCTCCAACCGTAAACGTCTCATCATCAGGATGTGCAAAACAAAATAAAATTCGCTTTTTCATCTTTTTCGCCCCTTTCTCTCGTACGTTCATTATATCGCTTTCGTATCGTGATGTGAATGATCGATTTTTTTGAAAACGATTACAAAAAATCAATAAAAACTTCTTTGCATATGCGCATAGAAGGTGTATACTATGACATGAAAGGCGGACAATATTTTACAAAAGGTCATGGGAGGTTTACAAATGGTAGCCGAAAAGCATACCAACGAAGAAAAACATGATGTCCTACGAGCAACACAAATCGTCATACATAGAGCGCTTGAAAAGCTCGGATATCCTGAAGAGGTGTATGAGCTATTAAAAGAGCCGTTGCGCATGTTAACGGTGAAAATTCCGGTGCGCATGGATGATGGCTCAGTAAAAGTGTTTACTGGCTACCGTGCACAGCATAACGATGCGGTCGGTCCAACTAAAGGGGGTATTCGCTTTCACCCGAACGTGACAGAACGAGAAGTGAAAGCACTTTCCATTTGGATGAGTTTAAAATGTGGGATTGTTGATTTACCGTATGGCGGTGGAAAAGGTGGAATTGTATGCGATCCGCGTACCATGTCATTCCGTGAATTAGAGCGATTAAGTCGCGGTTACGTTCGCGCCATTAGCCAAATTGTCGGCCCAACAAAAGATATTCCTGCGCCTGATGTATTTACAAACTCACAAATTATGGCGTGGATGATGGATGAATATAGCCGAATTGACGAATTTAACTCACCAGGATTCATTACAGGAAAACCTCTTGTACTCGGCGGTTCACATGGTCGTGAAACGGCAACAGCAAAAGGGGTTACTATTTGCATTCGTGAAGCGGCGAAAAAGCGCGGCATCGACTTAAAAGGCGCGCGTGTTGTTGTGCAAGGATTCGGTAACGCAGGAAGCTATTTAGCGAAATTTATGCACGATGCCGGAGCGAAAGTCATCGGCATTTCCGATGCATACGGCGGTTTGTACGATCCGAACGGTCTCGACATTGATTACTTATTAGATCGTCGCGACAGCTTCGGTACGGTGACGAAACTATTCAAAAATACAATTACGAACAAAGAGTTGCTCGAATTAGATTGCGACATTTTAGTGCCAGCTGCAATTGAAAATCAAATTACAGAAGAAAATGCTCGCAACATTAAAGCGAAAATCGTCGTCGAAGCTGCAAACGGTCCGACGACGTTAGAAGCGACAGAAATTTTAACGGAGCGCGGCATTTTAATCGTTCCTGATGTTTTAGCAAGCGCTGGTGGGGTAACAGTTTCCTACTTCGAATGGGTGCAAAACAATCAAGGATATTACTGGACAGAAGAAGAAGTGGAAGAAAAGCTGGAAAAAGTGATGGTGAAAGCGTTTAATAACGTATATGAAACTTCACAAACGCGTCGCGTCGATATGCGCTTAGCGGCATATATGGTCGGTGTACGTAAAATGGCGGAAGCATGCCGTTTCCGTGGTTGGATTTAATATTTGCATGAATACAAAAAATCTCCTATCATTGTATGATAGGAGATTTTTTAATTGGAGTGAGCGTCAAGTGAAAAAAGAACAAATCATTATTGTCGGTGGAGGACCATGTGGGTTAGCAGCTGCGATTGCTTTACAAAACGCAAACTTTTCCCCGCTTGTCATTGAAAAAGGAAACATCGTCAATTCACTATATCATTATCCGACACATCAAACATTTTTTAGCTCGAGCGACCGCTTGGAAATTGGTGGTGTTCCGTTTATTACTGAAAATCGAAAGCCGAAGCGCAATCAAGCGCTCGCTTATTACCGAGAAGTTGTCACTCGAAAAAACATTCGCGTTCATGCATTTGAAAAAGTCGAACGCGTAACGAAGCAAGCGAATGGCTCGTTTATTGTTGAAACGAGCAAAGGTACGTATGAAGCAACATACGTCATTATTGCAACGGGATATTACGACAACCCAAATTATATGAACGTGCCTGGCGAACATTTGCCGAAAGTGACGCATTATTTTAAAGAAGCCCATCCGTACTACAACACAGATTGCGTTGTCATCGGAGGAAAAAATTCGAGCGTTGATGCGGCGTTAGAACTTGTAAAAGCAGGGGCGCGCGTCACCGTTTTATATCGCGGTTCCCAATATTCTTCGAGCATTAAACCATGGATTTTGCCTGAATTTGACTCCCTTGTGCGCCAAGGGGTCATCACGATGGAATTCAATGCACATGTGAAAGAAATTACAGAAGACGCCGTCATTTATACAGTAAATGGTGAAGAAAAGAAAATAAAAAACGATTTCGTGTTTGCGATGACAGGATATCATCCTGACCATGATTTTTTAAAGAAAATGGGCGTTTATATTGACGCTGAAACAGGACGGCCAACGTACAATCCAGAAACGATGGAAACAAATGTGGAAGGTATTTTTATTGCAGGCGTCGTTGCGGCTGGAAATAACGCGAATGAAATTTTTATTGAAAACGGTCGTTTTCACGGTGACTTGATTGCTGCATGCATTGCTAAAAGAGAGAAGAAAGTGTCCGAATAAAATTCGGGCGCTTTTTTTTATTGTTTTATATTGTTAACTATAATAAAATATAGGTTGACAAATAAGGGGGGGAGAGGAGCATAATGAAAGGTTTTTTTATTACAGGGACAGATACAGATGTAGGAAAAACATTTGTCACTGCTTGTATGTTGCGCACGCTTGTCGACAAACGTATACGTGCGACGGCTTATAAGCCTGTGCAAAGTGGAGCACAATGGCGAGAAGGGAAATGGATCGCGCCTGATGTCGACGTATACCGAAAAGTGATTGATGTGACTGATGAAGATGGATGTACATACTTACTACAAACTCCTTGTTCGCCGCATCTTGCGGCAAAAATCGACGGGGTGACAATCGAGCCCGATCACATTGTGGCACACGTCCATCAACTGCAACAAACTTATGATTTCGTGCTTGTTGAAGGAGCAGGAGGAATTGCCGTTCCACTCGTTGATGATTCGTTTCTCATTGCCCATTTAGCTCAATTGCTACATTTTCCGTTAATCATCGTCGCGCGAGCAAGCGTTGGAACGATCAATCATACGGTGCTGACAGTGGAATATGCGAAAGCATTTGGTTTACAAATAGCTGGCATTATTATGAACGGCTTTTCTACACCAAAAAATGAAATTGAACAAGAAAACATACGAATGATTGAAGAGATGACACATGTTCCAGTGATCGGCGAAATTCCGCATATGACAAACTTTTCACATCAACAAATTGTATGGAGAAAGGAATGGTGGCAATGAACGAGTGGATTGAAAAAAGTAAAACATATTTATGGTTGCCGTTTACACAAATGAAAGATTATGAACAACATCCGCTCGTTATCGAAAGCGGGGAAGGCATTTTTTTGACGGATGTGAACGGAAAAACATATTATGACGGATATTCATCTCTTTGGTTAAACGTTCATGGACATCGAAAAAAAGAAATTGATGATGCCATTCGTGCCCAGCTTGAACGCATTGCTCATTCAACGCTGTTAGGAGCAGCGAATATTCCTGCCATTGCATTAGCCGAAAAATTAATCGAATGGACGCCAAGTCATTTAACGCGCGTATTTTATTCAGATAGTGGAGCAGAAGCTGTAGAAATTGCGCTCAAAATTGCTTTTCAATATTGGCGAAACATCGGAGAGAATAAAAAGCAAAAATTTGTTACTTTAGCAAATGGTTATCACGGAGATACAGTCGGTGCCATTAGCGTCGGAGCGATCGACATTTTTCATACCGTATATGAACCGCTTATGTTTACGAGCTATAAAGCACCGTTTCCGCTCGTCTATCGTCATCCAAGCAACGACCCGAACGTTGTGCGCGATGAGGCGTTAGGTGCATTAGAAGCGTTATTTGCCGAACATCATGAAGAAATTGCAGCCATGATTGTTGAAGGAATGATTCAAGGGGCAGGTGGCATGCATGTCATGCCAAAAGGATATTTAAAAGGGGTGGAACAATTATGTCGGCAATATAACATTTTATTCATTGTCGATGAAGTAGCTACCGGTTTTGGCCGAACAGGAAAACGATTTGCAATCGAGCATGAAGATGTGCAACCTGACATCATGACGGTGGCAAAAGGCATTACGGGCGGTTATTTGCCGATTGCTGCTACATTGACGACCGAAGCGATTTATGAAGCATTTTATGGCGACTATACAGAGTTTAAAACGTTTTTCCATGGACATTCTTACACAGGAAACCAGCTCGGTTGTGCCGCTGCTTTAGCAAATATACAAATTTTTGAACGTGAGCGACTGATAGAACAAATACAACAAAAAGCCACATTTGTCGCTGAACAGCTTGCATCGTTTAATGAACTTAATCATGTCGGTGATGTACGTCAGCTTGGGCTCATGTGTGGCATCGAACTTGTGCGTGATCGCCGTACACACGAACCGTATCCGTGGACGGAACGGATGGGGTATAGAACGACATTAACGATGAGAGAAAAAGGGATGTTAACACGCCCGCTCGGCGATGTGATCGTTTTTATGCCACCGTTAGCTAGTACGTTTGAGCAACTAGAGGCGATGATCGCTATGATGAAAGAGGCGATTATCGAAACAACAGAAAAAAGGGGCTAATTGTCAGCCCCTTATATTTCACCGTATATCGGTTCAGGATTTTGAAGTTTTTCTACCTTTTCTTCGACTCCATTTTGCGCATTAATAAAAATGCGATAGGTGTCATCTCCGAGCGTTCCTAAAAATTCATAGCAAAGCACTTCTTCATTCATATTGTTCATAATCATCGCCTTTCTTTCTTCCATAATGGTAACATTCGGATTCATTTTTTTGCGCGCTTGCTCAATTGAAATGGCTGGTTTTGGAATCGTTCGTTCACGTTTTGACGATAAGTAATCGCGAGCGGAAAATCCGATAATGTTTCCATCGTCTAGTGCGATTTTCATTTTAATCGATTCAGGGTAAATACGAACGCCATCTTTTGCTGTGACGAACGTGAGCACAGCAACGTGATCGTATTGAGTGCTTTCGTACAATTCAAAGTTGTTAAATTTATGTTGTTTCAAAAACTGAAGCCCGCGCATCGTCGCTTCGTTTAAACTGATGTTTTGTTTATTAACGGGACGATTTTCAATGACCCAAATTGGATATCCTCCTCTTTCGGTAATATCCATATACGTTTCACTCTTCGTTTTCGGATTTTTAATCGTCACACTATAAAATGCATCACTTGCACCTTTTCCGCTATGAACGACTTCGATTTTTTCATTCCCTTTTAAACCGAGAAACGTTTTTGCGATTTGTTTTGCTTCTTCTTCCGTAATCTTTTTTCCAGAAATATGTTCAAACCCTTTTTCCCTTTTTTCTACGCTTGTGAACGAAGGACCGAAATCAGTTTCATTATAAGATTGAACATTTTTCTCTACCGTTTTAAATCCATCTATAATGGTGTTGTCGTTTGGGCGATTGTTTGTCGCAAGTGCCAACTCGACATCCATCCAGCGCAAGTTGTTTTCTAATACAAGATGCTGGACGTTTCGTAACTCTTGTTGAATATCAGCAGATTTTTTGTATAGTTGTTGCAATGCTTTATATTCTTCAGCATTTAACGGTTGTTTATCTAAATCGCGAATGGCGGCACGATAGCTAAATGAACCAATATTCGATAAAAATTCCTCCGTTTTATTAAATGGCAACAGAGAAAGTGGGAGCTGTCCAACGGTTGCGTGTGCTTCAGAAGCAAGGCGCCACACTTCTGCAAGCGCTGGTGACAACGATTGACGGGAGTTCATTGCAAGCGTTGTCCCAATTTGATCATGAAGCAAATCAATTTGATATGTTAAATCATGAAATGCACGTTGGTAGTTGTTTTCGGCATGAATCAAAATCGCATTTTTTTGTTGATGCTCCCGATATCCCCAATAGGCTGTTCCAGCAATGCCAATTGATAATGCGCCAATAAGTAAAATTCGTAGCAAAAAACTCCCCTCCTATTTACAAAAAATATGTTTTCCGATGCGTTTAATTTGCGGTCGACCCCAAATCCAACCGTTTGTCGCTGTGTTTGGATTAAAATAATATAACGCTCCACTTGACGGATCCCAGCCGTTTAACGCATCAAGTACCGCCTTGCGAGACGTTTCGTTTGGAGTGAGCCAAATTTGCCCGTCCGCAACAGCTGTAAACGCCCCTGGCTCAAAAATGACGCCGGCGACCGTATTCGGAAACGAAGGGCTATTGATGCGATTTAAAATAACTGCTGCAACAGCCACTTGACCGATATATGGTTCACCGCGTGCTTCTCCGTGTACAGCATTTGCCATTAGCTGTATATCATTTTGAGAAAATCCATTTGGGACGTTCACGGCGGCTGCTTTGACTCGCTTGACAGCCATTTGTTTAGAATTGTCACGTGTGTTTGTTGTTTTTGTAGCGGTTACTTGATTTTTTGCTTTCGTTTGACGCGCTTTAACTTGTTTGCTTAGTGGAACGCCACCGTAATGGGTGAATGTGTTTCCTTTTCGTAAGTTGCTATGAACGAACGATTTGTAATATTTCGAAGCACGTACTAATTTTTGTTTTGTTGCTTCTCCTGCTACCCCGTCAACAGGCAATTTAAATTTGTATTGAAAGTTTCGTAACGCCCAATATGTTCGCCAACTAAAAACACCATCAATTTTCCCTCGATAAAAGCCGAGATATTGCAATCTTGCTTGTAGTTCGATCACATCGTCACCGACAGCTCCGCGCTGGATAACTTGTTTAGAAAACGCGTGCACTTGCGATGTATAACTGAACGAAAAGATGAAAAACAAACATATGAACCATTTGCGCATTGTGACTCCTCCCTTGATGTGTAAACAATACCTTTTGACGCTATTTTTTGTCACAATGACGTTTTTATACATAACAAAACATAATAAAAAGCCAAGCGTTACGCCTGGCTTGATGATTGTGGGATCTCTATCGTCATTCCTCTTGCAAGTTTTACTTTTCGTAAAGCGAGCCACCATAAAAAAATCATAAACGGAAGCATGTAATAAATCCAACGTTCTAACGTCAATAAAATGTAGTCGTATATGCCGTGAAATAAAAATGGGAGAAGGAAAGACAACCATATATAATTTTTTTCTTTCTTCGGCAGACTAAATTTTGCTCTCCCTAAATAAAAGCCCATAATGACGCCGAATAACGCATGGCTCGACACGGGCAAAAGCGCGCGAGTGACTGCAAATTCAACGCCGTTGGCAAATAAATATAAAATGTTTTCAAGTGTAGCAAACCCGAGCGATACACTTACTCCATACACAATACCATCATATGGTTCATTAAATTCTTGATGATCATAAATGGCATAGTAAAATACAAACCATTTAAAAAATTCTTCCAATAAACTCGTTGATAAAAAGGCTTCGACGAAAGGATTGGTCAACATATGTTCAACCTTTAAAACGTGTTGAATGAACATAAGTGGAAAAACTAAAAATGCACCGTATAAAAACATGCGCAAAACAAGTGATAACGGTTCGGTTTCGTATTCATCCTTCAAATAAAAATAACTGAGCAACGCTAATCCGGGGGCAATCCCCGCAGAAATAATAGCCCACATAATTTCTTCCTCGTTCCCAATTCTTTTCTTTTCATTTTGATGGTATCATGTTATTGTCAAATTGAAAATGCTATGAGGTGTATTTTTCATATACCAAATGGAAGACGGAAATGTTTTTAGTGAGGGGGATTTACACATTGATTAAAATTGGGGTGCCGTTAACGCTTGAACTAAAATATAGCGAACATATGGAAAAGTATAAGTGTAAAGTGGCAGAAATAGAAGATGGAAAAGTTTATGTTGATTACCCGATTGATATGAGTACAAATCGCACAGCATTTTTATTAGACGGATCGCAACTAAAAGTAAGTTTTGTCGGGGAAGATGAGGCGGTTTATGCCTTCGAATCGGAAGTGTTAGGAAGAACAAAACGCAATATTCCGTTACTGATTTTATCATATCCCGGGGACAATCAACTTCTTCGTATTCAACGCCGTCAGTTTGTGCGTGTCGATGCGATTGTTGATGTAGCGATTCATCCGTTACAAGATGAGTTTGTCCCATTTACGACCGTCACAAGCGACATAAGTGCAGGTGGAGCAGCGATTGTATTACCCCATCGGGAAACAGGGATAAAACAAGGAATGACCATTGAAATTTGGATTGTGTTGCATATGCGTTCAGGAGACTATCATTATTTACGTTTTCCTGCTCGTGTTGTGCGTATATTTGAAGAAAACGTCGTAAAAGCATCTTTACAGTTTTTAGAAGTGAGCGATGTCGACCGTCTCACATTGATTCGTTACAGCTTTGAAAAACAACTTGAACTAAGAAAAAAGGAGCAACTTGACGCATAAATGCGCACACCCCCTCCCATAATAAAAGTAAAATGGCACGGAGGGGGAAAGAAGTGAAGAACGTTGAACGTATGTTATGGAAATTAGCAATCATTCAATTTATTTTTTTACTCGTTGCCCAATTTATTGTTTCTCATTCATCGTTGGCTCCTTATATTGTAAAAGTCGTTCATTACGAAGGTGTCATGAAAAATTCCGAAACAAAAACAATTGAAACATTCGACCAACGATAACCGGTATGGTACAATATAAGAAGCAGGAGCGTTCCTGCTTTTTTGTTGAAAACAAAATGATTTACGGGAGGCATTATGGAAAAGAAAATTTCGATCGCGATTGACGGACCGGCAGCTGCTGGAAAAAGCACGGTCGCGAAACGATTAGCAGAAGCTTTATCTTACGTCTATATTGATACAGGGGCGATGTATCGCGCCTTAACATATTGCGCGCTTCAGCGTGGTGTAGATGTTCATAACGAAAAACAATTAATGAATGTACTTCATGATACATATATTGAATTAAAGCCGTCGCCGAGTGGACAACTTGTATTTGCAAATGGTGAGAATGTTACCGAAGCTATTCGAACAAATGATGTTACAAACAACGTATCGTATGTAGCAAAACATCCAGCTGTGCGCGAAGAAATGGTAAAACGTCAGCGGGAGCTAGGACAGCATGGCGGTGTCGTCATGGACGGCCGCGATATCGGTACGCACGTGTTGCCACATGCTGAAGTGAAAATTTTTTTACTTGCCTCTGTTGAAGAACGCGCGAAACGTCGGCATGAAGAAAACGTTTTAAGAGGCATTCCGTCTGACTTCGAGCAGCTAAAAGAAGAAATTGCTCGGCGTGATCAAATCGATTCTGAGCGCGCGGTTGCTCCCTTAAAAAAAGCAGAAGACGCGATTGAAATCGATACAACATCGTTATCGATCGATGAAGTGGTCGATCGCATTATGTGCATCGTTCAAGAAAGGGTGGAGGGGTAGTGAGTTTTTACACGTTTGCCCGTACAGTTGTAAAACAAGTGCTGACTCCGCTTTACCGAATTGAAGTAAGCGGAGTGGAACATATCCCAAAAGAAGGTGCTGTCATTATTTGCGCCAATCACATTAGCAACCTAGATCCACCGATCGTCGGTATCACATGTCCGCGCCCTGTTCATTTTATGGCAAAAGAAGAACTGTTTCGCACACCGGTTGTAAAACAACTCGTTTCACGCCTTCATGCGTTTCCTGTTCGTCGTGGAATGGGGGATCGTGAAGCACTAAGAACGGGTTTAGCTTTACTGAAAGAGAGAAAAGTACTTGGATTATTTCCTGAAGGAACGCGAAGTAAAGATGGAAAATTAAAAAAAGGATTGGCAGGAGCAGGTTTTTTTGCGTTGCGTAGCGAAGCGGTTGTTGTACCGTGTGCCATTATCGGTCCTTATCGTGTTGGAAAAAAGTTAAAAGTCGTATACGGTGCGCCCATTGACTTTACACCATGGCGTGAAAGAAGAGCGAGCGCCGATGAAGTAACGGCCGTTATTATGGAACATATTCAACAACTTTTACATAAACATCAATAGTTATGACTTGACAAAATGAATGTTTTAATACAGATTAGTAAAAAAGGAAGTTTTTTCTTTGTGTCAAATGGACGAGCAAATTGTTGTTCGCCCATTGAACATATATTTCTGTCGTTGAGCAGGTGTGGAGTGTAAGGAGGTATTCACTATGGAAGAGATGAATCAAGTCGATGTGCGTGTCTACGAAGTAGGCGACACAGTGAAAGGTCAAGTAACGAAAGTAGAAGACAAACAAGTGCTCATTGATGTGGAAGGAAGCAAGCTTGTCGGCATTATCCCGATCAGCGAGCTATCAAGTCTTCATATCGAAAAAGCAAGCGATGTTCTGTCAGTCGGAGATGCAGTCGTCGCAAAAGTGAAAAAAGTAGAAGATGAGGCGCTTATTTTATCGAAAAAAGCAGCAGATGCCGAAAAAGCATGGGAAGAGTTAGAGAGAAAACTCGCAAATGGCGACACGTTTGACGTAGTGGTGAAAGATATTGTAAAAGGTGGACTTGTAGCGGATGTTGGTGTCCGTGCATTTATTCCGGCATCGCTTGTTGAAAAAGATTTTGTTGAAGATTTTACAGACTACAAAGGACGTACATTGACGGTAAAAGTCGTTGAGCTTGACCGCGAAAAAAATCGCGTTGTCTTATCTCATCGCGCGGTTGTAGAAGAAGAGGAGTCGTCCAAAAAGAAAGCTGCATTACAGTCGCTTCAAGTTGGTCAAGTGCTTGAAGGAACAGTCGTGCGCATGACGAACTTCGGCGCGTTCGTCAATATCGGTGAGGTTGATGGTCTCGTACATATTTCTCAGCTCTCACATGCACGTGTAGATCATCCGTCAGACGTCGTCAAAGAAGGCGATGTCGTCAAAGTAAAAGTGCTTGCGATTGATGAAGAAAGCGGACGTGTTTCTTTATCAATGAAAGCTGCGCTTCCAGCTCCTTGGGACGGCATTGAACAAAAAATAAAAGAAGGTGACGTACTCGAAGGAACAGTCAAACGTTTAGCCCCATTTGGCGCGTTTGTCGAAGTGTTCCCAGGCGTTGAAGGCCTTGTTCATATTTCTCAAATTTCAACGAAACATATTGGTGCGCCGCATGAAGTGTTAAAAGAAGGCGACGTCGTCAAAGTAAAAGTGCTTGCCGTAAACGAACAAGAGAAACGTTTGTCGTTAAGCATTCGTGAGTTGCTTGAAGATGACGTACAAGAAGACTATCGTGAATATACAACTTCAACAGAAACGACAGGATTCCAAATTGGCGAAGTGCTTGGAGAGCAGTTAAAAAAATTAAAATAACGTGGTGATCGCAGTGGAACGTGCAAAACGAAAATTACAACATATTGAATACGCGCTCGCAACAGGACAACGTCGCTTGCACGGATTTGAAGATGTGACATTTGTGCACAATAGCTTGCCGAATATATCCACTGCTCATATCGATTTGCAAACAAAAATCGGCGAACTTTCTTTACGTTCGCCGATTTTTATTAATGCGATGACGGGCGGTGGAGGTGCGGAGACGACAAAAATTAATGAACAGCTTGCTTATGTCGCAAATGAATATGGCTTAGCCATGGCTGTTGGTTCACAAATGGCCGCTTTAAAAGATGAACGAGAGCGACAATCGTTTACCATTATTCGCCAAGTCAATAAACGTGGCATGGTATTTGCCAACTTAGGTAGCGAGGCAACGGTGGACGAGGCGAAGCGTGCCGTTGATATGATCGAGGCGAACGCGCTTCAAATTCATTTAAATGTCGTTCAAGAGCTAGTAATGCCTGAAGGAGATCGCAATTTTTGCGGGGCGCTTTCACGCATTGAACAAATCGTCTCTGCGGTCGATGTGCCTGTGATCGTAAAAGAAGTCGGATTTGGAATGAGCAAGGAGACGGCACGGAAGTTAGAGGATATAGGTGTATGTGCTGTTGATGTCGGAGGTTTTGGGGGCACAAATTTTGCGCAAATCGAGAATAAGCGACGTGAAAAACAACTTTCGTATTTTAATGAATGGGGAATAACGACGACAGCATCGATTGCGGAAGTGGCGTCCGAAGTCCAGCGTATAAGCATTATCGGAAGCGGAGGAGTACAACATGCACTCGATGTGGCCAAATGTGTTGCTCTTGGTGCTTCTGCGGTAGGCATGGCGGGCTATATGTTGCGTCTCTTGATTGAACAAGGAGTGGAAGCACTCATAGCAGAAATCAATCAGTTGCACGAAGATTTAACGGTCATTATGACTGCACTAGGTACTCGAACGATTTTCGACTTACAAAAAGTTCCTGTCGTCATTACAGGAAAAACATATCACTGGTTGCGCGAACGAGGCATCGACACGACGCGTTACAGCCAGCGCCCATGAAAAAAGGTGTCCCGAAAAAAGCGGGGCACCTTTTGTTGTGTAGATCGTTATTTTTCTGTTTTTGTGCTTCCTTTAAAATTTTTCGCTGGATCGCGATCAGATTCGACACGACGCGATTGTTTCAACTTTTTCTCTTGACGATCTTTCCCCATCTTGATCCCTCCTCGTTTCTTTATTTTGCCCACTCCCTTTTTTCACATACAGAGATTAAATTTTTAAAAATAAGACATAATGGAAAATGGAGGTGTTATGGTGGAAGGAAGTTATTTTTATTGGCTTTCTTGGTTTTTATGGATTGTTTATACGTTCTTTGCTCCGAAAAACCGCACTCGTCTATTGATCTGTCTATATGTTTTATTGCTAATTACGCTATCTATTCATACGATAACGGTGTATTCGTTCTCTGTTTCACTTGCTTACATTCTCATGCTCATCGTTAGTTATTTTTTTGTAATGAGGCAAAGGGGAAAAGCGTTCGTTTATTTTGCGTTCGCTAGTGCCAGTTTGACTATGTTGTATGCCGCATTTCATTTTTTATTGTTATTCGATCCGGTTTGGGTGTTTACTGAAGCAACATGGTTGCTGGCGTTAGCACTTTTGTTTGCATCGTTTGCGTTATATCGGTCATTTTATGATCGTTTACTTGTGTTAACGGTCGGTTGTTGTCAAGGTGATTTCTTATACGCATTCGTGTTAAAGCAATTTTCCTTTCCACATTTAATTGGTTCGCTTTCTTTTTTAGATGGATGGGCGTTAGCGAGCGCGTGTTTATTTGGATGGCAATGGCTTGAACAGTTACCGGTATACATTGATGCACGATTTCAAAAACGAGCAAAGGAGGTTAAAACGTGAACGAGTATACATACCCGATTTTATTTGGCGTAACGATTGGTGTATTAACGCGTCTATATTTATTAAAGACGGACTACCGTCAATATCCAACGTATTTGCATGGGAAAATTATTCATATTGCACTTGGTTTTATTGCCGCTGGGCTTGGAACGATTGCGGTGCCCGCCATTATGGAGAAAGAGTTTGCAGCTATCACATTTTTAGCATTAGCTGCTTCGCAGTTTCGTGACGTGCGCAACATGGAACGGAATACGTTAAATGAGCTTGACCAATACGAGCTTGTTCCGCGCGGCAAGACGTACATTGAAGGGATTGCGATTGTTTTTGAAGGGAGAAACTATTTAGTTATTTTTGCGTCATTTTTAAGCACGTTTGCTTATTTAGTTTGGAATATATGGCTTGGAATTGTTGCGGCTGCCATTTCGTTTATCCTTGCTCGCAAATTCATGTCCGGCAGTCGGCTTGGTGATATTGTCGAAGTGGAATATGTAAAACCACACTTTAAAGGGGCGGGGTTGTATGTTGATAATATTTACATCATGAATATCGGGTTAGAAGCACGTCGCGAAGAAATTTTACGATATGGCATGGGCTTTATTTTAAAGCCGAAAAACTTTAACGCTCGCTCTACGATCGCAAATCTTGGTCAACGCCAAGCAATTTTACATGATATTTCAACAGCATTAGGCGTGTATCGCGACTCGGGCACGCCAGCGCTTGTGCCGCTTGCGAAGCGTGATTTAGATGATGGTCGAGTTGGCATTTTTATTTTACCGCAAGAAAAAGATATCGAAAAAGCAAAAGCGATCATTCGTAACGTACCGACGTTAGAAAATGCGATTCGCATGCCGACGAAGTCTGAAACGAATCAAGCAGGGAAGGTGTTAAAATGACCATAGAAAAAATGATTTTAGCTGTCATTACGACGTCACCACATAAAGTGGCGGGCGGGGTGACGTTCGTTTGTGAAACCGATGAAGAAATGCAGCGCATCGCAGCCAATTTAGAGGCGATTTTAGACGGCATTGCTCATGCATTAAGCGATGATTTGCTCATTATTGTGAAACATTGATTTTTTTGATAAAATGGGAAAGCTAGCCCCTTCAGTGGAAGGGCTTCTTTTTTGTTCGGGTTTCGAATTTTAGTGAAGGAGTGTGAGAATATGTCGAAACCGGTTGTAGCGATCGTTGGTCGCCCAAATGTCGGGAAGTCAACGATTTTTAATCGCATTGTCGGAGAACGTATTTCCATTGTAGAAGATGTACCAGGAGTAACGCGTGATCGAATTTATAGTAGTGCGGAGTGGTTAAATACAACGTTTAACATGATTGATACAGGTGGAATTGATATTGGCGATGAGCCGTTATTAACACAAATTCGTCAACAGGCAGAAATTGCGATCGACGAAGCGGACGTCATCATTTTTATGACAAACGGTCGAGATGGCGTCACAGCAGCAGACGAAGAAGTAGCGAAAATTTTATATCGTTCCAACAAACCGGTCGTTCTAGCCGTAAACAAAATTGATAATCCAGACATGCGTGAAAACATTTATGACTTTTATACGCTCGGATTCGGAGAGCCGATTCCGATTTCTGGCACGCACGGACTAGGCATCGGAGATTTGCTCGATGCGGTCGTTGCTCATTTTCCTAAGCGTGAAACGAAAGAATACGATGCGGATGTTATAAAGTTTTGTTTAATCGGTCGTCCGAACGTTGGAAAATCATCACTTGTTAACGCTATTTTAGGGGAAGAACGGGTCATTGTGAGCGATATCGCAGGAACGACGCGCGATGCGATCGATACAACGTTTAAGAGAGATGGACAAGAATATGTCATTATTGATACAGCAGGGATGCGCAAAAGAGGAAAAGTGTATGAAAGCACCGAAAAATATAGTGTATTGCGGGCGCTAAAAGCGATCGAGCGTTCCGATGTGGTGCTTGTCGTCATTAACGCTGAAGAAGGGATTATTGAGCAAGATAAAAAAATCGCTGGGTATGCGCATGAAGCTGGCCGTGGTGTCGTGATCGTTGTGAACAAGTGGGATGCGATCGAAAAAGACGAAAAGACGATGAATGAGTTTGAGAAAAATATTCGTGACCATTTTCAATTTCTTGATTATGCCCCGATTGTATTCGTTTCTGCCAAAACGAAACAACGGTTGCATAAGTTGCTTCCTGTTATTCAAATGGTAAGCGAAAATCATGCGATGCGTGTCCAAACAAATGTATTAAATGAAGTGCTTATGGATGCGATTGCGATGAATCCGACACCGACACATAATGGCCAACGATTAAAAATTTATTATATGACGCAAGTTGCAGTAAAACCACCGACGTTCGTTGTATTTGTCAACGATCCTGAACTCATGCATTTTTCGTATGAGCGCTTTTTAGAAAACCGTATTCGTGATACGTTCGGATTTGAAGGAACACCGATCAAAATCATTGCACGGCCACGCAACTAAGGAGGGATACGATGGTTGCAGTATTAGGTGCAGGTAGTTGGGGCACAGCTTTGGCGATCGTTCTTGCTGATAATGGACATGACGTTCGTCTTTGGGGGCAGCGCCAAGAACAAATTGACGAAATTAACGAAAAACATACGAATGAAAAATATTTACCAAACATTCACCTTCCTGAAGCGATTGTTGGTTATGTAAATCTTTCAGAAGCGCTTGAAGGGATTGAAACGGTTGTATTAGCTGTTCCGACAAAAGCGATCCGTGAAGTGTTGCAGCGCGTTCGTCCGTGCTTGAAACAGCCCATTACGATCGTTTCGGTTAGCAAAGGTATTGAGCCAGACACAAATAAACGCATTTCAGAAATTATCGAAGAAGAAATGGGTGAACATTTGCAAGATGTCGTTGTTTTATCGGGCCCAAGTCATGCCGAGGAGGTCAGTTTACGTCACCCAACAACGGTGACGGTGTCATCGAAAAACATGGAAGCGGCTGAACGCATTCAAGATTTATTTATGAATCATCAATATTTTCGCGTATATACAAACCCAGATTTAATTGGCGTAGAAATTGGCGGGGCGTTAAAAAATATTATTGCGCTAGCTGCTGGAATTACGGATGGACTTGGTTATGGGGATAATGCCAAAGCGGCTCTTATGACGCGAGGGCTTGCGGAAATGGCTCGTCTTGGTAGCCGTCTCGGTGCCAATCCGCTAACATTTGCAGGATTGACAGGGATCGGTGATTTAATTGTGACGTGTACAAGCGTTCATTCACGCAACTGGCGTGCGGGCAATTTGCTTGGCAAAGGATATGCGCTTGATGACGTGCTAGCAAATATGGGAATGGTTGTCGAAGGGGTGCGAACGACTAAAGCTGCCTATCAGTTAGCAAAAAAAATGAACGTCGATATGCCAATTACAAATGCGCTTTACGATGTGTTGTTTAACGGAAAAGATGTAAAAAGTGCAGTAGATTCGTTGATGGCGCGTGGAAAAACGTCAGAACTTGAAGATTTGGCAAACATTTCGCTATAATTTTCTTTGAAATAGGCATGTGAAGAGCGCTTTGTTATAGATATTGCATACAATGCTATGAAAACATTCTCAGACTTGAATGGATGGTGCATGTTTAGTCATCGTCTGAAGTAAAGAAGCCCCGCTTTACTTCAGCTTTTTTATGTGACGACGGGATAAAAGAAAGAGAGGGAGAGCGATGTCACCAGGTCTTTTAAAAATGTGGATTTCATTAACAGGAATCGGTTTAATGTTTGTTGCCGTATTTTCGATTTATTTTAGTCGGTATAAGGTAAAAAACAAGATCATCAAAATCATTTTAGCGACGATTGCATACATAAGTATGATCATCGCTGGCCTTATTATCGTATTTGTCGTATTTAGCGGACCGGTTCAAGAATAGAAGGATGGATGAAAGATGAAAAAGTGTCTATATTTTATCATGATTGTTATTTTATCGGTCTCATTATCTGGATGTTTATATCCGCAAGAGCGATTAGCACAAAACGAAATTCCGTATAAAGAACAAGTTGATCGTGTGCAACAAGCTGTAAATGAATATCGACAGGCGACAGGTGGATTACTACCAATTAAAACACGTGATATGTCTACACCCATTTATCAAAAATATCCGATTGATTTCAATTTGCTTGTGCCGCGATATATGGCGGAACCACCAGGGAATGCGTTTGAAAGCGGCGGGGTGTATCAATATGTTCTCGTTGATGTAGAAACAAATCCGACAGTAAAATTGCTAGATTTGCGAGCGGCAGAAGCGATTCGCGATTTAAAATTGCGCATTCGTATGTATCAAGACGCTCATGGTTACCCGCCATTTAAAGAGATGTTAGCGAAAGGGGTATTTACGCTCGATTACAAAAAACTTCGTTTAGATGCACCTCCACATGTCGTCAGCCCATATTCAGGAAAAAATCTTCCGCTCATTATTGACGGCAAAGGAGAAATTTATATCGACTATCGTATGGATTTGTACGAAAAACTGCAAACAGAGCCTCATAACTATCGACACGGAGATGACATTCGCGATTTGCTTGTTAAACATTCGCTTTTTGTACCGGCGTATTCCCTTCCTTATACGATTGATGAAAAGAAAAAAGAGCCAATTTTTCTTGTGAAATAAGTCATGATCCCTTCTCTAAGCAAATACATTTTAGAGAAGGGATTTTTTTAGTCATAAACAAATAGGACAACGACATATGCATATAGTGTCCTCATATGTTTTAAATATAAGGGAGGGAAGGCAGTTGGAAAAGGTCGATCTTTTTAAGGATATTGCCGAACGAACTGGTGGAGATATTTATTTAGGAGTGGTCGGAGCCGTTCGAACAGGCAAATCGACATTTATTAAAAAGTTTATGGAACTTGTTGTTATTCCGAATATTCAAAACGAAGCAGATAAAGCTCGTGCGCAAGACGAACTGCCACAAAGTGCAGCGGGAAAAACGATTATGACGACAGAACCGAAATTTGTTCCAAACCAAGCGGTAAAAGTAAAAGTAGACGATGGACTTGAAGTAAACATCCGTCTCGTTGATTGTGTCGGTTATACTGTACAAGGCGCAAAAGGGTTTGAAGATGAAAATGGACCACGCATGATTCATACACCATGGTACGAAGAACCAATCCCATTTCAAGAAGCGGCAGAAATCGGTACGCGAAAAGTCATTCAAGAGCATTCGACGATTGGTGTTGTCATTACAACGGATGGCTCGATTGGAGAAATTCCGCGCGAAAATTATGTCGAAGCGGAAGAACGTGTCGTCAACGAATTAAAAGAAGTTGGCAAGCCGTTTATTATGATTATTAATACAGTACGTCCACAACATCCAGAAACAGAAACGTTGAAGCAACAATTAAGCGAAAAATACGACATTCCGGTGCTAGCCTTGAGTGTGGAAGGAATGCGGGAAGCCGATGTGTATCAAGTGCTCCGTGAAGCATTATATGAATTCCCTGTGTTAGAGGTGAACGTCAATTTACCGAACTGGGTCATGGTATTGCGCGAAAACCATTGGTTGCGCGAGAGCTATCAAGATGCGGTACGTGATACAGTGAAAGATATTAAGCGATTGCGCGATGTCGACCGCGTTGTGCAACAATTTAGCGAATACGATTTTATTGACGAAGCACGTTTAGCTGGTATTGAAATGGGGCAAGGCATTGCAGAAATTGATTTATATGCTCCAGATGAGTTGTACGATCAAATTTTAAAAGAAGTTGTCGGCGTTGAAATTCGCGGGAAAGATCATTTGTTGCAATTAATGCAAGATTTTGCTTATGCGAAAGCGGAATACGATCAAATCGCCGATGCGCTTCGCATGGTGAAACAAACAGGTTATGGCATTGCTGCTCCATCGCTTTCTGATATGAGCTTAGATGAACCGGAAATTATTCGTCAAGGATCTCGCTTTGGCGTGAGACTAAAAGCAGTAGCGCCGTCTATTCATATGATTAAAGTGGATGTGGAATCGGAATTTGCACCGATCATCGGAACAGAAAAACAAAGCGAAGAGCTCGTCCGCTATTTAATGCAAGATTTTGAAGATGATCCGCTTTCCATTTGGAACTCTGATATTTTTGGTCGCTCGCTCAGTTCCATTGTTCGCGAGGGCATTCAAGCGAAACTAGCACTTATGCCTGAAAATGCCCGTTATAAATTAAAAGAAACGTTAGAGCGTATCATTAACGAAGGCTCCGGTGGACTAATTGCGATCATTTTATAAAAAGACTCCGTTTGGGGTCTTTTTTGCTTTGAAACAAAAATTTTCTCTTGCAGTAAAAAAGCGCGATATGATAATCTTTATTCAGAAAATGTTAGGTTCGTTGGAGAATAATAGGCAAATTGCATGATTTTACTCGAAAAATGTTGAATTATGAACAAGAATCAGTTAATATAAGGCATGTTAATGTATAGAAACAATAGAAAGTGTAAACAACTGAAAGTAATGTATGATACATATGCTTTGGGAGGAGGTGAATGGCATGAACAAAACGGAATTAATCAACGCGGTAGCTGAAGCAAGCGGCCTTTCTAAAAAAGATGCATCTAAAGCGGTTGATGCTGTTTTTGACGCAATTACAGAAGCGCTTAAAAACGGCGATAAAGTGCAATTAATCGGTTTTGGTAACTTCGAAGTACGTGAGCGTGCGGCGCGCAAAGGACGCAACCCGCAAACAGGAGAAGAAATCGAGATTGCTGCAAGCAAAGTTCCTGCTTTCAAACCTGGGAAAGCGTTAAAAGATGCTGTAAAGTAAGAAATTACATACAGCCAAAGAGGTAGCCGGTTGCGAGCTGCCTCTTCTTTTTTGCCTTTTTTCATCTTTATATGCTAGAATCGGATTACGTGAAGTTGAATGCTAGGAGGATGAATCAAATGAATGTACAACAAATTGAACAAGCGGTTCGCTTAATTTTAGAAGCGATTGGCGAAGATCCAAATCGTGAAGGGTTGCTCGATACACCGAAGCGGGTAGCAAAAATGTATGCGGAAGTGTTTTCTGGTTTAACCGAAGATCCGAAAGTGCACTTGCAAACGGTATTTAGTGAAGACCATGAAGAACTTGTCCTCGTCAAAGACATTCCGTTTTACTCAATGTGTGAACATCATCTCGTTCCGTTTTTTGGTGTGGCCCACGTCGCATACATTCCACGTGGCGGAAAAGTAACTGGATTGAGCAAACTAGCACGAACGGTTGAAACTGTTGCGCGACGACCGCAATTACAAGAACGAATTACAGCAACGGTAGCCGATGCCATTATGGAGACCCTTGAACCACATGGGGTCATGGTCGTTGTCGAAGCTGAACATATGTGCATGACGATGCGCGGTGTGAAAAAACCGGGAGCGAAAACGGTGACAACTGCAGTACGTGGCACGCTTGCAACAGATGAAAAAGCGCGTGCCGAAATATTAGCGCTGATTAAATAGGAGGGATTGTATGATGCAAGGCGATTATGTGGTGATTAAAGCGTTAGAAGACGGAGTGAATGTCATCGGGTTAACGCGTGGTTCAGATACGCGCTTCCATCATTCTGAAAAGCTTGATCAAGGGGAAGTGCTCATTGCGCAATTTACAGAGCATACATCAGCGATTAAAGTGCGCGGAAAAGCACTTATTCAAACGCAACATGGCGAAATCCAATCTGATGCGAAAAATCATCGTTAACGTGAAGAACGTTTATGATATAATAAAGTTTGAGTTTTTGGGAAGCAAGGGTGATGAGTCATGGATATGCAACAGCAAATCGAACGAGTACGAACGCGCATTCAACAGGCGACTGCCCATTCGTATGTAGATCGCTATATACAACCACGCATGATCGATGAGGATCGCATATTGTTTGCTCTTTCTATGTTACGTTCGGCTCAAGTGGAAGAAAGCATCGCGCTTGATTATGTGTTTGCGATGATGCTCATTCAACTCGCCCTTGACACCCATGATGAAGTAGATGAGCAACAAAATTCACAACAAAAGCAGTTGACTGTACTTGCGGGAGATTTATATAGCGGATTGTACTACGACTTTTTAGCGCGACGACATGCCATTTCACTCATTCGTCGTTTTGCTGAAGCGATTAAAGAGATCAATATACAAAAAATTCGCCTGCAGCAATTGTCGTCAAATGACCTTGAGCGCTTTCATTGCATCGCTGTCATTGAATCTGCCTTGCTTCGTCAGCTTGCAGAACATGTTCATGCTCATGAATGGGGAGAGCTAGCTTATTACTTGTTTTCATTGAGACGCGTTCAGCGTGAGGAAACAAAATCAGACATTTCGTGTGAATATATCGATCATTGTAAGCGAAAATTACAATATTTACCATCCTGTATACATGAAGAAGTAAAAGAGCGATTTTCTCGTCTCCTCGCTTGATTTCATCTGAAAGAAGGGGATTTTATGCAACAATCAAAGGAAGAACGTGTGCATCGTGTATTCGAAAAAATTTCCGACCATTACGATCGGATGAATTCAGTTATTAGCTTTAAACGTCATGTCGCTTGGCGGAAAGATACGATGAAACGAATGAACGTACAAAAAGGAACGAAAGCGCTCGATGTATGTTGTGGAACAGCGGATTGGACGATCGCGTTAGCAGAAGCCGTTGGGCCTAGCGGTGAAGTGTATGGTCTCGATTTTAGTCGCAATATGCTAAAAGTCGGGGAAGAAAAAGTAAAAGAACGCGGTTTTCAGCACGTGACACTCGTGCATGGCAATGCGATGAGCTTGCCGTTCCCTGATAACACGTTCGATTATGTGACAATCGGTTTCGGATTGCGAAACGTTCCTGATTATATGACAGTGTTAAAAGAAATGTATCGCGTCGCAAAACCAGGAGGAAAAGTTGTTTGTTTAGAAACATCACAACCGACGCTCATCGGTTTTCGACAGCTGTACTATGCGTATTTTCGTTATATCATGCCTTTTTTTGGGAAAATTTTCGCGAAAAGTTACGAAGAATACTCGTGGTTGCAAGAGTCAGCACGTGAATTTCCAGGAATGGACGAACTAGCGGATATGTTTCGGCAGGCTGGTTTTGTAAACGTACAAGTGAAACCGTATACGTTTGGAGTGGCGGCGATGCATCTCGGACATAAACCTGATGGACGTTAAGGTGAATCATAATGAAATTAAAAGCGATGTATTCGTTTTTGAATGGGGATTTAAACAAAATTGAAGAACAATTAAAACTGACCGTGCAAGCGTCTGATCCGCTCGTCAATGAAGCATCGTTACATTTGCTTGAGGCGGGTGGAAAGCGCATTCGACCGGTGTTTGTTTTGCTCGGTGGACAATTTGGTACATATCATTTTGAGAAGATGAAGCGAGTGGCTGTCGCGCTCGAGCTCATTCATATGGCATCTCTTGTCCATGACGATGTGATTGACGGGGCGATGTTACGACGCGGAAAAGAGACGATTCAAGCGAAATGGGGCGATCGGTTCGCGATGTATGTTGGCGACTATTTGTTCGCTCGAGCGCTTGAGCAAATGTGCGAAATTGACGATCCAGTTGCCCATCGCATTTTAGCTAACACCATTGTGGAAGTATGTCGAGGGGAAATTGAGCAAATTAGTGATAAATATCGATTCGATCAAAATTTACGTCGCTATTTGCAACGAATTAAAAGAAAAACGGCGTTGCTCATTGCGGCTAGCTGTCAGCTTGGCGCTGTCGTTGCTGGGGCACCTGAAACGATTCATAAAAAATTATATTGGTTTGGCTATTACGTCGGTATGTCGTTTCAAATTACAGACGACATTCTTGATTTCATTGGAACGGAAAAACAACTCGGCAAACCGGCAGGAAGCGACTTATCGCAAGGTAACGTGACGCTCCCTGTTTTATATGCAATGAAAGAGCGGACGGTAAAAGAACAAATTATGAAAGTAAACGAACATACGACAAATCGTGAAATGGCGGATGTCATTGATGGGATTAAGCGAACAAATGCGATTGAAAAATCGTATGAGCTTGGGGATCGCTATTTGCAAAAAGCAATCGATACGTTACAAAAACTGCCACGCAACCGTGCTTGGACCGCGCTTTATAACATTGCAAAGTATATTGGTAAGCGAAAATATTAAAAAAAATTAAATCGTTTTCATGGCGAATATTGCTAATTTGCGTACGAAATGATATAATTTCGGGGGAGTCAGTTCCAATACATAACGTATCAGGGGTGGAGAATTCGTCATGGAAAGAACATTTCTAATGGTCAAACCAGATGGGGTACAACGCGGTGTTATCGGTGACATCGTTGCTCGTTTTGAGCGCAAAGGTTTTCAGCTTGTTGGCGCAAAGTTGATGCAAGTATCGCGTGAACTTGCTGAACAACATTATGCAGAGCATAAAGAGCGTCCGTTTTTCGGTGAGCTCGTCGAATTTATTACGTCCGGCCCAGTATTTGCGATGGTATGGGAAGGCGAAAACGTGATCGCCACAGCTCGTCAAATGATGGGGAAAACGAACCCACAAGAAGCGTTACCAGGCACAATTCGTGGTGATTTCGGCTTAACAGTCGGAAAAAATATTATTCACGGCTCTGACTCGAAAGAAAGCGCGGCACGCGAAATTCAACTATTTTTCAAAGAAGAAGAACTCGTTTCCTACAGCAAGCTAATGAACGAGTGGGTATATTAAAAAAGGTAGGCACATGCCTATCTTTATTTTTTTATTTCTGTTTTTTCACATTTTCGTTATACTGTATGTATGAAAGAAAAGGAAGAGGAGTTTTTTGTATGAGTGATTATCAACAATTTATTGCAAACGTGAAACGAAAAACAGGCATCGATTTAGCGCTATACAAAGAAGCGCAAATGAAACGGCGATTAACTTCTCTCTATGAAAAGAAAGGATTTAAAAATTTTGATGAATTTTTTCGCGCGATGAATCATGATCAAGCGTTGTTTCATGAGTTTTTAGACCGCATGACGATTAACGTATCTGAATTTTTCCGCAATGCAAAACGGTGGGAAGTGTTGGAGAAAAAAATTATTCCGAAACTTCTTGAAAAAAACAAACGGTTAAAAGTATGGAGCGCTGCCTGCTCAACTGGAGAAGAACCGTATACATTGGCCATTATTTTATCTAAGTTTATGCCATTATCTCAAGTATCTGTATTAGCTACTGACATTGATGATAACGCCATGGCTCGTGCGAAGCTTGGTATTTATACGGAGCGTTCCCTCCAAGAAGTGCCAGAGGACGTGAAGAAAAAATTTTTTGTCAAAGAAGGATCCCACTATAAAATTATCGATGATATCAAGCGAACGGTGACGTTTAAAAAACATAATTTGCTTGCTGACCCATTCGATACGAATTTTGACTTAATCGTTTGCCGCAACGTGCTCATTTACTTTACGGAAGAAGCAAAACATGAATTGTACTTAAAGTTTAATCGCGCTCTTCGCCCTGGGGGAATTTTTTTCGTCGGTAGCACGGAACAAATTTTTAATCCGACGGCATACGGTTTTGAAGTAGAAGATACGTTTTTTTATCGAAAAATGTAGTTGCGGCCGAATTCGGTCGCTTTCTGTGCAATTAAGGGGTTACGTCCGCGGGAAAAATGTGCTATATTCATACATAATCGCTTTAAAGAGATGAAGGGAGAGAGGGAATTGCGGTACTTAACAGCTGGTGAATCACATGGTCCACAGTTAACAACCATTATTGAAGGCGTCCCTGCAGGATTGACGCTTTTAGCGGAACATATTAACGAAGATTTGGCGCGCCGACAAAAAGGATATGGTCGCGGCCGACGCATGCAAATTGAAAAAGATGAAGTAAAAATTTTAAGCGGTGTCCGTCATGGAAAAACGCTCGGTTCTCCGATTACACTCGTCGTTGAAAATCGCGATTGGAAACATTGGACGAACATTATGGGTATCGAACCGCTTACTGATGATACAGAAGAAGTGAAACGAAAAGTAACACGCCCACGTCCGGGACATGCGGACTTAAATGGAGCAATAAAGTATGGTCATCGCGATATGCGCAATGTGTTAGAGCGCTCTTCTGCACGTGAGACAACGGTGCGGGTGGCAGCAGGAGCGGTAGCGAAGCGCATTTTGGCAGAATTAGGTATTCGTATCGCCAGTCACGTCGTTGAAATTGGTGGGGTAAAGGCGGAACATACCACATATACATCGCTTGAGGAATTACAACAAGTGACAGAACAATCTCCTGTTCGCTGTTTTGATGCAGAAGCGGAAAAAAAGATGATGGCGGCCATTGATGAAGCGAAAGAAAAAGGCGATTCGATTGGTGGAATTGTCGAAGTCATTGTTGAAGGTGTTCCAGTTGGTGTCGGGAGCTATGTGCATTATGATCGGAAGCTAGATGCAAAAATTGCTGCGGCGATCGTGAGCATTAACGCATTTAAAGGCGTTGAGTTCGGTATCGGATTTGAAGCGGCACGTCGCTTTGGAAGCGAAGTGCACGACGAAATTATATGGAACGAAGAAACGGGATATACGCGCAAAACGAACCGACTTGGCGGATTTGAAGGCGGGATGACGACGGGTATGCCGATCGTTGTACGCGGGGTGATGAAGCCGATTCCGACGTTATATAAGCCGCTTATGAGTGTCGATATTGAGACAAAAGAACCGTTTGCGGCAAGCATCGAACGCTCTGATAGTTGCGCAGTCCCAGCAGCAAGCGTCGTGGCTGAAGCCGTTGTAGCATGGGAAATTGCGAATGCTATTGTCGAACAATTTGGACAAGATCGCATTGATTTGATCATCGAAAATGTCGAAGCGATGCGCCGATACGCAAAGGAGTTTTAATGATGAAAAGCATTCACGTTGATACGCCATCAAAACGGTACGAAGTCGTCATTGGAAATGAAGTGCTGCATATGATCGATCTCGTGATCGATCGTGTTTGTCCACATGTAACAGCTGTGCTCATTATTACAGATGAAACCGTTGCTTCGTTTTACTTGGCTGACGTGGAGAAAACGCTCCATCAAACGTATGATCGTGTGTACACACATATTATTCCGAGCGGAGAAGAAGCGAAGTCATTTGAACAATTTTATGCATGTCATACGGCTGCGTTAACAAACCATCTCGATCGTCATTCGTTAATTGTTGCGCTCGGCGGAGGGGTCGTCGGAGATTTAGCCGGTTTTGTTGCAGCGACATATATGCGCGGCATTCGTTTCATTCAAGTACCGACAACGCTACTTGCGCACGATAGTGCTGTTGGAGGAAAAACGGCTATCAATCATCCGCTTGGAAAAAATATGATCGGAGCTTTTTACCAGCCCGAACTCGTTTTTTATGATATTTCTTTACTTCATACGCTTCCTGAACGAGAAATGAGATCAGGTTTCGCAGAAATTATGAAACACTCCTTAATTTATGATCGTGCTTTCTTTGGTTGGTTACAAGCGAACGTGCAACAGCTAGATGATTTACGTGGCGATCGTTTGCAATATGCGATTCAAAGAGGGATTGAAATTAAAGCAGCCATTGTCGCCAAAGATGAAAAAGAGCAAGGTGTTCGCGCTTATTTAAACTTTGGTCATACGCTCGGTCATGCTTTGGAAAGTGAACTCGGCTATGGGGTGATGACGCACGGAGATGCGGTTGCCCTCGGCATGTTATTTGCTATTTTTGTGAGCGAGCGTTTTTACAATCAACCGCTTTTTTATTCGTCATTCCGGACGTTATTTCATCGTTACGGTTTTCCGACATCCCTTCCGTCACACGTATCGCCTGAACGTTTGCTCGACAAAATGAAAAAAGATAAAAAAGCGAAAGATCAAACAGTGCGTATGGTGCTAATGAAAGAGATCGGAACCGTATGTGTCGAACAAATAAGCGATGAACAACTATTGCGATGGTTATACGCGTTTGCCGAAGAAGGGAGAGGAAAGTGTGATTCGAGCGATTCGCGGGGCAACGACGGTAAATGATAACGATGAACAAGAAATTATAGACGAGACAAAGCGATTGCTGACAGAAATGATTCGTCAAAACGATGTACATGCAGAAGATGTTGTATCCATTCTTATTTCAATGACAGATGATTTAAACGCCACGTTTCCAGCTAAGGCATTGCGTCATTTCGATGGTTGGACGTATGTTCCTGTTATGTGTATGCGAGAAATTAACGTTCCTCATGCATTGCCGAAATGTATTCGCGTCATGATGACTGTACACACGAAGCGCTCACAGCAAGATATTCACCACATATATTTACGTGATGCCGTCCAGCTTCGGCCAGACTTGCAGTTGACAAAAAAGTCAGACATATAATAAGATGGTTTATAAGCTAGTTGAGTAGAGTAAGAGTTGAGTAGAGAATGAGTGAGAGCGGAGCAGAGGATCATTAGGATACGTACGCCTAAAGACTGCCCGTCTTTAGGCTTTTTTGTTTCCCTCTTCGTTTCCTCTCATGTTCATTCTCCAAGAAAGGAGAACGATCATGAATATCACTACATTTTTACAAACAGCTTCCCAGTTTCGAACGATTCCGATTGTACGCCGTTTTTTTGCAGATACGTTTCAACCGATTCAGCTATTGATGGCGTTACGTGATGAGGCAGCGTTTTTGCTTGAAAGCAAAGACGATATGTCCCCTTGGTCGCGCTATTCATTCATCGGTATTCACCCGTTTGTATCGATTGAAAGCGATGACGGCAAACAATTTTTTGTGAAAGAACAACAGCAAGTGCTCGCGTGTACAGCAACAATACAAGAAGCATTTGCCATGATGCAACATCATTTAAACGTTCAACTGTTATCATTAGACGTCCCATTTCGTGGGGGAGCTGTCGGTTATATTAGCTACGATTTTATTTCTTCCATTGAGAAAGTCCCATATCATGCGTATAACGATTTGCGAATGAAAATTGTTCATTTTGTCGTTTGTGAATCACTTTTCGCCTTTGATCATGTAAAAAAAGAGCTATTACTCATTCATTACGTTCGTTTAACAGAAACGGATGATGAAGCAAAACAAGCCGAAAAATACGAGGCTGCTTGTCGAAAAATAGATGAGCTGGCGCGCAAAATCGTTCACGGTTATGATGAGCAAGCGCACATGATGGTTGATCCAAATATACCGGTTTCGTTTGAGCGTGTGTATTCAAATATGGACAAACAAATGTTTTATAAAGCGGTTCGAAACATTCAAACGTACATTGCAAGTGGAGACATTTTTCAAGCCGTTTTGTCGCAACGATTTGCGATCGAAACGCCCATTGATGGAATCGAGCTATATCGCTTGTTGCGTCTATTAAATCCATCGCCGTATTTATTTTATTTAAAACTTAGTGAAGAGCATATTGTTGGCAGTTCCCCAGAAAAGCTGATCCAAGTACGAAACAGAGAGCTTGAAATTGATCCAATTGCAGGGACGCGGCGTCGCGGTAAAAATGAACACGAAGATGCGGCGCTTATGAACGAGTTACTTCATGACCCAAAAGAGCGAGCGGAACATTACATGCTTGTCGACTTAGCTCGCAACGACATCGGTCGCGTTGCAAAATATGGAACGGTGCGCACACCACAATTGATGCAAATCGGGAAGTTTTCGCACGTTATGCATTTAATTTCAAAAGTAACGGGAACGCTTCGCGATGACGTTCATCCGCTTGATGCGCTCCTTGCGGCTTTTCCTGCCGGAACGGTGAGCGGAGCACCGAAAATTCGGGCGATGCAAATTATTCAAGAATTAGAGCCGACCGCCCGCAACGTATATGCGGGAACGATTGCATATATCGGCTTCGATGGCAACATTGATTCGTGCATAGCGATTCGCACAGCAGTATTAAAAAATAAAGTGGCATACGTGCAGGCTGGTGCTGGAGTTGTTGCCGATTCATCGCCTGCACTGGAATGGAAAGAAACGAGAAATAAGGCGAGCGCCTTAATTCATGCCATTCAGCTTGCAGAACGCGTATTTAAAGGAGGGGAACAACATGTTTGAACGATTTTTGCATAAATGTGCCGCACAACAAACGTTAACGGAACAAGAAGCGTATGAAGCGATGCATGCGATGATGAGCGGGGAAGTGGACGAAAAACAAGTAGCTGCTTTTTTAGTTTTGTTGCGTTTTCGCGGTGAAACAGTCGATGAGCTTGTTGGTTTCATTCGAGCGATGCGTGAACGAATGCGAACGGTTTCGTTCGACGAACCGGTCATTGATACGTGTGGAACAGGTGGAGACGGAAAAGGGACGTTCAATATTTCGACAGCGGTGGCCTTGCTTGTCGCATCGCTCGATATTCCTGTTGCGAAACATGGCAATCGTGCTGTTTCATCGACAAGCGGAAGCGCCAATGTGATCGAGCACTTCCTTATTCCGATGCCGAAGACAGAAGAAGAAGCAAAACAAGCATTGCGCACACATCGGCTCGTTTTTTTATTCGCCCCCTTTTATCACGAGGCAATGAAACATGTTGCGCCTGTTCGCCAAAGTTTAAAAATGCGCACAGTATTTAATTTGCTCGGTCCGCTTGTCAACCCAGCTCTCCCAAAAAGGCAAATCATTGGCGTACCTAATGCAAAAGATGCACGAAACATGGCGGAAGCACTACAACAAATCGGAACAGAACATACGGTGTTTGTCACAAGCAGTGATGGGTTAGATGAATGTAGCATCGCCGCAGAAACGCAATTGATCGAACTAAAAGACGGTCATATGACTCAACACATCATCACACCAGAAGACGTAGGATTACCGCGCGGCTGTTTATCTGACATATGCGTGCATAGCGTAAGCGAGAGCGCCAACCTGATTGAACGTGTATTTGCTCAACGTGCAAATGAAAGTGCGACAAATATCGTTTTACTAAATGCCGGCGTTGCTTTATACGTTGCTGGTGCAGCATCGGATATTGCTGATGGAGTCGATATGGCGAAGCGAGCCATTGAAACCGGTCGTGCTTATGCGTATTTACAACGATTGCGAGGTGTGATGTATGCTTGAGGCAATTTTGCAAACAAAGAGAGAAGAAGTGGCATCGTTACAATTGCCTGAAATGTACGAACAACTGCCACGCCGTTCGTTTTACGATGCTTTAGCAAAACCGCATCGTGTTTTAGGACTGATTGCAGAGGTGAAAAAAGCATCACCATCGAAAGGAATCATTCGACGACATATGAATGTTGTTGATATTGCCCGCGCATACGAACAGGCAGGTGCGGATGCCGTGTCTGTTTTAACAGATGAACGATATTTTGCTGGCCATCGTTCGTATGTGACGCAAGTGAAACGACACGTGCAAATCCCGATTTTACGTAAAGACTTTATTATTGATCGCAAACAACTTATCGAAAGTGTGCGTATTGGGGCAGATGCGATTTTACTCATTGGTGAAGCGCTTGATCCGAGTTTTTTGCATGAACTATATGAAGAAGCGCACGAAATGGGATTGCAATGTTTAGTAGAAGTGCACGCTCCAAAAACAGTTGAAGCGATTTTAAAACGTTTCACACCGAAAGCGATTGGTATTAACAATCGTGATTTAACGACGTTTCACACATCGCTTCATGTCACAAAACAAATTGTTCCGCTTTTGCCTCCGTGCATCATTGTGAGTGAAAGTGGCATTCACACATACGATGACATGCAGACGGTCCGGCAAGCTGGTGCGCACGCGATGCTTGTTGGCGAAGCATTGATGCGGAAGCCAGCTGTCGATGTAGCCATTTATGAATTATTTGGGGAGCGTGAAATATGACCGTTTTAAAATATTGTGGTAATCGTTCGTTGCAAGATGTGCAACGTGTTGCCAAAAGCGAAGCAGATTATATCGGGTTTGTTTTTGCTGAAAGCAAGCGAAAAGTCGAACCAGAAAATGTTCGACGATGGCTATCTGGCGTTGAACTTGGCGAGAAAAAAATCGTTGGCGTTTTCGTTCATCCAACGATCGTGTCTGTCGCGTCTGTTGTTGAACACGTTCCTTTATCGATCATTCAATGTCATGGAATGGAGACGATGCAAACGGTAAAGCAATTAAAAGAAACGTTTCAACTTCCTGTTTGGAAAGTCATTCATCATGCCCCAGAGGCGTGGACATATATGCGCGCTTGGAAAGGAATCGCAGACGGTTTTGTTATTGATAGCGGTCGGAAAGGAGCGTGGGGCGGAACAGGCATCTCGTTTGATTGGAGCGTTGTTCCGTATTACATGGAAGAAGCGACTCGCCAAGGTGTTCCATGCTTCATTGCTGGAGGCATTACACCAGACAATGTTGAGCAATTGTTAGTCTATCAACCGTTTGGTATAGACATTAGTAGCGGAATTGAAGAAAACGAGCAAAAAAGTGAACAAAAAATAAAACAAATTGAACAGAAGGTGAAAATATGTTGACATTGCCAAATGAACGCGGTCGCTTTGGTATGTTTGGTGGAAAGTTTGTGCCAGAAACATTAATGCGTCCGTTAGCTGATATAGAGCGCCAATTGCATGAAGCATTGGCCGATCCTTCGTTCCATGCGGAATATATGCATCATTTGTATGAATATTCAGGTCGTCCGACCGCCTTAACATTTGCAAAAAACTTGACAGAACGATTAGGCGGGGCGAAAATGTACTTTAAACGTGAAGACTTAAACCATACAGGTGCCCATAAAATAAACAACGCGATCGGGCAAGCGTTGTTAGCAAAACGAATGGGAAAACGAAAAATTATCGCTGAAACAGGTGCAGGACAGCACGGCGTAGCCGCAGCGACCGTCGCCGCTCGTTTTGGGATGGAATGCAAAGTATTTATGGGTGAGGAAGATGTGAAACGGCAGTCATTAAACGTATTTCGTATGAAACTGCTTGGTGCAGAAGTCATTCCAGTCACAAGCGGCAATCGTACATTAAAAGACGCAACAAATGAAGCGATTCGTTATTGGGTGGAACATTGTGACGACCATTTTTACATGATTGGTTCCGTCGTTGGCCCGCATCCATATCCGATGATGGTGCGTGAATTTCAACGTATTATCGGCGAAGAAGCGCGCGAACAAATGTTAAAAGCAGAAGGAAAACTGCCGAACACAATCATTGCTTGTGTTGGTGGCGGAAGTAATGCGATCGGAATGTTCCATCCATTTTTAGATGATGATGTTGAATGTATTGGCGTTGAGGCAGCTGGAAAAGGTGTGCATACGACGGAGCATGCTGCAACGATAACAAAAGGAACAAAAGGTGTCATTCATGGTTCCCTCACATACGTATTGCAAGATGAGCACGGTCAAATTGCGGAGCCGTATTCGATTTCAGCTGGTTTAGATTATCCAGGTGTTGGACCAGAGCATGCATATTTAGCACATATTGGACGCGTTCGCTATGAGAGTGTAACGGACGAGGAAGCGATTGCAGCACTTCAAATGACTGCAGAAACAGAGGGAATCATTCCAGCAATCGAATCTGCGCATGCGCTCGCCAAAGCGTTTCAAATCGCCCCCCTTCGTTCAAAACATGAAACGATTCTCGTTTGTTTATCAGGAAGAGGCGATAAAGATGTACAAACGGTGATGAACTATTTGGAAGGGGATGAACGGAAATGAAACATTTTATTCCATTTATCGTGGCGGGCGATCCGTGTGAAGAGGTGACGATCGATTTAGCTATTGCTCTTGAACAGGCAGGTGCAACGATATTAGAACTCGGTGTACCATACTCCGATCCGCTTGCAGATGGGCCGATTATTCAACGGGCAGCGAGTCGAGCTCTAAAAAATGGAATGACTTTAACAAGAGCGCTTGAACTCATCGGGCGAATGAGAAAAAAAGGTGTAAAAATTCCGATTATTGTCTTTACGTATTACAATCCTGTGTTACAATTAGGAGAAGAACGCTTTTTTGCTTTAGCGCAACAAAATGGTGCGAGCGGTGTACTCATTCCAGATTTACCGTTTGAAGAAAGCGAGCATATGAGAACATTAGGCGACACATATGACATTCCTTATATTTCACTTGTCGCTCCAACGTCTCATGAGCGCATCGCGATGATTGCATCGCAAGCCCAATCGTTTTTATATTGCGTGTCATCATTAGGTGTGACGGGCATTCGGGACTCGTTGCCGAAGCAATTGCACGAATTTTTGCAACAAGTAAAATCATATAGCCGTGTTCCTATCGTCGTTGGATTTGGTATTTCTACGGCTGAACAAGTCGAGCGACTTCAACATATATGTGATGGTGTCGTTATCGGTAGCGCCATCGTAAAAAAGATTGAACAGCTTCAAGACGAATTGAACGATGCGCATACGCGCTCAAATGCGCTCATCGCTTTTTCCCAATATGTCGCTTCGCTCATTGAACCATTGAAAAGGGTGAGGAAAAATGAAAGTGAAACAACAACTGAAACAACAACTGAAACAACTAAAACCGTATCAACCGGGCAAACCGATTGAAGAAGTAAAACGCGAATATCAGTTAGAAACGGTAATCAAACTTGCATCAAACGAAAATCCGTACGGATGTTCACCGCTTGTTCGACAAGCTGTGATGAAAGAACTCGATGATTTAGCGTTGTATCCTGATGGATACAGTCGCACGTTGCGCGAGGCGCTCGCAGCGCACATTGGTATTAGTGAAAAACAACTTATTTTCGGAAATGGCTCTGATGAAGTCGTTCAAATCATTTGTCGGGCATTTTTACAAAAAGGAACGAACACGGTAATGGCTACGCCGACATTTCCGCAATATCGTCATAATGCGATCATCGAAGGCGCGGAAGTGCGCGAAATTCCGCTTCAAGACGGACATCATCATTTAGAAGCGATGCTTGAAGCGATCGATGATCATACGCGCGTCGTTTGGATTTGCAGTCCAAACAACCCGACAGGGACGTATGTTAATGACGCATCGTTACGCGCTTTTTTAAACAAAGTGCCACAACATGTGCTCGTTGTTGTCGATGAGGCGTATTATGAGTACGTGCAAGCGGAAGATTATCCGAATACCGTTTCTTTGCTTCAACAATATGAAAATATGATGATTTTACGCACGTTTTCTAAAGCGTACGGGTTAGCCGCACTTCGTATCGGATATGGCATTGCACATGAACATCTTTTACAAGCGATTGAGCCAGCGCGTGAGCCATTTAATACGTCTCGTCTTGCCCAAGCCGCTGCGTTCGCTGCATTAAAAGACCAAACATTTATTCAACAATGTGCACAAAAAAATAAACAAGGTTTAGACCAATTTTATGCATTTTGTGATGAGTACGGTTTGCGCTATTACAAGTCGGAAGGGAATTTTATTTTAATTGATTTCGGCTTTAGTGGTGACGAAGTATTTACGTATTTACTCCAGCGCGGGATCATCGTTCGTTCAGGATGCGCCCTCGGCTTTCCGACAGCTGTGCGCATTACAGTCGGATCGGCAGAACAAAACGAAATAATCATTCGTGCGTTAACAAACATGTTGAAAGAAAGAAGGGACTCGTTTTGCAAGGAAACGTTTTAGTTGCCGGTCTCGGCTTAATTGGCGGTTCAATTGCGCTTGCGATCAAGCGAGCGCATTCGGACGCGACAATCATTGGATATGACGTATCAGATGAATCGATGCGCCTAGCGCGTTCGCTCGGTGTCATTGACGAAGCGGTACCGTCGTTTGCTCATGGGGCATGTGAAGCGGATGTCATTGTGCTTGCTGTACCTGTTGTTCAAACAGAGCAATTGCTTCGAGAATTAGCTCATCTTCCGTTACGATCGCACGTCATTGTAACCGATGTTGGAAGCACAAAAGAGCGCATTGTCGAACAAGCGTTGCCACTATTAGAAAAAGGGGTAGCGTTTATCGGTGGACATCCGATGGCTGGCTCGCATAAAAGCGGTGTTGTTGCTGCGCGTGCCCATTTATTTGAAAATGCTTTTTACATTTTAACACCAACAGAACATGTGAAAGAAGAAGATGTCATACGACTAAAACATTGGCTTGAAGGAACGAAAGCCCACTTTGTTATGTTAACGCCGAGGGAGCACGACCGCATCGCCGGTGTGATTAGCCACTTTCCGCATATCATTGCTGCAAGCCTCGTTCATCAGGCACAACAATATGAGCGAGAAGATGAACTTGTAAGCCGATTAGCCGCGGGTGGCTTTCGTGATATTACGCGCATCGCTTCAAGCAATCCAGAAATGTGGCGCGATATTTTTATACATAATAAAGAGGAATTGTTGCAACTGTTTGATCGCTGGATCGAGGAAATGAAAAAAATTCGTACGTATGTTGCTGATGGGGATAGTGAGCGCATTTATCATTATTTTCATGAAGCAAAACAGTTTCGTGACGGGTTGCCTGTTCGAACGAAAGGAGCGATCCCTTCCTTTTACGATTTATACGTCGATGTGCCAGACTACCCGGGGGTTATTTCAGAAATTACAGGTTATTTAGCAAAAGAGCGCATTAGCATTACAAATATTCGCATTATCGAAACGCGCGAAGATATTTACGGTGTGCTTCGTTTAAGTTTTCAAACAGAAGATGACCGTCAACGAGCGAAACGTTGCATTGAAGCGAATACGAACTATGAAACGTACGTTGTGTAAAAGAGGGTGGAATAATGGAGTTAAAAACAAATATCCACGCATTGCGGGGAGAAATTGCTGTTCCGGGAGATAAATCGATTTCTCATCGCGCCGTTATGTTTGGTGCATTAGCGAACGGAACGACGCGAATCACAAATTTTTTAACGGGTGAAGACTGTTTAAGTACAATTGATTGTTTTCGCAAAATGGGTGTAGTCATCACACAGCAAGGCAATGAAGTCATCGTTGAAGGAAAAGGGGTTGAGGGGTTAAAAGAGCCTACACATATATTAAACGTCGGCAACTCAGGTACGACGACACGTTTATTGTTAGGTATTTTAGCCGCGTGCCCGTTTCATGCTTGTTTAATCGGGGATGATTCGATCGCAAAACGGCCAATGGATCGCGTGACAAAACCGCTTAAACAAATGGGGGCGCACATTGACGGGAGAGAGGACGGACGCTACACGCCGTTAGCGATTCGAGGCGGACAACTCCAGCCAATCACATACCATTCCCCTGTTGCAAGTGCGCAAGTCAAATCAGCCATTTTGCTTGCTGGTTTGCATGCGGAAGGGACAACAACGGTTATTGAACCACATCAATCGCGCGATCATACCGAGCGTATGTTGCGGGCATTCGGTGCAGACGTGCGCGTTGATGGATTAAGTGTTTCTGTTGCAGGGAGACAAACGCTTCAGGCGATTGATATAGAAGTGCCGGGCGATATTTCTTCGGCTGCTTTCTTTTTAGTCGCTGGTGCAATCGTCCCGAACAGCGAAATTACGTTAACACATGTCGGAATCAATCCGACGCGTACAGGTATTATTGATGTATTAAAGAACATGGGGGCAAATATTTCGATTGAAAATGTTCGCCATGAAGAAAGTGAACCTGTTGCGGATATTACGGTTCGTACGTCGACATTGAAGGCGACGCACATCGGTGGCGATATCATCCCGCGATTAATTGATGAAATTCCGATTATTGCTCTTTTAGCGACGCAAGCCGAAGGGACAACAATCATTACAGACGCAAGTGAATTGAAAGTCAAAGAGACGGACCGCATCGCAACAGTTGTGTCCGAATTGCGGAAGCTTGGCGCCGATATCGAAGCGACAGAAGACGGAATGATTATTCATGGAAAAACACCGCTTTATGCAGAAAATACGGTTGTCGATAGCTACGGTGATCATCGCATCGGCATGATGTTAGCGATCGCAGCGTGCATCACAAAAGGAAGTGTCACCCTTCAGCATCCGGAAGCGATTGCAGTATCATATCCGACGTTTTTTGATCATCTTCGCATGTTACAAAGCTGATTCCATGACGGATCAGCTTCTTTTTTTGCATGCTTATTTGTTCGATGGTATGATAAAGCGTGACGATACGAATGATGAGGGTGAGATTGATGGGAAAATTAGATCAAATCGTGCAACTCGTTGAACAAGGAGATGTGGAGCGCGCATTAGCGCTTGCGGAACAAATAAAACAAAACGGAAGCGATGAAGAGCGATATACGTTAGCTGACCAACTATTTTCGTGGGGATTGTTAGAAGAAGCGGAATCGCTCGTTCGTATGTTGCTTACACGTTATCCAGACGAACGTGAACTACAACTCTTTTTAGCAGAAATATATACAGAAATGGATAAAGAGGAAGAAGCGCTCGAGTTGTTGATCGATATCGAAGAAGACGATCCGTATTATGTGCGCGCATGTTTGTTAATGGCCGACCTTTATCAAATGCAAGGATTAGAAGAAGTAAGTGAACAAAAACTATTAAAAGCGTATGAAAAAATGCCGAACGAACCGCTTGTTCAATTTGCGTTAGCGGAGTTATATTTTACGAACGGTCAATATCAAAAAAGTTTGCTATATTATGAACAAATCATCACGAAAACGAAAACGATTGCGGGTACTGTCATCGCCCAGCGCATAGCGGAAGCGTACAGCTTGCTTGGTGAATTTGAACAGGCGCTATCGTACTATGAGCAAGCATTAAATGAACGTTTCGATGCGCATACGTTATTTCAATACGGATTTACTGCCTATCAAGCCGAAGCGTATAAAACAGCTATTTGAGTGGGAGCTTGCGAAGGCGAAGCAAAAGCTTGAAATATATGATCAGGCATTAAATCATTATGAAGAGGCATATACTTTTTTTAAAGATGATCCAAACTTTTTATATGATTTTGGCTATTTTTTATTTGAGGAGGGAAGAAGAGAGAAAGCAAAAGATATATTTGAACAACTATTGCGTATCGATCCGACAAACGAAGAGATTGCCCATATGATGTTGCAGTTTGAATGAAGCTGTCATTCGGATGCAAGGGGGGAAGGGAATGGTTTCTGTTCGGGAGAAGAAAGAGTTTGTTCGTTGGTTTTTAAACAATTATCAATTAAAACGTCGTGAATGTGTGTGGATTTTAAACTACTTACTTAGTCATGATACGCTCATGGAAAAAGTGCACTTTGTTGAACATGCAGAATATTGTCCGCGCGGCATGATGATGTCAACACATTGTGTCGACGATGTGCCATTTCGATTTTATAAGCAAAACGTCGTTACGACAGATGCAGAAAAATCGTTTCATGACATTCGTTTAAATCGTGATGAAGATATTTACATTCAGCTGAATTTTCGCGGTGCTTTCCATTCGCCACAATATGTGGCGGTACTCGAAGAAAATCCATATATGCCAAAAAGAACGAACAAGCAAGATGAACAACTCGTTGAAACAATCGTTCATCAATCGATTCAACATTTTCAACGTCAAAAAATTATGCGGTTAATTGATGAGGCGCTAGATCAGCAAGATGAACAAAAATTTCGCGAGCTGACCGAACAATTAAAAGCGTTGCGTTAACCTCGGTGGTTTCGCAACGCTTTTTACGATGTATATATTTGTCACAAAATGTTCAAAAAAATACATATACATTTCGTGTAAGATGGAAACATAAGGAGTGATTTGAATGAAATGGACAGCAAAAGATGTGGACATGTATCAACAAGCGAAAGAATATGTTGACACAGCGCTCGTTCCGTGCATACCGATAGGGAGCACAAATATGAAAGCGTTTGCTGAAATGAGCGAGCATACGTTGCTCATTACAAACGAAGTGGAGCGACAGTTTAAAGGGAGGGTGATGTTATTTCCACCATTGACATATTTCGTACAAGAGCAAATACAAGCGCGTGTGCAAGAATGGACAAACATGCTGAAACAAGCAGGATTTCAACACATATGTTTCGTCACTTCGCATGCGGATATCGCAGATGAAACGTTTGTTTATGTGCCAGCGCTTCCGCTTGAACATGCAGATGACACATATAAGCAAAAAGTCGTGCGCCAACAAGTCGAGCAAGTGATGGATGCGTTAGTGGCAAAATGGACGTTAAAAAATTAGATAGCGTTTACACTATCATTATATTGACCTTGGTGGAAACATGATATATCATTAGGTTGTCCTAGTTTTATATATGTGTTATAACAATTCGTCCGGATGGACTTAACTTCGTATAGAGGGGGGAAAAAGATGAGCGAGAAAAAGCATCGCGTGTCAAGACGGCAATTTTTAAACTACACGTTAACAGGTGTAGGCGGATTTATGGCAGCGGGCATTTTATCACCAATGGTGCGCTTTGCCTTAGATCCGATCTTAAAAGAAGAAGCTGGGCAAGATATGGTTGCGGTTGCCCAAGTGAAAGACATTACGACAGAACCACAGCGCTTCGACTTCAAAGTAAAAGTAAAAGACGCGTGGTACGAGTCAGAAGAGCCAAGATCAGCGTGGGTATTTAAAGATGAAAATGGGGATATCGTTGCGCTATCACCGATCTGTAAACATCTTGGCTGTACGGTGAACTGGAACGCGGATAAGGGGAACCCAAATCGTTTCTTCTGTCCTTGTCACTATGGATTATACGAAAAGGATGGAACGAACGTACCGAACACGCCACCACCTGCTCCATTAGACCGTTACGAGTACGAAGTAAAAGATGGCACGTTGTATTTAGGTAAAGCGAAACCACGAGGGGAGGCGTAATACATGCTTAATAAGATTTATGATTGGGTTGATGAACGGCTAGATATTACGCCTTTGTGGCGCGATATCGCAGATCATGAAGTGCCAGAGCACGTAAACCCTGCGCACCACTTTTCAGCGTTTGTTTATTGCTTTGGTGGATTAACATTTTTCGTCACAGTCATTCAAATTTTATCTGGTATGTTTTTGACGATGTATTACGTACCAGACATTAAAAACGCTTGGGAATCTGTGTATTATTTGCAAAACGAAGTAGCGTTTGGACAAATTGTGCGCGGCATGCATCACTGGGGAGCAAGCCTTGTCATCGTGATGATGTTTTTACATACGTTGCGCGTATTTTTCCAAGGTGCTTACAAAAAGCCACGTGAATTAAACTGGATCGTCGGCGTACTTATTTTTATGGTCATGATGGGTCTCGGTTTCACAGGCTACTTATTGCCTTGGGACATGAAAGCGCTCTTCGCGACAAAAGTAGGATTGCAAATTGCTGAAGCGACACCAGTCATCGGTCCAGCGATTAAAACGTTGTTGGCAGGTCATCATGAAATCGTTGGTGCTCAAACGTTAACGCGCTTCTTTGCAATTCACGTCTTCTTCTTACCGGGAGCGTTATTAGGATTAATGGCTGCCCATTTCTTAATGATTCGAAAACAAGGTATTTCTGGTCCACTGTAAAATTTAGCATAAGGGAGGGAACGATATGCATCGCGGAAAAGGGATGAAATTTGTCGGCGACTCGCGCGTGCCTGCTATGCGCAAGCCGAACATTCCGAAAGACTATTCCGAATATCCGGGGAAAACCGAGGCATTTTGGCCGAACTTTTTATTAAAAGAATGGATGGTCGGTTCTGTCTTTTTAATCGGCTTTTTATGTTTAACCGTTGCGCATCCGTCGCCGCTTGAGCGAATTGCGGATCCGACAGATACAAGCTATATTCCGCTTCCAGACTGGTACTTCTTATTCTTATACCAGCTATTGAAATATTCCTATGCATCTGGTCCGTATACAGTCGTTGGAGCGATCATTATTCCAGGACTTGCGTTTGGGGCATTAATGCTTGCACCGTTTTTAGATCGTGGTCCGGAGCGTCGTCCATCGAAACGTCCGGTTGCTGTCGGTATGATGTTGCTTACGCTTGCTGCAATCATTTTCTTAACATGGGAATCTGTCGTCACGCACGACTGGGAAGCAGCGGCTGAGCAAGGAAAAATCCGCGCGGAAGTAGAAATTGACAAAAATGCAGAAGGATATAAAATTTTAGAAGCAAACACATGTTTAACATGTCACGGTGAAAACTTGCAAGGTGGTCCAGCTGCGCCATCGCTTGTTGGGACAGGATTATCTCCTGAAGAAATTGCTGACATCGCGAAAAATGGTAAAGGTGGCATGCCTGCAGGCGTTTTCAAAGGAACAGACGAAGAATTGAAAAAACTTGCTGAGTTTGTTGCTGGTTTAAAAGCAGAATAATTTGTAAAAGCTGACTGAACATCAGTCAGCTTTTTTGTACATATGGGAGGTGAGTATATGTTATATATACGTGATTGGTTGATGCATCGCTCTTTTCTTATACTATTATTGATTGTTAATGTCATTGGGACAATTTACGGATACATATGGTATGGACCACAACTATCCGAAACACCGCCCATTTTTCTTCCGTTTGTGCCCGATAGTCCAACAGCAAGCTTATTTTTTGTTTTTGTTTTAATCGCATGGCTTCGTCATACAAATTGGCCGTTTATCGAAGCGTTGGCGGTCGTTACACTTGTGAAATACGGCATTTGGGCTGTTGTCATGAATATGCTCGTGTTGGTCGTCACAGGACAGCTCGGTTTTGCAGGGTGGATGCTTGTGATATCACACGGAGCGATGGCGGTGCAAGCGTTGTTGTATGCTCCTTATTATCGGATGTCCTTCATTCATGTGGTTGTGGCAGCCATTTGGACGTTGCATAACGATGTAATTGATTATGTGTTTGGGATGATGCCGCAATATCAAATGTTGTCGCAATATACGCAACAAATTGGATATTTTACGTTTTGGCTAAGTATCGTTTCCATCACGGTGGCGTACATTTTTTCACGCCGACATTAAATCAAGGTCTATGTCTCTTTTTACGGTCATATATTCAATAGTAAGATCGTAAGGAGGGACAAGGAGATGCGCATTCGACTCATCGCGATGTTTATCATGATTGCTTTATTTCCATACACCGTATATGCAAACGAACATGAGTGGGACAAACTCGATCAAATTTCTGACGAAGCGCTTCAGTTAACAAAAAATGATCGCTTGCAAGAAGCGAAACAGCTATTGGAATATTTCGAAAAACAATTCGCGTTATTTCGTGAAGATATTCATTCGATGGATGTCATATATGTATTAACAGCAACGCATGAAGAGGCGTTGAGAGCGGTCACAGCATCGAGTGTGCCAACGGAACAACGAATTAACCAATTGACGCAATTTCGTCTCGCTGTTGATGCCGTCCATTCGAAACATCAGCCGCTCTGGAAAGAAATGAAATACGCTGTCATGTCTGCATTTGACAAGATGAAACAAGCGATGGAGCAAGAAGACGAACAATCGTTTCAACAAGCGTTTCATCAATTTTTACAACGGTATGAACTTATTGAACCGAGCGTAAAAATTAACGCTGATCGTGAACAAGTGCAACGTGTATCTGCCCATATTTCGCTTTTAGAAGCCCCTGCTTTTCGCCAATTGCATGCAACAGAGCGGATGAAGGAGTTGCGACAAATGGAAGAAGATTTACAAGCATTGTTTGCTGACGGAAAAAAAGAGACGACGCTTCCATCGCTATGGTGGGTTATGACGTCCATTGGTGGCATGATTATTATGACGTTAACGTACGTTGGATGGCGAAAATATCGTGGGGAAAAAGAGGGGAAAATGGTGAGAGATAAACAATAAAAGCGTCCATCGTCGGACGCTTTTACTCATGTAACGGCTGTTTATTTTCGTCTAACGTAAATCCTTCCCCATGTACATCGTGCACGTCACTAATTGCAACAAACGCATGTGGATCAACAGACGTGATAATTGATTTTAAACGTGACAATTCGTTTTTGGCAACGACGCAATATAAAACGTCGCGTTCGCGTTTCGTATATGACCCTATTCCTTTTAAAATCGTAACGCCACGTTCCATTTCCGTCATAATTTTCTCGGAAATTAAATCGCTTTTTTCAGAAATAATGGTTGCCCCTTTTGCTGCATATGCCCCTTCTTGTAAAAAGTCGATGACGCGTGCCCCGACGAATACGGCGACGAGTGTATACATCCCTTCACGGTACGGTAAATACGTCAATAACGAAAGAACAATAACGCATGAGTCAAACAGAAACATCGTTTTTCCCATACTAATACCTTTATATTTATATACAAGCCGCGCAATAATATCGACACCGCCCGTCGTTCCGCCGTAACGGAAAATAATACCGAGGCCGACCCCGATGAAAACACCGGCAAACAATGCAGCTAACGTAAGATCGTTATTGAGCGGAATGTGAAAGCCGTACCGTTGAAAAATCCAAAGAAATATAGATAAACTAACCGTTCCGACAATCGTATAAACAAACGTCGTCCGCCCGAGCAACTTCCAGCCGATAAAAAAGAGCGGAATGTTCAATACTAAGTTTGAAATGGAAGGATCGATACCGAACAAAAAGTATAAAAGAAGCGTGATCCCCGTAAAACCGCCCTCTGCGAGTTTATTTTCCATATTAAAATGAACAAGTCCAAACGCAAAAATTGCCGATCCTAGTAAAATAAATGCGACATTTTTAAGTTTCATCGTCTTCACCCCTTGAGTATGACTGCGTTTTTTATTATAGATGAATGTCATCATACCCGTCAAAAACATTTGTCAAATGCCCCACTTTTAGCTAACATGAATGTAAGAGGTGAGAACAATGGAAAAAACGATGCGGCAACTACAACAAGAAGTCGACGAATACATCGGGCAGTTTAAGGAAGGATATTTCAGTCCGCTTGCCATGCTGGCTCGTTTAACAGAAGAATTAGGTGAGCTCGCTCGTGAAGTAAATCATTATTATGGTGAAAAACCGAAAAAGAAAACGGAACAAGAAAAAACGATTCAAGAAGAATTAGGCGATTTATTATTTGTACTTATATGTATGGCGAATTCGTTACATATCGATTTACAAGAGGCGCATGATGCAGTCATGCATAAATTTCAAACACGAGATCGTGATCGTTGGACGAGAAAGGAAGAGGAACGATGATTCGAATTGTCATTGCAGGACCACGTGGGAGAATGGGACGAGAAGCTGTTTCTCTCGTTCATGAAACAAAACATTTTGAACTTGTAGCTGTCGTCGACCGAATGAACGAAGGAAAAACGTTGGCGGAACTCGATGGTTTTCCAGCCATTGAAGCTCCAATTTTCACAGATTTGGAGCGTTGCTTACAAACCGTGCAAGCGGACGTATTAATCGATTTAACGACGCCGGAAGTTGGAAAACGTCATACGGAAATCGCATTGCATTACGGTGTTCGACCGGTCGTTGGTACGACAGGATTTACAGAAGACGATTTGGTGCGTTTAACACAAATAGCGGAAGAGAAAAAAATTGGTGCGATTATTGCGCCAAACTTTGCGATTGGTGCCATTTTAATGATGAAATTTGCGCAAATGGCGGCTAAATATTTTCCGCATGTAGAAATCATTGAACTTCATCACGATCAAAAGCTTGATGCGCCGTCTGGTACAGCGTTAAAAACGGCTCAGCTCATTCAACAAGTGCGCCCTTCCTTTACCCAAGGGCATGAAGCCGAAAAAGAAACGATGGAAGGAGCACGTGGGGCATTATATGACGGCATGCGCATTCATAGCGTTCGACTGCCGGGGCTTGTCGCGCATCAAGAAGTTATTTTTGGTGGCGATGGACAAACATTGACGATTCGGCACGATTCGTTTAACCGTGCATCATTTATGTCCGGTGTTCGCTTTTCTGTCGAAACGGTGATGAAGTTAGAAACGCTCGTATACGGATTAGAGCATTTAATTGAATAAGGGGGCGATAAACTTGAAAATTGCATTAATTGCACACGATAAAAAGAAGGAAGATATGGTTCAGTTTGTTACAGCTTATCAACATATTTTAGCTGAACACGAATTATATGCAACAGGTACGACAGGATTGCGCATTCAAGAGGCAACCGGTCTTTCTGTGCATCGTTTTCAATCTGGGCCACTTGGAGGCGATCAACAAATTGGTGCGATGATTGCCAATAACGATATGGATATGGTCATTTTTTTCCGAGATCCATTAACCGCTCAACCACACGAGCCGGATGTTAGTGCCCTTATTCGTCTTTGTGACGTATATGCCATTCCGTTAGCGACAAACATGGGAACAGCAGAAGTGCTTATACGCGGTTTAGAGCGTGGCGATTTTGCATGGCGAAATATTGTGAAGCGAGGAAAAGAATGATGCATATATTAGCATTTGGGGCTCATCCAGATGATGTCGAAATTGGCATGGGCGGAACGATTGCGAAATACGCGCAACAAGGGTACGACATCGGCATATGTGATTTGACGTTAGCAGAATTATCATCAAACGGAACGGTACATACTCGACAACAAGAAGCGAAGCGGGCAGCTGACATTCTCGGTGTTCGCACACGCATACAGCTTAAACTTCCTGATCGTGGACTTATCGTACAAAAAGAGCATATGGATCCGATCGTGACAGTCATTCGGACATATCGACCGAAAATTGTATTTGCACCGTACTGGGAAGATCGCCATCCGGATCATGGACAATGCGCGAGATTAGTGGAAGAAGCGGTATTTTCCGCTGCCATTCGCCGTTATGGCGAACTCCCTCCTCATCGCGTACATGCCGTTTATTTTTATATGATCAATGGCTTTCATCGCCCTCATTTCGTCGTTGACATTAGCGATACAATCGATAAGAAATTAGCAAGCTTACGGGCGTACGAAAGTCAATTCGAGCGAACGAGCGGTTCAGTTGACACGCCGTTAACGAACGGATATATTGAAACCGTTGAAAGCCGCGAGCGATTGTTCGGAAAAGAAGTCGGTGTTTCGTTCGCGGAAGGATTTATATCAAAAAAACCAGTGATACTTGCACATGATTTGTTAGGGGAAGAAAGATGAAACTAAAAATAGGAATCGTTTGCTATCCGTCAGTTGGCGGATCTGGAGTGGTTGCGACGGAATTAGGGAAAATGCTTGCTGAACGCGGGCATGACATTCATTTTATTTCGTCAAGCATTCCATTTCGACTAAACAAAGTATATCCAAATATTTACTATCATGAGGTAACAGTCAACCCGTATTCTGTATTTCAATATCCGCCATACGACTTAGCGTTGGCGAGTAAAATTGCGGAAGTTGCGAAGCGAGAAGAGCTCGACATCATTCATGCTCACTACGCTGTTCCACATGCTCTTTGCGCCTTTTTAGCGAAACAAATGGTTGGTGACCATTTGAAAATCGTGACGACGTTGCACGGTACAGACATTACCGTCCTCGGATACGACCCGTCATTAAGCGATTTAATTAAATTTGGCATCGAGCAATCCGATGTCGTCACAGCAGTATCGAATGCGTTAGCGGTTCAAACATATGAATTGCTTGACGTGCAAAAGCCGATTCAAACGGTATACAACTTTGTTGATGAACGTGTATACAGCAGACGGCGAAATGATGAGCTCCGTCGTCAATACGGCATCGCACCGCACGAAAAAGTAGTTATTCACGTGTCGAACTTTCGGAAAGTGAAGCGGGTATGCGATGTCGTTCGTACGTTTGCGCTCGTCGTCAAACAAGTACCTGCAAAATTGCTTCTTGTCGGTGATGGGCCAGAAATGACGGTCGTTTGTCGCCTTGTAAAAGAATTAAATTTATGCGATCACGTTCGTTTTCTAGGAAAGCAAGAAAATTTAGCGGAATTGTATTCCATTAGTGACGTGAAATTGTTATTGTCCGAAAAAGAAAGTTTCGGTCTCGTTTTACTGGAAGCGATGGCATGTCGAGTTCCATGCGTCGGAACAGCGATCGGTGGCATTCCTGAAGTAATTGAAGATGGCAAAAACGGCTTTTTATGCGCGCTCGGTGATATAAACGATGCGGCGCGTCAAACGCTTCGTTTACTGACGGATGAAACACTTCGCGAGACAATGGGGAAAAACGCATATGAGGCGGTATACGAAAAATTTTATTCTGAGCGAATTGTGGCACAATATGAACATATTTATTTTCAACTTAAAGGGGAAGAACGATGAACGAACAGTTTCGGCAGGCGCTCTCTGTCATTGAAACGTTAAAACGCCATGGACATGAAGCGTATTTTGTCGGTGGTGCAGTTCGCGACTATTTGTTACAAAGACCGATTGGAGACATTGATATTGCGACATCGGCCCATCCGCAAGAAGTGATGGCCATTTTTCCTAGAACGGTTCCTGTTGGCATTGCGCATGGCACAGTAATGGTCATTGAACGTGGCATTTCTTATGAAGTGACGACATTTCGAAAAGAAGGGCGGTATGAAGATTACCGAAGACCGAAAGATGTCACGTTCGTTCGTTCTCTTAACGAAGATTTGCAACGGCGCGATTTTACGATGAATGCGATCGCAATGAACGAGTACGGTGAGATCATCGATCCGTTCGGAGGAGTGGAAGCATTAAAGCAGCGCATCATTGAAACAGTTGGAGATCCTGCTGAACGCTTTAATGAAGATGCGTTGCGGATGATGCGAGCGCTTCGATTTGTCAGTCAACTCGGCTTTTCTTTGTCAACAGAGACGAAACAAGCGATTATACGGTACGGCCATTTATTACAACATATCGCCGTTGAGCGCATTGCTGTTGAATTTGAGAAATTGCTACTCGGTCCATTTGTATCGAAAGCGATCGCACTTCTCGTTGAAACGAATTTATTCGCTTACTTGCCTGAGCTTGCAACAAAAAAAGAGGAGCTGATCAAGCTAAGTAGTTATTCTTTAGTACCAGTCGATCGCGTTGAAGCGTGGGCACGATTTGCATTTGTCGTTCACTTTCATCGTGAACAATTAAAAAATTGGAAATTGTCGAATCATCTCATTCGTGACATCTTGATTTGTTTGAAGGCGCTTGAACATATTCGCTCACTTACGGACTGGACAATCGATGCATTATACGAGTATGGACCGTACATTCCGCACATTGAACGTATACGTGCAGCTGTTTATAACGACAAACCGTCTGTTCACTCGTTATTGAAACAATGGGAAATGCTTCCGATTCGCAATCGAAAAGAGTTGGCGATCAACGGTCATGATTTACTCATTTTATTTGGGAAAAAAGGCGGTCCTTGGTTATCGGAAATGATTGAAAACATCGAGCGTGCCGTACTTCATCGTCAAGTAGAAAATGAGAAAGAGAAGTTAAAGGAGTGGGCGATGTGCAATCAGAAACGAGAAAACAATTGTTAAAACTATTTACAGAAGCAGGCGAAACATTTTTGTCCGGGCAAAAAATTAGCGAGCAGCTCGGGTGCTCACGAACAGCTATTTGGAAACATATCGAAGACTTAAGAAAAGAAGGATTTGAAGTTGAAGCGGTTCGCAAGCTCGGCTATCGCTTAAAACAAATGCCAGATAAACTAAACGCCAATGAACTACAACTCGGATTAAAAACGAAACGTTTTGGCTGGAGTGTATACGATCAAGAAAGCGTGCCGTCAACACAACAATTGGCTCATCAACTTGCCCATGAAGGCGCCGAAGAAGGGACGGTTGTCATTGCCGAAGAACAAACGGCAGGAAGAGGCCGTTTAAATCGGTCATGGCATTCACCGAAAGGAACAGGAATTTGGATGAGCATCATTTTACGTCCGTCCATTCCGCTACAGCAAGCTCCTCAATTAACTCTTTTAGTGGCTGTTGCGGTCGCTGAAACGATCCAAGAAATAACAAATATCGTACCGGACATTAAATGGCCAAACGATGTATTAATCAATGGTAAAAAAGTCGTTGGCATTTTAACGGAATTACAAGCCGATCCCGATCAAGTGCGAGCAGTCATCGTCGGCATCGGCATGAACGTCAATCAAAAACAGTTTCCAAACGATATTGCTCCCATTGCGACATCACTTGCGATTGAAACGGGACGAACGTTCCATCGGCCGAAAGTTGTTCAAACGTTATTGCAAAAATTAGAACAGTTATACGAACAATATTTACAACATGGTTTTTTACCGATTAAACTGTTGTGGGAAGGCTATTCGGTAACGATCGGTCAACAAATTGTAGCGCGTACATTAAACGGAGCTATTCGTGGTGTAGCACTTGGCATTACAGATTCGGGCACGTTAAAAGTGCAAACAGAAGACGGAGCCATTCATTACATTTACTCTGCGGATATTGAAATAAAAAAACAGTAGGAAAATTTCGAAATATTTGTTAAAATGAAAGCGGTTGACATTGGGCAGTATCTTTGTAAGAACTGCACCACATATACGACATATTGAAGATCATTTCTGCCTTGATCCGATGAAACGGACGGGGACAGAGGGATGGAGTAGAACAAAGGTCCTTCTTTCTCATTTTGGCAGAAAGAAGGCTTTTTTTATCCATTTCCTCTGCATATGAGAGGAGGATATTAATGAAAACAAAATTAGATTTTCTCAACATGAAAAAAAATCATGAGCCAATCGTTATGCTGACAGCTTACGATTACCCGTCAGCAAAACTAGCTGAGGCGGCCGGTGTTGACATGATTTTAGTTGGCGATTCACTCGGCATGGTCGTATTAGGATACGACTCAACGATTCCTGTGACGGTTGCAGATATGATCCATCATACGAAAGCCGTTCGCCGTGGCGCCCCACATACGTTTATCGTGACAGATATGCCTTTTATGTCTTACAGTACGGTGAACGATGCGTTACAACATGCAAAAGCGATCATGCAACAATCAGGGGCCAATGCTGTCAAAGTGGAAGGGGCAGGTTCGGTGTTAGAAGTAATTGCTGCTTTAACACAATCAGGTGTACCTGTTGTTGCTCACCTCGGCTTAACGCCACAATCGGTCGGGGTGTTAGGTGGATATAAAGTACAAGGAAAAGATGCTGAAAGTGCTCGACGTCTTCTAGAGGAAGCAAAAGCGTGCGAGCAAGCAGGGGCGATCGCGCTCGTTTTAGAATGTGTGCCGAAGCAACTTGGCGAAGCGATTACGAAACAACTAGCCATCCCGACAATCGGTATTGGAGCGGGAGTTGGTACGGATGGGCAAGTGCTCGTCTATCATGATGTGCTCGGATATGGTGTAGAACGCGTTCCGAAATTCGTTAAACAATATGCGAACGTTCAGCAAACGATGCAGCAAGCGCTAGCCGAGTATGTGGCTGACGTCAAAACACGCCAATTCCCAAGCGATGAGCAATCATTTACGATGAACGAACAACAATGGCTAGCGTTATACGGAGGGAAGTAATTGTGATTACAATCGAAAAAATCGAACAGATGCAAGCCTGTATAATGGCTGAGCGTCAAAAAGGAAAAACGATCGGCTTTGTGCCAACGATGGGATACTTGCATGAAGGTCATGTGGCGTTGTTGGAACGGGCACGCAAGGAAAATGACATCGTTGTTTTAAGCATTTTTGTTAACCCGCTTCAATTTGGACCAAACGAAGATTTCGATCGTTATCCACGTGATTTTGAGCACGATTATAAAATAGCTGAACGAGCAGGTGTGGACATTATATTTTATCCTTCTGTGACAGAAATGTATCCGCATGAACCGTCGGTCACAGTAAAAGTGCATGAACGAGTAGATGTGCTTTGTGGAAAGTCCCGCCCTGGTCATTTTGACGGTGTCGCAACGGTTGTGACGAAGCTGTTTCATATCGTCATGCCACATCGCGCATATTTCGGGCTGAAAGATGCGCAACAAGTGGCGGTCATCGACGGACTTATCCGCGATTTCCATTTTCCGATCGAACTCGTTGCTGTTCCGACAGTACGTGAAGACGATGGCCTTGCAAAAAGCTCACGCAACGTGTATTTAAGCGAGCAAGAACGGCAAGAAGCTCCGGCGTTATATGCTGCTTTACAAAAAGGAAAAGCGCTCATTGAAGCAGGAGAACGTGACGTGGAGACCGTACGAAAAGCGATTGTGCACCATATTGAGCAACATACAACCGGTGTCATCGATTACGTTGAAGTTTATTCGTATCCAGAGTTAAAGCCACTCGAGACGTTACAAGGAAAGATCATCCTTGCGCTCGCTGTGCGGTTTACAAATGCGCGTTTGATTGATAATATCGTTATGAACGTACAATAAGGGGGAAACATCATGTTTCGCACGTTAATGAACGCTAAAATTCATCGTGCTCGTGTGACGGAAGCCAATTTAAATTATGTCGGTAGCATTACGATCGATGAAGATATTTTAGATGCAGTCGGCATGGTTCCAAATGAGAAAGTACAAATTGTAAATAATAACAATGGAGCACGATTTGAAACGTATATTATTCCTGGTGAAAGAGGAAGCGGTGTGTTTTGTTTAAACGGAGCAGCAGCTCGTCTCGTGCAAAAAGATGATATTATCATCGTCATTTCATACGTACTCGTACCAGAAGAAAAATTAACATCACACCGTCCGAAAATTGCGATTATGGACGAGCATAACCGCATTAAAGAACTCATTGTCCAAGAGCCGGCGGCGACCGTTTTATAACGGGCGCCATGCCGCCTCTTTTTATTTGTCACATACATGCGAGGTGGAAAATAGATGAATGATCGCTTTGTCGTCGTCGATATTGAAACGACAGGAAATGCCCCGAAAAAAGAAGATCGCATCATCCAAATCGGTTTTGTCGTCATCGAGGGCGACAAAGTTAAAAAACGTTTTTCAACATTTGTTCAGCCAGAGCGGGATATTCCGCTGTTTATTCAACAACTAACAGGTATTGATCATGCGATGGTGCATGATGCGCCGCCGTTCCAACATATTGCGGCGATGCTTGTTGAACAATGGGAAGGAGCTTATTTTGTCGCGCATAACGTTCAGTTCGACTGGGCATTTTTACAAGAGGAATTTATTCGTAGCGGAATACAACCACCGACATGTCGGCTTTTAGATACGGTAGAACTCGCTCGTTTTCTTATGCCGACACAATCAAGCTATAAACTGAATCACTTAGCCGAAGCGTTGTCGCTTGCGCATGATCGCCCGCACCAAGCAGATTACGACGCAGAAGCAACGGCCCAACTGCTTCTTTTTTTACTGCACAAGCTATCTCGTTTACCGCTTGTGACATTAAAACAATTACGCCGCCATAGTCAACCGTTAAAAAGCGATTTGACTGCTCTGTTAGATCAATTCATTGCCAAAAAAGAACGCTCGCTTCAAACGAATGAATCCGTCGTTGAATATGAAGGCATTGCTTTAAAAGCATGGGATTCGCCAAAACGAGTTGATCGTCATGAGCATATTCCGTCTTTTTTACAATGGTTTGAGACAAATCCATTTGTTGCGCCGTTTGAATATCGAGAAGGACAAAAACAAATGATGGACGACGTTAACTATGCGCTACAAACGTGCCAGCATGCGTTAATTGAAGCGGGAACGGGCGTCGGAAAGACGATGGCGTACTTGCTTCCGGCCGTCTTTTATGCGGTGAAGCAACAGCAACCAATCGTTGTTAGCACCTATACGCTCCAGCTACAAAAACAAATGATTGAAAAAGAGTTGCCGCGCGTTGCACAGCTCGTCCCTTTCCCATTTACGACCGCTGTTTTAAAAGGGAAGCGAAACTATATGAGCGTGCGAAAATTTGCTCGCACGTTAAAACATATCGATACAAACTACGACATTGCGTTAACGAAATGTCAATTGCTTGTTTGGTTAACAGAAACAGAGACAGGGGATGTTGATGAACTAAACTTAACGGCAGGTGGTGCGCTATTTTGGGAAGATGTACATAGCGATGATACGAATGAAGAATACGATTTTTTCGTTCGCGCGAAAGAAAAAGCGAAACATGCACATGTCATTATTACAAACCATTCATTTGTTATGCACGATTTAACAGCGGATGAAAAATGGTTGCCACCGTATGAACAACTCATTATTGATGAAGCGCATCATTTAGAAGATGTGGCTGCCCACTTTTTCGGAAGGCACGTTTCATATGAATACATTCGTTTATTGTGGACACGAATGAACGACATCGCTATGATACACAAAATGGGGGCGCTTCGCTCGCTTTTAGGAGATGTTGAATATGAACTAAATCAACTATTTCAATCTCTGCGTCATTATGTGTTGCGTCGTCAAAAAGGAGATGGACGTATTCGTTACCGTTTCGTCCCGTGGAAAGAATACGGAAAGGAGTGGAGCGGAACGATCGAGTTGCTTATGCGCATAATGAATGACGTGCAACAGTTATCACAAATGATAAACGATATTCCAAAAGAAGATGTGAAGCCTTTTACGACGTTTATTGATACTTTACGTACGTTGCAACATTTATTAACGAGCGATGATGATGATATTGTTCGTTGGCTCGAAGTAGATGCAAAAGCCGCAGTGAATGCAGTCACAGTTATTTCACAACCGCTCGATTTAGCTCATTTTTTTGCTGATCAATTATTTTCACGGAAGCGGAGCGTCATTTTAACTTCGGCTACGTTGACGACAAATGCTCGTTTTTCATTTATCATTGCACGTCTAGGCCTTGACGATTTTTATCCATTCACACGCATCATTCCGTCTCCGTTTTCGTATGAAAAACAAGCTGCCCTTATGGTGCCAACAGACTTACCGACGTTTCCTTCGGTTACAGTTGAGCAATATGCGGAGCATGCAGCCCAACAAGTGATACGCATCGCCCGACATACGAAGGGACGAATGCTCGTATTATTCACATCGTATGAATTGTTAAAACAAACGTATGCGTATGCGAAACAATTTAACGATGACCAGTTTGTATTGCTTGCTCAAGGAGTGAGCGGAGGCAATGCAGCGAAATTAACACGCCATTTTCAACAGTTTGAGCAAGCGATTTTATTTGGCACAAGTAGTTTTTGGGAAGGAATCGACCTTCCAGGAAGCGAAGTGACATGCGTTGTCATTGTTCGATTGCCATTTGCGCCGCCAGATGATCCGGTCATGGAAGCGAAAAGCGATTATATTCGCGCAAAAGGAGGCAATCCATTTTACGATTTATCGTTGCCGCAAGCCATTTTACGCTTTAAGCAAGGATTTGGACGATTAATTCGGACAAAAGAAGATCGTGGAATCATTTTCGTCTTCGACCAACGACTGTTAACAGCATCATATAGTAAATATTTTTTACAGTCGTTGCCACCTATTCGTGTATATCATGCACCGCTTTCGGAGCTTTTACAACATGTAAACGAATGGCTATAAAATTCCCTTCATCGGTAAAAGATAAAAGATGTAGATGAAGGGAGTGGACGTTTTGCAATGGGTGTTATTATTTTTGATATGCAATAGTTTAATGCATCCTTCAACATCAGCGGAGCATATTCAAAAAATTGATATGATGCTCGAAGAAGAAGAAATGGCGATTATTTTTTTGCCGCTTAGCGATGGGGAAGCGACGTTATTCAAACACGCAAGCGGAAAAACGGTATTGTTAAATACAGGGGCGCCGCATACAGAACGCGAACTAAAAAGATGGCTTGAACATTTCCGTATTACCGAAATCGACGAACTTTTGTTAACGAGCGATGATCGGGAATATATCGGCAATGTGAAATGGATTGAACAAACGTACGGTCCGAAAGTGGTGAGCGAATGGAAAGAACAAAAGGTGTACGAACCGTTTCCCCATTTTCGGATGCAGCCGCTCTATATTGACAATGGAGATGTAACCATGTCGATTCAGTACGGGCGTCTTCGTCTTTTATATATGGCGCATGCGAGCGACGATGTGGAACGAAAGTTGATGACGATGCCGCTTAGTGATGTAAACATATTAAAAATTGCCCATTTCGGCGTCAATGACTATCCGCGTACATCGTTTTTAAAACATGTCGATCCACAAGTAGCAATCATTTTTAAGAAACATGGCAGCTGGCCGAATGAACGGTTGCTTGAGCGGCTGTACGCTGCCTGGATTGATTGTTATGAGACAAATCGTTTTGGTGTCATTGTAGTGAAATGCAACTTAGAGGAATACGACGTCATGACATTTTAAAAAAGGGCCAACGTTCGGCCCGCGGTGTGTACGTTAGGAATTTTTTTAATTCAAATTGACCAATGTAGGAAATCGTTGCTACAATGAAGATGTTCATACACCGAAATCGGTGTGTAATTGTATTGTTTCCGTTCGCAATAAACGATATAAGTAACAAAATTTGTGCACATGGAGGATCGGGTCGTGGAAAGTAAAATCGAAGTATTAGCAACTGTAAAAGTTGAATACTCATCAGACTTATATAAAATTGTTGATTGTTTAAATCGGACGTTAAAAGAAAAAGACTTAATGTTTGGACTAGCGCTTGATGAAGAAAATAAAGAAAAGGCTGTATTTACGATTTATCGAACGTAAGAAGGGATGAAAATGAAGAAGGTTTTGATTGCCTTCGTATGCTTGTTGTTTACGGCGTTATTTCTATATATCGACGCATATAGCGATGCGGTATCATCTAAAAACGAAAGTGAACAACGTGCGATGAAACAGGCAGAGAAACAAGGGATCATCCATATCGATGACGTATATACGTACCGAGGTAGCGATGTATACGTGATCGTCATAGGAAAAAATGACGAAGGTGAACAAATGATTGCGTGGGTAACAGAAAAAGGGAAAGTTGTCGATGTTCGAAAAGCTTCGGAAGGTATTACGAAACAACAAGCGCAATCGTCCATTAAAACGTATCATCCGAAAGAAGTCGTATCAGTAAAATTAGGAATGGAAAAAGGGATCCCGCTATGGGAAATTACATACATTGACGAACGAGACCGTTATTCGTTTTATTACGTTCGTTTTGAAGACGGGGCCTTTTTGAAAAGATATCATTTTGCGAGGGGGAAGGACTCATGAAGTTAGCGAAGCGCGTTGCATCATTAACGCCATCATCAACGCTTGCCATTACAGCGAAAGCGAAAGAATTAAAAGCAGCAGGGTACGATGTCATCGGGCTTGGCGCTGGCGAACCAGATTTTAATACGCCGCAACATATTATGGAAGCGGCTGTGAAAGCGATGTATGATGGGCATACGAAATATACGCCATCTGGTGGATTAGCGACACTCAAGCAAGAAATTATTAAAAAATTTCAACAAGACCAGCAACTCAACTATAAACCGTCAGAAATTATTGTATGTGTCGGAGCGAAACATGCGCTTTATACGCTATTTCAAGTCATTTTAGACGAAGGCGATGAAGTCATTATTCCAACGCCATATTGGGTGAGTTATCCTGAACAAGTAAAACTAGCAGGTGGCATCCCTGTTTACGTGGAAGGGCTCGAAGAAAACGAATTCAAAATCACGCCGGAGCAATTAAAACAGGCGATTACAAATCGAACGAAAGCGGTCATTATAAACTCACCAAGCAATCCGACGGGCGTCATTTATACGAAAGAAGAGTTGCAGGCGCTCGGTGAAGTATGTGTAGCCCACGATGTTCTTATCGTTTCTGATGAAATTTATGAAAAGCTCGTTTATGGCGGACATGAGCACGTTTCGATTGCCCAACTTTCGCCGGAATTGAAGAAACAAACGATCATTATTAACGGTGTGTCGAAATCGCATTCGATGACGGGATGGCGCATTGGTTACGCAGCAGGAGATGCCGAGATTATTGGCGCTATGACCGATTTGGCAAGCCATAGCACATCGAATCCAACATCGATTGCTCAATACGCCGCAATTGCTGCATATAGCGGGCCGCAAGAGCCAGTTGAACAAATGCGTCAAGCGTTTGAAGAACGTTTAAATATTATTTACGAGCGTTTAATTCAAATTCCAGGGTTTTCATGCGTGAAACCACAAGGTGCATTTTATTTGTTCCCAAATGCAAAAGAAGCGGCAACAATGACTGGATACGAACATGTCGATGCGTTTGTCGAAGCGTTGCTTGAAGAAGCGAAAGTCGCACTCGTTCCAGGTTCAGGATTTGGTGCGCCAAACAATGTGCGTTTATCGTATGCAACATCGCTTGATTTACTTCATGAGGCACTCAATCGTATCGAAACATTTATAAATGAAAAAACGCGTGGCTAGTCGATATGGCTAGCCTTTTCTTTCATCTTGCGTTTTTTTGTCGAAATGTATAATATTGATGATGTACATAATAGTCGAACGTCTTTGGAGGGAATTTTTGTGAAAACGACGATTGCAGAAGTACATAAATATGTAGGACAAGAAGTAACGATTGGCGCTTGGCTTGCGAACAAACGGTCAAGTGGAAAAATCGCTTTTTTACAATTGCGCGATGGCACAGGCTTTATTCAAGGCGTTGTTGAAAAGGCGCAAGTGGACGAAGACGTCTTTCAAACAGCAAAAAGCATGACGCAAGAAAGCTCGCTTTATGTGACAGGTGTAGTGCGTGAAGATGCACGTTCACCGTTCGGATATGAACTTTCCGTTACAAACATCGAACTCATTCATACGGCTGTTGACTATCCGATTACACCAAAAGAACATGGCGTTGAATTTTTAATGGATCATCGTCATTTATGGCTTCGTTCGAAGCGCCAGCATGCGATTATGAAAATCCGCAACGAAGTCATTCGCGCGACGTATGAATTTTTCAATGAAAACGGCTTTGTCAAAGTCGATCCACCAATTTTAACAGGAAGTGCGCCAGAAGGAACGACGGAATTATTCCATACAAAATATTTTGATGAAGATGCATACCTTTCTCAAAGCGGCCAGCTATATATGGAAGCGGCAGCGATGGCGCTAGGGAAAGTATTTTCATTCGGTCCAACGTTTCGTGCTGAAAAATCAAAAACGCGCCGTCACTTAATCGAGTTTTGGATGATCGAGCCGGAAATGGCGTTTTATCAATTTGAGGATAACTTACAAGTACAAGAACAATACGTATCCCATATTGTGCAATCGGTATTAAAACATTGTCAGCTCGAGTTGAAAACGCTCGGACGCGATACGTCTAAATTAGAAAACGTAAAACCGCCATTTGCGCGCATCACATACGACGAGGCGATCCAACTTCTTCATGAGAAAGGATTTGACGACATTCAATGGGGCGATGACTTCGGTGCGCCACATGAAACAGCCATTGCCGAAAGCTTTGACAAACCAGTATTTATTACACATTATCCAACGACATTAAAGCCGTTTTATATGCAGCCAGATCCAAACCGTCCAGAAGTTGTTCTTTGCGCGGATTTAATCGCTCCAGAAGGATACGGAGAAATTATTGGCGGTTCAGAGCGTATTCACGACTATGATTTATTAAAACAACGGTTAGAAGAACATCAGTTATCGCTCGATGCGTATAAATGGTATTTAGAACTTCGTCAATACGGCTCTGTGCCACATTCAGGTTTCGGACTAGGACTTGAACGAACAATTGCTTGGATTTGTGGCGTTGAACATGTTCGTGAAACGATTCCGTTTCCGCGTTTACTCAATCGTTTATACCCATAATGATGAAATCCCCCGTGCTCACATGGGGGATTTGTTTTATGATATAATAGGGCGTGAGGTGTTTGACATGGATAATGAAATGATTCGTTTTTTTCGTGAAGGAAGTGTGGCAATTCCAAGGTTATTGTTAACGAGCTATAAAACGCTTGGGTTAAATGAAACAGAGTTTATGTTACTGTTACACATTCATTCGTTTCTTGAACAAGGCATTTCATTTCCAACCCCAGATGAAATCGCTGCACGCATGACCATTTCATCTGAAATGTGCATGCAACAATTGCGAAAGCTTGTGCAAAAAGGATTTTTAGCCATTGAAGAACGAATGGATGATAACATTCGTAGTGAATGCTATTCACTCGATCCGCTTTGGGAAAAACTTATTCGTGCTGTTTTTCAAGAACAAAAACAAGAAGAAGAGCAAGAAGAACAATTGTACACCGTTTTTGAACATGAATTTGGTCGTCCGCTTTCCCCGATGGAATGCGAGACGTTAGCGATGTGGATGGATCAAGATGAACACGATCCGATCATCATTAAAGCGGCGTTACGTGAAGCTGTACTGTCAGGAAAACTAAATTTCCGTTACATTGATCGCATTTTATTCGAATGGAAAAAGAACGGAATTAAAACGATCGAACAAGCGCAACAACATGCGAAAAAGTTTCGAAAAAACCAGGTGAAACAAGATCAACCGTATAAACCAACCGTTCCGATTTATAATTGGCTTGAACAGTCGTAGAAAGGATGGTTACATGTTAACGAAGCAACAAATTCGCTACTGTTTAGATGAAATTGCAAACATGTTCCCAAACGCGCATTGTGAGCTCGTTCACCGCAATCCGTTTGAGCTATTGATCGCTGTTGTATTATCGGCGCAATGTACTGATGCGCTCGTTAATAAAGTGACGAAGCAACTATTTGAAAAATATAAAACACCAGAAGATTACGTCTCTGTTCCGCTAGAGGAGCTTCAACAAGATATACGTTCGATCGGACTATATCGGAATAAAGCGAAAAATATTCAACAACTATGTCGTATATTAATTGAACAATATAGCGGAGAAGTGCCAAAAAATCGCGATGAATTAATGAAGCTTCCAGGCGTCGGACGGAAAACAGCGAATGTCGTCGTATCTGTTGCATTCGGTGTTCCTGCGATTGCTGTTGATACGCATGTCGAACGTGTCAGCAAACGACTTGGCATTTGTCGTTGGAAAGATTCTGTGCTAGAAGTAGAAGAAACGCTAATGAAAAAGATTCCGAAAGAAGAATGGTCGGTGACCCATCATCGCCTTATTTTTTTTGGACGTTATCATTGTAAAGCGCAATCACCAAAATGTGACGTTTGTCCATTGCTTCATCTTTGTCGCGAAGGAAAAAAACGGATGAAAGGGAAGAGGTAAATGATCGTTCCAAAATTGTTTCAACATCCGCTCTTTTTTTCGGCCGATTTCATTGATACCCATACGTTTCAACCGTTCCCGATGATGATGAAGCACGTGCCGTTTTATTATGATATAACGCAAACAGAGAAGCCTTGGCAACAAAGAGAGCAGTCGCTTCCTGCCATATTTCAACTTTGGGAAGAAGAAAAACGTGAACTCGCCCCATTGTTTGCAGCGCGTCAAGCGAACGAAGCAAAAGAGGGGATCGTTCGGGGAATAAGCTACTTTTTATGTGCGTTACATTGGCTCAATGAACGAGCAGTAAGCAACGTATACGAATGGGAAAAGGAAGTTCAGTCGCTCCCGCTTCGTCCGTTAAATGTTGTGGATCGGCTTTCGTTTATTTTCGTCCGTCCTACTCTTCACCATTCTTTCGTCCAATTAGATGAACTATTTACCGAGCTCATGAAGCTATTTTATAAACAAATGGCTCAACAAAAAAGAGACTGAGCGCGTCCTCAGTCTCTTTTCTTACTTATTGATTATTCGTTGTTCCACCGCTATTTCCATTTCGTTGTTGATTGTTCGTTCCCGACGAATTTGTTGATGGATGGTTATTCGGATTTGTCGGGTTTGTTGGTGTTCCCGGATCGCTCGGATTTGTTGGCGTCTCTGGATTGCTTGGGTTTGGCTCGGTCGGGTTTGTTGGCGTCTCCGGGCTTTCTCCGTTTCCCGGTTGTTCCGGTGATTCATTTTCACTCGGTTGTTCCGGTTCTTTTTTCGGAATTTGCACAAGTGCTGTAGCAGGTGCGCTTTGTGTGCCATCTGCTGTGACGACGTATACTTCAAATAAGTACACCGAACCTTCTTTTGCCTCAACGGTTAGTTGGGAATCTTTTGTTGTTGCAATAACGGTCGGTTTACGACCATCTACTGTCTGCCTTACTTCAAACGACACATCTTTTTCAGGATCGATCGTGTATGACCACGATAACGAAATCGTTTGTGTCGCCGGATCGTATTGTGCTCGTAAGTCTTTTACCGGTTCGACGACTTCTGGCTTATCTTCAGCTACTTCTGTCGGTTCTTCATAACCGCGCACGAAATATTCGTACGTAATTTCATTTTCTGGCGTATATTCATTTGCTAGTTTTGGCGGATTCGTTCCTTTTTTCACCGCTAGTTTCACGACGCTTTTCGGCTGTTTAAAATCGCCACCACTGCCGTCATCGACGTGGGAAATGACGCGTTTAAACAACTGCTTCGCATATTGTTGTTCAGGTCTAGATAAATATGCTTCGCTACTTTTTTTACTAAATCCTGTCCAAATGGCAGCCGTATAGTTTGGCGTATAGCCAACAAACCAGCTATCAGGTACAGCGCCTCTTGCAAGACCGTATTTGCGCCGATCTTTTTCATCGTAGTTCGTCGTTCCTGTTTTTCCGGCAATATGAAGTCCTGGCACGTTTGCTGCTGTCCCTGTTCCAGATTGAACGACCGTTTTTAACATATCGGTAATCATAAACGCCGTATAGTCTTTCATCGCCACCTTTGGCTCTGGACGAAGATCCATCTCCGTTCCGTCTGGAAACACAACTTTTTTTACCGCATGTGGTTCAATGTAAATGCCACCGTTTCCGAATGCGCTATATGCACCGGCCATTTGGAGTGGAGAGACGCCTTTGCCGACGCCACCAACCGCATATGCTTCATGCATTTCTTCAAAGCCCATGCCAAGTTTATTTGCAAATTGTTTTGCCCGCTCTAAGCCGACTTCTTGGAGCGCTTTTAACGCTGGAATGTTGCGAGAACGAGCAAGCGCTGTTCGCATCGACATTTGTCCTTCGTATTTGCCGTCCCAGTTTTTAATCGGTGTTCCATCAGAGTATTGATACGGCTCATCTTTTAGTTGATGATACGTCGACCATTTTAAATGTTCGATTGCAGGACCGTAGTCAACAATTGGTTTAATTGTTGAACCAGGCTGTTTTCTTGTATCCGTTGCATAGTTAAATCCAAACGTGACACCTTCTTCTTTTTTCCGGCCGCCGCCAAGCGCGCGAATTTCTCCTGTTTTTGTATCTAAAACCGCAATGCCAGCTTGGAAATCGGCCTTGTTTGTGCGAATGACTTCGTCAGAATTGAGCAACTCCTCAACATACGATTGGGCGTTCGGATCTAATGTTGTATAAATTTGCAATCCAGCCGTAAACACATCAAGCCCTGTTTTTTCGGTTACTTCATCGATCACTTGATCAATAAATGAATCATATGGAATATCGCTTTGTTGTTTATTTTCTGTTAATAGCGATTGTACAGGCACTTTTTTTGCTTCTTCTGCTTCTTCTTTCGAAATAAACCCATGTTTCGCCATTAGCGATAGCACCGTATTGCGACGTTTTTCTGCCGCTTCTGGGTGCGTAAACGGGTTATAATTGTTCGGGCTTTGCGGAATGCCAGCGAGCAATGCCGCTTCTGGTAGCGTCAATTGCGATAAATCGCTTTTCCCAAAGTACGTTTCTGCCGCTTTTGCAACACCATATGCCCGATTTGAGTAATAAATTTTATTTAAATACATTTCTAAAATTTCATGCTTTGAATATTTTTGCTCTAACCGAATCGCAAGCCATAATTCTTGCACTTTCCGTTTTAACGTTTTTTCAGGTGTTAAAAAGGAAAGTTTGACAACTTGTTGCGTAATTGTACTTCCACCTTCAGCGCCAAATCCTTCACGAATGTTCGCTAACACTGCACCGAAAAAGCGCACAACATCAAACCCGTGATGTTTGTAAAAGCGGGCGTCTTCTGTTGCAAGCACCGCTTCCTCGAGCACTTTTGGAATATCGTTATACGATATATAAATGCGCTTTTGTTGACCGAGTTCGGCCACTTTTTGCCCGTTGACGTCGTAAACAATCGAAGCCAAAGGATCTCGCAACAACGTTTCATCAAGTGGCGGTGCATCTTTAACCATCCATGCAAACGCAACAACGCCTGAAAACATTCCGATTGTCATTATGAGCAACATAATGAGCACAATTTTTTTCATCATCGAACGCCCTCGTTCACGCGGACGTTGTTTCTTTTGTTCCGCTTGTTTTCGTTCTGTTCGTGAACGATAATTAGCCATATCGTTCCTCCTATTCTAAAAATATAGTTTGTCTACAATTTGAATATAATCGATTCGTGGGTGATAGCCAAGCGGAATGAGATGCCCATGTCGTTCTACTTCCGCTTTTGTCATCGATTTTCGTCCACCTTGTTGCTTTCGCTCCCAATATTCAAGAAGGTGGTGTGCATCGAACAAATATGTTTCATCGAATGTCGTGAAACGCAAAATCACGAAGCAAATCGCTCCGTGGGCTAACACTTGTTTCATATGTTCAATTTGATGTTCATGAAAATTTTGAAGTGGAAACGATGTGCGATTTCGTGTTTCCTTCGCTTCAAAATCAATGTATTTCCCACGATATATGCCATTATAATCCGTCGTGGACGGTTGTTTAAAGTACGCTTCTTTAATGACAGCAGCGCTCCGCTTCGGATAATCGACGCGCACAATTTGTATTGGCGTTGGCTTTTTATGAATGACGGCGATACCTTGAGCTAAGTAATAGGCGTTTGTTTCATTTAAATCCGCCTCTAGCGTCATTCCGCGATTCCCATACGTATCAGAAGCAGAGGCACGCAACGTCTGTTCATTTTCTTTTTTTTCATACGCTCGCCCATTCGGATATTTAAACATATCATCCCCCCTCGAATGTTCAACATTATACCATATGTTTCGTCCGTTCGTCATTTTCATGAAAATTAGAAGAAAAAGAAAGATGCTTTGACAAGAAGATGAGAAAGTGATATAAATATTTCGTATATATGTATATTCAAAAATTTTAATATATAATGCAATGTTTCGGTTGTAAACATTATGCATTTTCAGAGTGCCGTCAGTTATGCCATATGTCAGAAGAACAGATGGTCAACCATTTCAAAACCGAATATGTTGGAGGAAGCAAATGAACCTAGAATTACAGCAATTTAAGGCAGAGTTCTTTAAGGCTTTAGCTCATCCATTGCGCATTCGTATTTTAGAACTGTTAGCGGAAGGGGATAAAAACGTTAACGAACTACAAACGTTGATCGGGACAGAAGGATCTGCCGTATCCCAACAACTGAGCGTATTACGTTCAAAAAACATTGTGTATGGAACGAAAGATGGGAATCGAGTCATTTATTCCTTACGCGATCCAATGATTGTCGATTTGTTACACATTGCGAAACAAATTTTTAATAACCATTTAATTGATGCGATCTCTATGTTAGATAAAATGAATGAAGAGAAAGAGACAGGGGGAGTGTAATCCCCTGTCTCTTTTATGTAGAAGGACGGTCCGCACCTTCTAGCTTTTTGTCGCCGAAGCCTGTCGTTTCTTCTTGCTTCGGTTTTTGCTTTTTCTTTTTCTCTTTTTTCGCCATCGCCATGCCTCCTTTCGTTTTTTTATTTTGACCGCTCATGTCAAAAACATGCGCATCGATTTGTCGAATTTTGTACACACAACACTTTGTTTGCCGAATTTCTTCTAGTTTTGTCAAGTGAGAAGGGAAGAGGTAGTGGATGGAGAATGTGTATGGCAAAGGACGAAAGGGGAGTTGGAGAATGGAACATATTCAAATGCAACTACAACAGTTGTTTGATGAAATTGAACAGTTAGAAAATAAATTAAAAGAGCGTACGGCAGAACAAATGGCTACGCATTACGATATGCAACAAGATCGTTTACAACATATCGAACGCCAACTCGACAACATCGAACAGCAAATTGAAAAAAAAGAAACGTATACGTTCGCTCCGGCCATATAAAAGAGGTGGCAAATTGTGCCACCTTTATTCTTTTACACGCTCAATTGTAACTGGACGATGCTCTTCATTTCCTACGGTGTCAATGGCATAGTCGACTACTTCACGTTGCTTCGATGGTGCCGATTCGCCATGTTTTGGCTTCTCGCTTTCATGCCCTTTTTTCTTATGATGAAAATGAACACCTCGACCCATTTTCAGATGCCTCCTTTGTCATGCTAACGTCTTACTTAGCATGGCACAAAAGGGAACTAATCATTCAATGCTCCCTGAATATTGCTCGACTCGTTCGTCATCGGGTTTGTATGCCCCAAGCGCCTCTAAATCGCGAACAAGATGGCGGTATGCGCCAAGTGGCAATTCGTTGCGCAAGTAAAGTTGACGCGCAAAATCAAGCAGTTCGTTCGCATCGATCGGTTCATATTGCTTTGTCGCAATAAATTTGTTTTTTAATTCAATTATTGTCATAATTATTCCTCCCCCTTTTTACCTAATCATAACACACAAAAAACAAGATGTGTTAAATTCGAAAAATTGAGAATTCCGACATCGATTGACATGATTAGTCACGAACCATTTTACTTCAAGCGAATACGATGTAATGAAAGGAGATGAAAACATATGTATCAATCGTGGCCTACGATGCAAATGCCACATATTCCACCAGTGAACTATTATCCATACTATTCTCAACCGATGTCGTTTCCAGCTCAGCCAGTCGTTCCGCCTGTTGCACCATCGATGTCTCCATTCGCTCCGCCAGCGGCTTCTCCTTTTGTACCGCCGATGTCTCCATTCGTTCCCGCCCCGAAACCGCCAAGCTTGCTTGAGCAGTTTAAAACAAAAGAGGGAACGTATGACATCACAAAAATGATGAATACGATGGGGCAGGCGGTGCAAGTGATGAACCAGATGAGCGGTCTCGTAAAAGGATTAACGCAAACGTTTAAATTGTAACGTTTGCGTTTTTTCTTGCATTTATTCGATTGGGATAAATGTTTTTCTCTGTGGGAGACGAATCGTGAGTTTGCCATCTTGAAATGATGCTTGAATGTCTGATTCACTTACAGGATAAGGAAGGAAAATCGATTTTGTCGCTCGTTCATACGTGCGCTTGCGCTGAACGAATTTCTTTTCGTCATCGATCGTTTCTATTTGCTCATCATAAATAACCGACAACAATAGACGTGTATTGTCTATAAACTGCAGATGGACGCGATCGCGTGTTGCATTCGGAAGATGGGCGATGATGACGTATTCTTCATTTGTTTCACGTACATCGATCGGGATATAGATCGGTGAAAATGTACGATGCACATATTCATCAAGCGTGTGCAACAGTTTTTTCAATGACTGATCATCAAAAAATGAATCAAGTATATGAGACAAATCTTTTTTCATCAATATCACTCCTTATGACATACGTTTGTTCGTAATATATGCAGGAAAAAATAAATTGTTCGCGAAACTTTTTATGTTGTGGTTCGTAAATATGTAAAAGAGATGAGAAAGGAAGAGAGCGTGTGCAAAGAAAACGAGAGAAAAATGAACGACCAAATGTGAAAAAAATCGTCAACAAATACAAAGAAAAAGGAATGAATATTAGCTTATGTAAACCACGTTCAGCCATCAAATGGCTTTTTGTGCAAAACAGTTGCCTTTTTCCACACATATGATACAATGAAACTAAAGTTCATACATGTCAAGAGACGAAGAGAGACCATACATGCATAATAAGCAAAACTTATTGTGCTTGTTTTGGTCTCTTTTTGTTTTTACAAGGGGGAATGATGATGTTTTCAGCAAAAAGACGACTGCAAATGATAGAAGAAATGAGCCAAACGACGTACGATGTGCTGATTATTGGCGGGGGAATTACCGGCTGTGGCATTGCGCTCGATGCAGCGACGCGCGGCATGAAAACAGCATTGATTGAGATGCAAGATTTCGCCGCTGGCACATCGAGTCGTTCAACGAAGCTCGTTCATGGAGGATTACGCTATTTAAAACAGTTTGAAGTGAAAATGGTAGCAGAAGTCGGGAAAGAGCGAGCCATCGTATATGAAAACGGTCCTCATGTGACGACGCCGGAATGGATGTTATTGCCGATTCATCGCGGCGGCACGTTCGGGAAATGGAGCACGTCGATTGGATTATGGGTATATGATCATTTAGCACGCGTTAAAAAAGAAGAGCGGCGAACGATGTTATCGGCGCATGAAACGTTACAAAAAGAACCATTAATTAAACGAGATGAACTGCTCGGTGGCGGGTATTATGTTGAGTATCGCACAGATGATGCACGTTTGACGATTGAAGTAATTAAAAAAGCAGTAGAATGCGGGGCGCATGCTGTCAACTACGTGAAGGCGGAGTCGTTTTTGTACGATAAAAATGGGCGCATCCATGGCGTGATGTGTCGCGAGCAAACGACAGGAAAAACATTTACGATCTATGCGAAAAAAATCGTGAATGCAGCAGGTCCATGGGTCGATGTACTGCGTGAAAAAGACGGCTCACATGTCGGAAAAAAATTGCGTTTAACAAAAGGCGTACACATCGTCATCGACCAAGCACATTTTCCGCTTAAGCAAGCGGTATATTTTGATACGCCTGACGGTCGGATGGTATTTGCCATTCCGCGTGAAGGAAAAACGTACGTGGGAACAACAGATACGTTTTACGAAGGAGACCGCGCTCATCCGAAAATGACGCGTGAAGATCGCGACTATTTATTACGTGCCATTCATTACATGTTTCCGTCCGTTCATTTAACGGAACAACAAATTGAATCAAGCTGGGCTGGGATTCGTCCGCTCATTTATGAAGAAGGGAAAGATCCATCTGAAATTTCCCGCAAAGATGAAGTTTGGCAATCCCCGTCTGGTCTCATTACGATTGCGGGAGGAAAGTTAACTGGCTATCGCAAAATGGCGGAAACGGTTGTTGACCTTATTGCTAAACAGTTAGATGGTGCGTATCCGCCTTGTCAAACGAAACATTTACCGATCTCTGGTGGAGACGTCGGTGGTGCGAGCCGATGGCATACGTTTCTATCCGAAAAAGTAACTGAAGGGCTTGCTTACGGTTTTACAGAAAAAGAAGCAAAACAGCTCGTGCAGCGATACGGTACGAATGTCGATCGTTTATTCGCATTAGCTCGTACGTATGATCCTCATCACGTATCGCTACCGCTCGATTGGTATGTGATGTGCATCTATGCGCTCGAACACGAAATGACCGTTACGCCGCTTGACTTTTTCATTCGACGTACCGGGGCGCTCTTCTTCGGCATTCATACGGTTCGCGAAATAAAAGATGCCGTCATTGCACTTATGCAGTCATATTTTCATTGGACAGAAGAAGAACGAAACCGATATGAACAACAACTAAACATGGCGCTTCATGATGCCGTCATTCCTTGTGATGAGGCGTAACGTTAGGCGGGACATCCCGCCTTTTCTATTTCTTCCAACCTTTCTATAATGCGTCGTTTACGATAAAACATTGCACCTGCTTCAGCAATGTCGTGAATCATCGTTTGATTTGTCCATGCTCCAAATAACATGCCTACAATCGGAACGGTTTGAAACAACTTTTTCCAACCGTACTGGTCGCGAAACGCCCAAACGATTTCGCGCCATCCTTGTAATTGTGACATCGTTTGTCGTTCATTTTTTGCTGTCCATTCGTTTAATATCGCTTGCTTGCCAACGACGTCAGCAAGCGCAAATTGTAAACATTTGACGATAAACAATCGTTCTTCTTTTTCATGTGGATCAAATCCGTATACGATCGCAATTTCTTGTAACATTTTTAAAGCGGTGCCTAAAACGACAGCAACATCGAGAAGCAACGTAAACGCCCCACCCAATCCTGTCGTTGCTCCTTGATACATCGCAAACGTTTTACGTTTCGCAATTAATGTTTCACACGCTTCGTTCATCCGTTGTAAAGGAATCGAACGAACAGCGTGTAGCGTTGGCACTCCGTAAAACGTGGATAAAACGGCTTCTTTATTTACTAAATATTGTCCGCCTGTTTGAATGTATTGGCCAAGCTCATCAAGCAATTGCGCCATTTTTTTATGTATCCACGCTGGGGTCAATCGGTCAAGTAAAACAAAAGGCAAACGGCTTATTTTTTCCCAAAACCAAATGCGCTTTTGTTCTTTTTCCCATCGTTCAATAAGATGAAGTTGCTCGATTAAAAACGATTTGTCATCCATTTCTTTCACCTCACGCATACATACGTGTGAACCGCATAAAAGTTTCAAAAAAACACCGGCGATCGTGCCGGTGTCAGTGAAATTGTACGTCAATTCGTTTTTTCTCATCAGCCTGCGCTTTCGGAATACGAATTTCAATTACACCATTTTTATATGATGCTTGCACATGTTCATGTGCGGCAGGGGAGGGAAGAGGAATGGTACGATGAAACCGCCCATAAAACCGCTCTTGCCGATGCATATGTTCATCGTGTACGTCGTGTTGTCGGCGCACGTGTCCGCTAATCGATAACGTTTGATGATCGATATGAATATCGACGTCTTCTTTTCGCTCTAGCCCCGGAATGTCGCACGTCACAATCATTTCTTTTTCATTTTCATGCACATCGACGCGAGGCATACGAAACACATCATCTACGTGCGAAAAAAGGGAAGGAAAGCTAGAAAACATACGTTCTACATCTCGTCGCATCACATCTAATGAACGAAACGGATCCATCGAAAAACCTCCTCGTATTATATTCGCTACGTATTTTGCGCAAATGAAAGGATGTTATACAAAAAAACTTGCCTTAGCGGGAAGGCAAGTTTTCAAGCTGTTGTACGTATAAACGGACGAGTTCGTATTGTTGTTTCGCATCGAGCGATGATGACGCAATGCGCTTGAGCGCCAATGAAAATTTTTCGTAAGGCGATTTTCTCAAACGAGGATGTGTCATTTCATCTAATAAATCGCGGCGAATCGCATCATATAGAACAGTTTCTGCATTGTTTTCTTTGGCAGGCAACGAACGGTTTGACCATAATGATCGATATGCTTCTAATAGCTCCATGAAAACCCTCCTCAGTCAATACGTTTAATCGTTTCTGCCATTTGCAAAAACGGGTCTAACTCATCAGCTTGCTGAACGAAAATGGTGAGTCGCATCGGCGTTCCACTCTTTACAACAAATACATATACTTCTCCATCTGTAATGGCACTTTTATATACGTCCGCTCCGTTTAAAAGCGTTCCTTTTGTCCACGTTACTTTTTCGACTGTGCCGTCTTTACTACTTGCCTTTACGTACTGTTCTGCTTGTTCCTCGATTAACGACCAGTCCGCACCATCATCAATAAGTTCTACTGTCATCGATGCTTTTTCTTCGTCGAGAAAAATCATATCTTTGCCCGGTTCGACCGCTTCGGCTTGATAACCGTTTAAAATGTTTGCTTGAAACGGCTGATTGCTACTTTTGTATGTGAAAAATGATTCGTTCGGTTGTTCACTCGTTTCCGTTTCGGTTCGTTGAATCGTTTTCGCCATTGTCATAAAGCGGTCGAGCCAGTTATCTTCTTTTTTCGTAAACACCGTTAAAAACATCGGTGCATCTTCTGTTACGCCAATAATATATACGACACTATGATCTACAGATGCTTCGTATACAATAGCATCTTCAAACGGCAATGTTCCTTCAAACGGCGTAGCTTGTTCCGAGACAGCCATAGCCCGTTCTTTTGCGTACGTTTCCATTTGCTCTTTCGCCTCTTTTGGCAAAAGTTCAATGCGCATCCATTGCTCTTGCTCACTTTCATGCATAACGACATCTTTTCCTGGCTCTTCTGCCTCTAAACTAAACTTCGGTAATAATGAAATCGTAAACGGTTGATTTGTACTTTCAACACGTGTCAATTCAAGCGGTGCTTGTTTTTTTGGCTCTTTATTTTCAATAGGTTGCTTCGCTGGTGCTGTCGTTTGTTCGCTGCAAGCGGAAAGCAATGTAACAGCCGCAACGATGCTAATAAGTAACTTCGACCGTTGTTTCATATTTGTCGCTCCTTTAATTGTTTTTACTTTTATTGTCGTATAGTTTTACGTTTCATGCAAGTATTCCTTTTTATATACAACGGTGCGATTTCGTCCTTGTTGTTTCGCTTCGTATAAAGCGATATCTGCTTGCTTAAACAGCTCTGGTTCATTTGTTGCAAGCGTTGGAAAAACAGAAATACCGATGGAAATCGTAATATGCACTGTCTGTTGTTGCACGAAAAACGAATGTTGTTCAATCGTTGTTCGAATATGTTCAGCAAACGCCATCGCTTCACGTTCACAAGTTGGAAGTAAAATTGAAAATTCTTCTCCGCCGTTGCGAAACGAGAAACCGTTTTTTGGGACGAGCGAGCGAATGAGTTCCCCGAGATGACGTAAAATGACATCTCCGCCATCGTGTCCGTACGAGTCATTAATGCATTTAAAGCGGTCAATATCAAATAAAATAAGCGCCAAACAGCTTTGTTGTTCGTTTGCTTTTGCGATGTTTTCGCGCAATAGCGTATGAAACTGCCGCACATTATAAAGCCCGGTTAAAAAATCAGTCGTTGCCCATGCTTTATAATGTTGCAACATTTCTTTTGATTGGCGAATATCTTTACAAATATTGGAAGTCACATATGTCGCAATAATGGAGATAGGCCAAAAAGTGAATAACGTTTGCGTGTAAATATGGTGATCTGGGATATTAACAAACAAAGCAAATGAAATGAGCGCCATGCTGTAGGTGTTCATCCAAAAAGTTGTCGTTACGATATGCCGTTTCATCCAGCGACTTATGAATCCACAACCGATCGCAATCGCAACAGAAATAAAAAAAGAAACGATTGACGCGAACATATTTCCGAATAAAAATCGTCCTGCCCCCATGATGATACCTGCCGCTAGAGCGCTCGGCATGCCACCATAGTAGCTAATGATAACGAGCGGAACGTGGCGCAAGTCTGCAATGACTCCATGTCCAAGCGGAATGGAAAAAAACATAAGTACGATGCTTAATAGACCGCAACAAGCGCCTGCAAGTAGACGCATATAAACAGAGGATTGTTGATGAATCGTTGAGGGGAAAAATTTGCTAATTAAATAAAAACCAGCAATAAGTATGCCGCTATTGGCAATAAATTGTTTTATCATCGTCCGCTCCTCCTCTCTTTGCCAATATATGCGAACGAAAAAAAATGTTGCGGACAAACGCCGCAACATTTTTAAATCGAAATGACCCATTCACCGTTTCGCATAATCGGTTCGCGCACGCCGTCTTTTGTAACCCCATCGACGTTTAATTCATGCGAACCGATCATAAAATCTTCATGCACTAAACTATCGTTTGCGCCACGTGCAAGCAACTCCTCTGTGCGCATATTTGTTCCGCCTTCAATATTTGTCGGATATGCTTTGCCGAGCGCTAAATGCGAGGCAGCATTTTCATCAAATAACGTATTATAAAAAACAAGATTCGATTGAGAAATCGGGGAGCGATGCGGGACGAGCGCAATTTCTCCTAGTCGGCGTGCGCCTTCGTCTGTATCAAGCAAATGTTTCAATGTATCGTAACCGACTTCTGCTGTAAAATCAACGACTTTGCCATCTTTAAATGTAAGCGTAAAGCCGTCAATAATATTTCCACCGTAGTTGAGCGGTTTTGTATTGCGCACAACGCCGTTCGTTCCATCTTTATGTGGCATTGTAAACACTTCTTCTGTCGGCATATTTGGGTTAAATACGATGCCGTCTGTATTTTTTGCAGCGCCACCAGCCCAAACATGACCATCTGGCAACTCGACGGTTAAATTCGTTCCTGGTCCGTCATAAATGAGTTGTTTATATTGTTTGTTATTTAAATAATCAACGATGCGAGCTAATTTTTCGTTATGCGTTTTCCATGCCGCAATCGGATCATCTTGATCGACGCGTGTCACTTGGAAAATGACGTCCCACAATTTTGCGATCGCTTCGTCTTCATTCATATGCGGAAATACTTTTTTCGCCCATGCTGGCGTCGGCACAGCAATTAACGACCAACAGTTATGATCGGCCATTAGGCGACTACGGTAATGTTGCAACGCCATGCTTGCCGCTTTCGTCGCCGCAGCAACGCGCGCAGGATCGATGTCTTTTAAAAGATCAGGATTCGGTGCATAAATACTTAAAAACGCTCCACCTTTTTCAGCGACTTCCTCGCGTCCTTTCGCAAGCCAAGACGGATATTCATGAAGTGCTTCTTCTGGTGCGTGTTTAAATTTTATGTACGTAATTTCTTCATCGCTCCATTCGACATGCACATGCTTTGCCCCCGCTTCGTACGCTTTTTTAGCAATTTCGCGCACAAGTGGGGCAGACGGTAACGGAGCGTTAATAAACAACGTTTGTCCAGGTTGAATGTTAACCCCAACACGTACAGCGAGTTCGGCATATTTTTGTAACTGTTTTTCTAACATAACAACTCCTCCTTGTTGTAAAGCATACTCTCATTTTAACAAAACGAAGGAGGTTGTGAAAATATTTTCACTTATATTATGATTGAGAAAGAAACATAGCGAGAAAGGAAATGAACGATGGAATGCGGCGATCAACAATTATTTTATGTTGAAGGTATGTTTATTTGTGCCGATGAACGAACGATTGATGTACAAGTGAAGGGAGAGACGTTGACGTTTACAACACCAGAGCGGATGATTGGTTTTTGTGCAGGAGATGACGTAGGCATCGCTTTTTGTGAAACCGATGAAGAAAAAAAGCTTATTTCGATCGAACGACAAGACGGACCTCCGCTTTCGTACGTAAACGGAGAATGGTTTGCGGAAATTGTATTTATCGATTCGGTGGATGAGACAACATTTTTATTTGACTTATATCGTTCTCCTTATCGCGATTATGAACGAATGGTAACAAGCGCGCCGTTTTCGCGCGAACGTGGAACGATCATGACCGTTTTGTTTGCTCGACAAGACGGAAAAAATAAATTAAAAAAGGTTGTGAGCGGATGAATGTTGTTCTTGCGCCAGATTCGTTTAAAGGAAGTTTATTAGCGAGCGAAGTATGCACAATTATAAAAGAAGCGTTTCAACGTGAGTACCGAGAAGCGACTGTCATTACGGTTCCGATGGCAGATGGGGGAGAAGGGACAATGGAAGCGATCGTTTCTGCAACGAACGGTTCTGTTCGGTATGTGACAGCCCATGGTCCTCTTTTAGAAACACGACAAACAGCGTATGGAGTTGTTCACGATACAGCTGTCATTGAAGTGGCACAAGCAATTGGTTTGCCGCTCGTCCCAACGGAAAAACGCAATCCGCTTCACACGACCACGTATGGTGTGGGCGAAGTCATCGTATCAGCACTTGACGCGGGGTATCGCCGTTTCGTCATCGGACTTGGCGGAAGTAGTACAAATGACGGTGGTTTCGGCATGTTATGTGCGCTTGGAGCAACGTTTACGAATGAGAAAGGGGAACATTTGCCCCCCATACCGTCTTCTTTGCCCCATATTGCCCATGTCGATATGACATCCGTTGATCGACGTGTATACGAAAGCGAGTTTCTTGTTGCATGTGATGTCGATAACCCGCTTTATGGAGAGCGCGGAGCATCTTACATATTCGGACCGCAAAAAGGAGCGGATCGTGAAACGGTTCGCACATTAGATAGATGGCTGTATACGTATGCCAAAACAATCGAACAGCAAATCGGTCGTTCATATGCACATGCGCCGGGAGCGGGAGCAGCAGGCGGCTTAGGTTTTGCCTTTTTATTGCTTGGAGGGACATTCATTTCTGGAGCAAAACTTGTTGGGGAAATGGTGCAACTGCCAGAAAAAATAAAACGAGCGCACATCGTTATTACAGGCGAAGGACAAAGTGATGCACAAACGCTATATGGAAAAGTTCCGTTTTACGTCGGACAGCTAGCAAAACAACATCACGTGCCTGCGTTTTTATTGTCCGGCAGTCTCGGTGACGGGTTTGAACAGTTATATCATTATTTCGTTAGCTGTGATGCGATTGCAACCAAACCGATGACAGTAGAGCAATGTATGCAATCCGCACATTCTCTTTTATATACGAAAGCACGCAACCTTGCCCGTACGCTCAAGCGGTTTTCCTAGTCGAAAACCGTTTTATTTATGCTCCCTTTATTTTTATTAAACAATGTTCTAAATAAACAATAAAAAGAAAAACAATTTTACAAAACGGATGGTTGTCCTAGTCGTTTCTTTATTTCATGCATATGATGGGAGAGAAGGAGGGAGATACGTGCAGTGGGTTGTTTTCGTCTACGTGGTGGTGTATTACGTAGCACTATTCGTTATGTTTGGAAAAGCAGAAGTGGTGGTTAGTTCATTCTTTTCATTAGGTGGCATACTTTTTGCGATCATTTTGTTATGGAAAGCGTCCATTCGTGTAAAAACAAATGAACGTACATTTTGGAAATGGGTGACTGCTAGTACAATTTGCTATTTTATCGCAGAGATGATTTATCGCATATATGAATGGATGTTTCAAACAGAACTGTTTTTCCCAAATTTAGCAGATGTGTTTTATCTTCTGTATTCGTTCGCGTATATCATTGCGTTGCTATATGTCATCATGCAGCAACGCAAAGTAGTTGTCGTATGGCAGTCATTGTTAGATGCCACGATCGTGATGTGTGTCATTCTAGCGTATAGTTGGATCTATATCGTTGGGCCAATGATTCGTTTAGAAGAGAGCATTTTATACATTTCCGTTTTAGTTGCCTATCCGCTTTTAGACCTTGTTATGCTGTTTTTGCTTCTCCATCTTTTTTTTGCGACAAATGTTCGGCGCATTTGGTTATGGAATATGGTCGGTGTCGGATTGTTTGTGTTTACAGATACAGTTTATTTCATACAAATGATGCAATTTCATTATGAATCGAATTCATGGCTAGATCCGTTATGGATTTTAAGTTTGCTTATGATTGGACTGTCAGGTTACTATGCAAAAGATGGGCATTTGACGTTTCAAAAAAGCGAACAACCTTCCGTCATCAAAATTATGTTCCCATATGTATGTTTCCTTCTTTTACTATTTGTCCCTTTTATTTATCCAGACGACCGCATCGTCATAACATGTCTTGTTTTTGCGGTCGGATGTATTTTTCTTCGCCAATGGATGATGTTAAAAGAAAACCGACAGCTATTACAACAACTTCAAACATTAAACGATAATTTAGAACGAAAAGTAGCGCAACGCACAAGTGAGCTAGTGCATTTAAACGAACAACTCACTTATGTAGCTAATCATGATTTTTTAACAGGGCTTTTCAATCGCCGAGCATTTGTGATGAAGCTTGAGGAAGAATTAATTCGCGCAAAACAACAACAACATCATTTTGCCGTTATTTTTATCGACGTTGATCGTTTTAAACAAATTAATGACTATTTCGGACATCAAATTGGGGATGAATTAATTGTCCAAATTGGACGATTGTTAAAAGAAACAATTCGCCCAACCGATTTCGTTGCCCGACAAGGTGGCGACGAATTTACAATTATTTTTACTCCATTTAAACATGTAGATGAACTCCGTCGTTTTGTTCAGCGCCTCGTCTCGATTAGTCAACAACCTGTCGCTGTTCAACATTTAGATATACGTATTTCTCTTAGTGTTGGAGTGGCAGTATATCCGTACGATGGGGAAACAGTGGAAACGTTAATGAAACATGCTGATATTGCGATGTATCGCGCGAAAGAACAAGGAAAAAATCAATATCAATTTTTTAACGGTGAAATGGATCGCGTCGTGTTACAAAAAACGATGATTGAAACTGCGCTTCATGAAGCGATCGACAACAAGCAATTCACATTATTTTATCAACCGCAATTTGATGTACAAACAGGAGAGTTAATGGGAATAGAGGCGCTTATTCGTTGGGTTCACCCAGAGCTTGGCACGATTTCACCAGCTATGTTCATTCCGATTGCAGAAGAAACCGGACAAATTATTGCTATAGGTAAATGGGTGATTGAAGAAGCATGTCGACAAATACAAACATGGAATGAACAACATGGACGATCGTTGCGTATGAGCGTAAATATTTCCCCAAAACAATTTTTAAAAGAAAACTTTGTCGAACATATTCGTGCTGTTTTACAACAAACACAATTGCCACCAGATCAGCTCGATTTAGAAATTACAGAAGGAGTTGCTGTATTTAATGAGCAATATACGATTCAAAAATTACAACAATTAAAACAGCTCGGTGTTCACATTTCGATTGACGATTTCGGTACAGGATATTCGTCGCTCAGCTATTTGCGTAAATTTCCAATTAATCGGTTAAAAATTGCAAAGCCATTTATCGATGGCATAACAGAAGAAAAAGAAGACGTCGCTGTTGTTAAAGCAATTATCGTCCTTGCGAAAAACTTAAAATTGCGCGTCATTGCTGAAGGGGTAGAGACGTTGCAGCAACTTAACATTCTTCGCTCGTTACAATGCGATGAAATTCAAGGATACGTTCTCGGCAAGCCTGTACCTGCCGATCAATTTGCAAAATTATATATCGAAAACCAACTTCCGTACGATTGAAGTTGGTTTTTTTATAAAAAATCATTGACAATGATAATCAATTCATGTAAATTACAACGTGTATTGATATTAATTATCAATTTCGATTAGTTGACTACATGTTCGAGGGGGTAAACATATGTCGCGGTTGTATACAGAGCAGCTTTCGATCGCATATGGAGAACGCGTCATTGTTGATCGGTTAACTGTACATATTCCAGATGAAAAAATAACGACGATTATCGGACCGAACGGTTGCGGCAAATCGACGTTGCTAAAAGCGATGACACGCATCATTCGCCATCAAGAAGGAGCGGTCATTTTAGATGGTAAACAAATTTCGCAAGAGCATACGAAATTGTTAGCACAAAAAATGGCCATTTTACCACAAACCCCGGAAAGTCCAGGCGGTTTGACGGTTGGTGAACTCGTTTCTTACGGACGGTTTCCATACCAAAAAGGATTCGGCAGACTAACGAAGCGAGACTATGAAGTCATCGACTGGGCGCTTGAAGTGACCGGAACGATCGAATTTAAGCATCGCTCCGTTGACTCCCTATCAGGTGGTCAAAGACAACGCGTCTGGATTGCGATGGCGCTTGCGCAAGAGACCGATATCATTTTTTTAGATGAACCGACAACGTATTTAGATATGGCACATCAATTAGAAGTGCTCGAATTGCTGCAACGTTTAAACCGCGAACAAAAGCGCACGATCATTATGGTGTTGCATGATTTAAATCAAGCAGCACGTTTTGCAGATTATATGATCGCGATGAAAGACGGAAAAATCGTTCAAGCGGGAACGTGCGAACAAGTGATGACGCGCGACGTATTACGAAAAGTGTTTCATATCGACGCAGAAATTGGTCGTGACCCTCGAACAAACAAACCGATGTGTATCACATACCATTTAATAAAAGGAGATGCAGAACATGTTGAAAAAGCGAATGATGTCCATTCTACTTTTGTTCGTGCTCATCTTGAGTGCGTGCGGTAATCAAGCAGCTGAAAAAGAACAAGAAAAGGAAGCAAAAGAAGCAAACGAGCCAAAAACAATGACATATCAATCTGAAACAGGTCCAGTCGAAGTGCCGACGAAACCGAAGCGCGTTGTCGTTTTATCTTCCTTTTTAGCAGGTAGTGTCATGGCGCTCGATGTACCGATTGTTGGGGTTGACTCTTGGGCGAAAATGAACCCTCGTTATGAGCCGTATTTAAAAGATGCAAAGGAAGTAACAGATGAAAGTTTGGAACAAATTATCGAGCTTGAGCCAGATTTAATTATTGCCGCATCAACAAATAAAAACTTAGATAAATTAAAAGAAATTGCACCGACCGTCACATATACGTACGGAAAAGTAGATTACTTAACGCAACATTTAGAAATTGGAAAACTATTAAACAAAGAAGAAGAAGCGAAACAATGGATCGATGACTTTAAAAAGCGCGCTCAACAAGCCGGTGAAGAAATCCGTGAAAAAATTGGTAAAAATGCAACCGTTTCAGTCATTGAAAACTTCGATAAGCAATTGTACGTATTCGGCAACAACTGGGGTCGTGGTACAGAAATTTTATATCAAGAAATGAAATTAAAAATGCCGAAAGCAGTTGAAGAACATGCATTGAAAGACGGATATTATGCGATTTCCCTTGAAGTGCTTCCACAATTTGCTGGAGACTATGTTATCTTTAGCAAAAACGCAGATGGCGACCTTTCATTTACAGAAACAGAAACATATAAAAGCATTCCAGCTGTAAAAAATAATCGTGTGTTTGAAGCGAATGCGAAAGAATTTTACTTTAATGATCCAATTACATTAGAATATCAGCTTGAATTTTTCAAAAAACACTTTTTAGGTGAGTAACATAAAGGAAAGAGGAGTTCGTCGTGAATTCCTCTTTCTTTATGCAAATAGAAAAGAGAGGATGCGTATGCTGAAAAAATTTTTTCTTGCTTTCACTTTATTGATTACGATATTCGTTTGTGCCATTTTGATCGGAGCGGCGGATACGACAATAAAAGACGTCTGGCTAGCGATCACAGCGCCAGAAACAAACAAAATCGCGACGATGATTCACGAAGTGCGTTTGCCGCGTGAAGTAGCCGCGGTTGTTGTCGGTGCGGCGTTAGCCGTTGCTGGGGCCATTATGCAAGGGATGACGCGCAACCCACTTGCAGATCCGGGACTTATTGGGCTAACCGCAGGAGCGAATGCGGCTTTAGCGATCATGTTTGCTTTTTTCCCTTCCACAAACTATATACAAACGGTGCTCGCTTGTTTTGCTGGTGCTGCGTTCGGAGGCTTGCTCGTTTTTAGCGTTGGCGGTAAACAATTTTCACCGTTTCGGATCGTCCTAGCCGGTGCAGCCATTTCCACTTTTTTATACGCCGTCGCAGAAGGGATTGGACTGCTGTATAAAGTATCGAAAGACGTATCGATGTGGACAGCTGGCGGTATGATGGGAACGACATGGCACGAATTAAAAATCGTTACCCCTTTTATTTGTTTTGCGATGCTTATCGCTTTTTGGCAAAGTCGTCAATTAACGATTTTAAGTATGAGCGAAGAAGTAGCAGTCGGGCTCGGCCAACAACTGACGCGCGTCAAAACAATTCTTTTTTTCATCGTCATCGTTTTAGCTGGTGCGTCTGTCGCGCTCGTTGGCAATTTAGCATTCGTTGGTTTAATGATTCCACATCTTGTTCGTTCATTTGTTGGAACCGATTATCGTTTTATTTTGCCAATGAGTGCGATCGGCGGTGCGACGTTTATGTTATTTGCCGATACGATTGCACGAATGATTCACGCACCATATGAAACACCCGTTGTCGCGGTTGTGGCTGTCATGGGGCTTCCGTTTTTTCTTTTCATCGTGCGTAAGGGGGAAAAAGGATTATGATTGCACCGCTACGAAAAAAACAGCGTATCATTTTGCTCGTTCTTTTCATATTCATTTGCTGCACAACGATCATCAGCATGGGAACAGGCTATTCTTCTTTATCTTTCGACCGTCTCATTCCGGTACTTTTAGGTGACGGGACGTTTAAAGAGCAATTCATTTTGTTTTCGATTCGTTTGCCACGCATCGTTATTACGTTGCTTGCAGGTGTGGCATTAGCGTTGTCTGGTGCTATTTTACAAGTTGTAATGCGCAATGACTTAGCCGATCCAGGTGTCATCGGTATAAATGCTGGCGCAGGTGTTGGTGTCGCCTTGTTCTTTTTATTTATTCCAATCCAAGCACAATCATTTGCTTACCTTATTCCGCTCGTCGCTTTTTGCAGTGCGCTACTTACAGCGATTCTCATCTATACGTTGTCGTACAATAAACAAATAGGACTTCAACCGATTCGGCTCGTGTTAATTGGCATCGGTTTTGCTACGGCGTTTTCAGGATTGATGATCGTTCTCATTTCGGGAGCCGATCGTATGAGAGTCGATTTTATTGCAAAATGGTTAGCCGGCGGTATTTGGGGGCTCGATTGGGCGTTCGTTCTCGCATTGTTGCCGTGGCTCATCATTCTCGTTCCGTTCGTTTTATATAAAGCGCATCGCTTGAATGCTTTGCAATTGAATGATCCTGTAGCCATTGGCATCGGCGTATCGCTCGATCGAGAACGACTCGTTTTACTATTGACGGCAGTGGCGCTTGCCGCATCGGCAGTTTCAGTCACGGGCGGTATCGCATTCGTTGGTTTAATGGCCCCACATATTGCTCGGGCGCTTGTTGGACCTCGAAACGAGTTAAGTTTACCTGTGACGATGCTGATGGGTGGTGCGTTATTGTTGCTTGCTGATACGATTGGGCGCAATTTAATTGAACCAGACGGCCTCCCTGCTGGTGTCATCGTGTCGATCATCGGCGCGCCTTATTTTGTTTATTTATTATGGAAAAAGAAATAAACGTATGATAAGATATATGTAAACTTTTGTTTTTTCAAGGTTTACAAAAAAGGGGAGAGGTATGTTGTGGGAGGAATTGCACGCACATATCGAACAACTTGCCGAAAAAGCGCAAAAACGAACGTTGATTCAGGCAGAAAGCGACGGATGTTTTATACATATCGATGGCCGTCACTTATTGAATTTTTCATCGAATAACTATTTAGGTTTTGCACATGACGAACGGCTTATTCACGCTAGCATGGAAGCCACAAGACGATACGGTGTAGGAGCAACAGCTTCACGCCTTGTTGTTGGCAACCATCCGCTATATGAACAAGCAGAAGATGCGCTCGTTCGTTGGAAAGGGTGTGAAGCTGCGCTCATCGTCAATAGCGGATACACAGCAAACGTCGGCATTCTTTCTTCCTTAGCAGGACGGGATGCGGTCATTTTTAGCGATAAATGGAACCATGCCAGCATTGTAGATGGTGCGATGTTAAGCCGAGCGGAAGTGAAACGCTATCGCCATGCGGACGTGGAGCATTTAGAAACGCTATTAAAAAAAGCCGAAAGACATAAACGAAAAATCATTGTGACGGACACGATTTTCAGCATGGACGGAGACGTTGCTCCGCTACGGGAACTCGTCGCGTTAAAAGAAACATACGGTGCGATGCTTGTCGTTGATGAAGCACATGCGAGCGGCATATATGGAGAAAAAGGGCAAGGAATGGCTCACGAACTTCAGTTAGCACAGCATATTGACGTACATATGGGGACATTTAGTAAGGCGCTCGGCGCATACGGGGCATATGTGGCGGGAAAGCGAGTCGTGATTGATTATTTCATTAATACGATGCGTCCATTTATTTTCACAACCGCATTACCTCCAAGCGTGCTCGGCACCATTTGTACAGCTATTGAGATCGTACAACAAGAACGATCATTGCGCCATCATTTACATGCGTTAAGCGATTATTTTCGCACGCATCTGCAACAGGCGGGATTCGATATTGGTCAAAGCACGACGCATATTGTGCCAATTATCGTTGGCGATAACGAACGAGCGCTTGCGTTTAGCGCCCGCTTGCGTGAACGGGGCATTGTTGCCGTTGCGATTCGTCCACCAACGGTACCAGACGGCACGGCGCGCCTTCGTTTCTCACTTATGGCGACGATGACAAAAGAGCAACTCGATTGGGCGATTGCTGAAATTACCGCAGTCGGAAAAGAAATGGGGCTGATCGCATGAACATATTGTTATTGCCGGGATGGGGGATGAAAGGTGACGTATTTTCACCCCTCATTCACGCCCTTCAACCAAGCCATGTCACTGTCGTCGCATGGGAGCATATGCATGATGTCAATCATTTTTTAGCGAAAGCAAAAGACGCTTTAACCGTCCCGTCGATTGTGATTGGTTGGTCGCTTGGCTCGCTCGTTGCTTTACAGCTCGCTATGCATGAACATGT